>JAPSKX010000089.1 GCA_031181325.1 Paenibacillus sp.
CGCACGCCGCGGCTCCTTCCCCGAATCGCATCGATTATGTAATGATCTTGCGTAGCAATTGTTTCGCATACGGCGTCTGCACGTCCTTCAACCGATCGACGCCGACGATCTCTTCCGCATGCCCGCTTCGCAAAAACAGGATCCGGTCGCACAAATAGGCGGCGGCTTGAATATCGTGCGTGACGAAAATATATCCCATGCCGTACATCGTCTGTAAATCCTTCAACAAATCAAGGATCTGAATCTGCACGGAGCCGTCCAACGAGCTGACCGCCTCGTCCAGCACGATGCATCGGGGCCGCGTCGCGATCGCTCGCGCGATGCATACGCGCTGGGCTTGCCCTCCCGACAGCTCGTGCGGGTACTTCGACCGGAAGGATGCGTTCAAGCCGACTTGTTCCAGAAGCCGTTCGACGCGAACGAACGCCTCCGCTCGCGACGCGGCCAGGCCTCGCAGCGGCTCCGCGACGACATCCTCCACCTTGTAGTAAGGATTCATCGACGAGCTGTAATCCTGAAATACGGCGCTGATGTTGCCGATCCTCGTCTTACGGTCCGTTACGCGCTTCCCGTCGAACGTAATCCGGCCCCGATCCGGCGCTTCGATCCCGAGCAGCAGCCGCCCCAAAGTCGATTTGCCGCTGCCGCTCTCGCCGATGACGCCTAGACATTCGCCCGCTTTCCATTCGAAGCTGACGCCGTGCAGCACTTGCTTCCGCGACCTCGAGAACAGTCCGCCCGTTCGGTAGCTCTTCTCGACGTTCTCTACGCTCAGCACTGTCATTCCCCCATGATTCGTCGATAATGTCGCTGCACCGAAAGCTTCGCGCCGACCAACTCCCGCGTGTAGCTTTCCTGCGCGTTCGCGAAGACGTTCTCGGCGGGGCCGCGCTCGACGATGCTCCCGTCCTTCATGACCAGTACGTCGTCCGCGAGCTTGCGGACGACGCCGAGATCGTGCGACACGAAGATCATCGCATTGCCCAGCCGTTCGCGCATGCGGAGGAACTGGTCCACGACTTCGTATTGCGATACCGTATCCAGCGCCGTCGTCGGCTCGTCGGCAATGACGAGATCGGGCTCCAAGACGATGGCGAGAGCGATCATCACGCGCTGCAGCGTGCCGCCGGACAGCTGATGCGGATAGCTGTTCATCACGTCCATCGGCTGCTTCAGCATCACGCTTTCCAATGCGCGCTTCATGCGATTCGTCATCTCGTCGCGGCTCCAGTCGGTATGCTCGGACAACGTCTCCTTCAGATGCACGCCGATCGCGCAGGACGGATCGAACGCGCGCATGCCATGCTGCAAGATCATGCAAATCCGTTTGCCTCTCCGTTTTCGCATTTCCGTCTCCGGCAGCGCGGCCAAATTTTCGCCTTGGAATCGGATGTCTCCCGACTGCGCGATGCTAGGCTTCAACAGCCTCATGATCGCTCTGCACGTCACGGACTTGCCGCTACCGCTCTCGCCGACGATGCCGAGACATCTCCCCTGCTCGACCGCGAAGGAGCTGTTCCGAACGATGACGTTCCCCGTGTTGCGGTCCCATACTTTCAGCTCATTGATTTCTAATAGTTTCATTGGCGAAAGCTTGCCACCTCGTTTCCGCGAAGCTTGCCTGCGGCGGCTCCGAATGAACTGCGTCGCTTGCTCCCCGAGGACGCCAGCTTCGGATCCAGCGCGACCTGCAGCGCATCGGACAAGAAGTTGACGCAGCATACGACGACGACGATCGCAAGGCCCGGCGCAAGCATAAACTCGGGCTTCGAAAACATGACCTCGCGAGCCTCGTTCAACATCATCCCCCACTCGGCGTTCGGCGCCTGAATGCCGAGTCCCAGGAAGGAGAAACCCGAGATTTGCAGGATCATCGTGCCGAACGAGCTGCTCGCGACGACGGCGATCTCGGGCAGCGTTACCGGAACGAGATGCTTCCAGACGATGGCGGCATGGCCGACTCCCGAAACTTTGGAAAACCTCACATAATCGCTTTCGCTGTATTGCAGGACCGCGGTTCGTACGATGCGCGCGAACCACGCCCATTTCAATAAAAGGAACGCGATCAAAATATTTTCGAACCCGACGCCCAGAATTCCGATTAACGCCAGCGTCATGACGTAGCCGGGGAACGACAGCATCACGTCGCAAACCCGCATCAATACGGCATCCGTCTTCCCTCTCCAATAGCCCGCAGCGAAGCCGAACGCGGCCCCGACGATCACGGAGACGACCAATGCCGCAAGCACCCACAGCACGCTGGGACGAATCCCGAATATCATCCGGGACAAGATGCAGCGCCCCAAGTGATCGTTCCCGAGCCAATAGTCCCACGAAGCCGAAGCATACCGCAGCTCCATATGAACCTCGTAGGGATCATGCGGGGCGAAGAACGGGGCGAACGCGCCGATCGTCAGGATCGCGGCAAGGATTCCGAACGACGTCGCGGCCAGCCGATCGCTGAATAGGTTACGCAAGAGTGCCATCTAGAACTCATTCCTTAACTTAGGATTCAGCGCCGCGTTCAAGATGTCCGATAACGTATTAAACAATACGAACGCTGCGGCGAGCAGCAGAACATACGCTTGGATGATCGGAAAATCCCGGCTTAGGATCGAGTTCACGCTAAGCGTGCCCAGCCCCGGCCAAGCGAACAAGTTCTCGACGACGACCGTGCTGCCGAGGAGGATCGGAACCGCCATACAAAACACCGATATGGCGACGCCCAGCGAATTCCGGACGATATGTCGGACGACCGTCGACTCCGGCAATCCGGACGCTCTGCCGTACAGCGCGTAATCTTCGTTCATGTTGCTCAGCACCGAGCTTCGGACGACTCGGAAGTAGATGCCGGCATAGTTGACCGTGATCAAGAGCGCCGGCAGCACGTAACTCTTGGACGACTCCATTCCGCTCGTCGGGAATAGGTCCAGCCGAACGGAGAAAAACCAGATCATCAACGAACCGAGCCAATACGCCGGCATCGAGGTAAGGACAAAGGAAACGCCGCGAACCGATCGATCGACCGCTCCTCCTTCCCGTAAGGCGCTTGCGACGCCGAGGGCGATCGACAGGACGATAATCGCCGCGATCGAGACGAGCGTCAGGTTCAACGTGTTCACGAACGCAGGCCAGAGCAAAGACCAAACCGGCTTCCCCGTAACGTAGGATGTTCCGAAGTCGAGCCTTAGGCAGGACAGAAGCCAGTCGGCGAAGCGTACGAGGAAAGGACGGTCCATGCCGAATTCCGCCCTCGTCTGCGCGATGAGCTCCTCCGTAATTTTCGGAACGCCCTGCGCATGCAAGACGACTTCGGCCGGGTCCATGGGCGACAAGTGGATCAGGACGAACGTGCAGAACGAAACCGCCAGGAGCAGCGGGATCGCAAGCAGCGTTCGCTTCACGATATATAGGCTCATCTTTACCCTATTCGAACTTCATCTTTTCGAACGGAAGTTCGAATTGAGTTTGCTTGAAGGCGATGCCTTGCAGCTCCTTCGGCGCGACGATCGTCATATTGCCGTTCGTAAGCGGAATAAATACCGCTTCGTCGTGAACGATCGTTAAGATTTTCGCATAAAGCGACTTCCTGACTTCTTCGTCCGTCGACACCATCACATCCTCGATCGCGCCGTACAGCTCCTCCGCCTGCGCGATTCCGCTCGTCGTGTGCAGATAAGAGGCTTCCGACGTGAAGGCGGCGATCGTGCTCTGCGGGTCGTACGCCAAGCCCCAGGTTTGATTGAACAGCAGGTCGTAATCCCCCGTCGTTCTCCGGTTGGCGATCGAGGAGGACTCCTCGCCGATGAGCTCAAGCTGCATGCCGATGCTCTTCGCCGTGCTTTGGATAAACTCCGCTTGCGTCTTCTGAGAGGACGAATGGATGTCGTAATACAGCTTCATGGCGAGCGGCGCGCCGTTCTTCGTCCGAACCTCGCCGCCGCCGTCCAGCGTCCAGCCGGATTCGTCCAGCAGGCTTGCGGCCCGCTCCGGATCGAAGCCGCGCTCCGTCAGTTCGACGTTCGCGTAATTCACGTTCGACGCGAATAAGGTATACGCCGCGGTTTCCGTCCCGTTGAAAATTCGCTTCGCGATCGTCTCTCGGTCGATCGCATGCCACAACGCTTCGCGTACGGCCGTTTCCTTCGCCGGACTGTCCGGCTTGCTGCTGTTCGCGACGATCATCTTCGTATTCATCGGATCGCTGCGGACGAGTCGATAGTCTCCGGAGGCGACCAAGCCGTCCATCGCTTCGACGTCGAGACTGTCCGTTCCCCGGTCGTCCGTAAAGACGAAGTTTACTTCACCCTTCCGAAGCGCCAGGAACGTCGTCTCCCCCGCCGGCAGCACCTTCGCCGTTATTTTGTTCACGCTCGGCGCTCCGCCCCAGTAGTTTTCATTCGCTTCGAATACGGCGTATTGCTCCGCTTCGTGCTCCGTCAGCCGATACGGACCCGTACCGTGATAGCCGTTCACGCCGTCCTTCGTGTCCCCGTTCGAGAAGTCCTTCGGCGATAGAAATACATACGGCCGCGTCATCGACAGCTCTAGCAACGTAGGGTAGTACGGTTCGGATAAGACCAGTTCGACGGTATGTTCGTCTACCGCGTTTACGCTTTGAATTTTGGTCGACAGCTTAATCCATGCATGCTTCTGACCGTTGCGCTGAACCGCTTCGATGTTTTTCTTGACGGCTTCCGCGTTGAACGGTTCTCCGTCGTGGAACGTCACGCCTTCGCGCAGATGGAACGTATAGACCTTCCCGTCCTCGGAGATGTCCCAGGACTCGGCGAGCAGCGGCTTGATGCCGTCTACGGTGTTTTCCACGAGCGACTCGTAGAGCATCCCCTGCGCCGGCATAGACCCTGTGTACAAGTGCGGGTTCATGTCGTTGATATCCTTCGCCGTGGCGTATGTAATCCCTTTGGACGCGCTCGCATTTCCGCTCCCCGCGCTTCCGCCGCTGCAGGCCGCAAGCAGCGCGCTCGCCGCGACGACGGAAGCGAGCAGGATGAACCATTTCCTTTTCATAATAGCCCCCTACACTTAATAGTAATCATTACGATTTATAGCCGATATTGATCATATCCGCAAATCCGGACTCCGTCAAGATAATTCGTAATTATTACGATTATTTCGGAAATCGAAGCGCCGACTGCGCGAGCAAATAGCAAAAGGAACGGTTGTGCGCGATATAAAACGAGGAGATGTCGTATCGTCTCCGGTCCGGCTCGTATGAAATTAATATTCTGTGCCGCATGCGACGCATAAGAAATTGCACGAAACGCTGCGCTCGGTCCGAGTCGAACACCGTTACATAGGCGTAGAGAGAATGCTCTTCCGGTTCGTCCTGCAAACTGACGCCCGCGCAGGAAAATTCGGTTACGACGCCGATGTCCCGCATGTTCTGCAGCGCGGGAAGCATCTCTTCGTCGACATGAACGCCGTCGAATAGGGCAAGCCGCTTCGGCCTCCTCCTCTGCTTGGGCGACTCGACCCATTCCGCTACCTCCTTCTCCCTCCGCAGGCAGCGGCTCGGAGCATGTCGACTGATCGTCCGTTCCCTTTGGTTCTCCGGCCAATACATCGCCGCATTCCCCCCTTCCTTCCCGAATAGAAAAGCATTCGGACCATACCGGGTCGAATGCTTCTCTGCCGTTCGCTATGAAGCGATTACCGCGTTTCGCGATGGATCGTATATTTCTTCAATCTCGGGCTGTACTTCCTTACTTCCATCCGCCCCGGATGCGTTCGCTTATTTTTCGACGTCGTATAATTTCGATCGCCGGTCTCCGTGCATGCTAAGGTGACGATGACTCTCAATCCAATCCCTCCATCATTATTCGTAATCATTACGATTTAATGCTAACCCTTCCCTCGTCCCTTGTCAATCGCCTTGGCGCGCGCAACGCGCTTCCGCATGTGAACGATCTGGTCCGTCTCCCAGAACAGATCCTCGTACCCTCTGGATATCCAGAACGGGTATCCCCCCGGCAAATAGACGGAGGTATGCAGCACCCCTTGCGAGTAGCCGACGGCGACGCCGAAGTCCTCGGCCTCCGAGAAGAGCGCCGCGCCGATCCCCTTCCTCCGGTGTGATTCGTCGATATAAAATCGGACCAGCTCGAAGTAATGCTCCCCCGCCAGCGACTCGGCAAGGAAGGGGAATCGACCGTTGTACGGTCGGACGGCGCCGGTTCCGACGATCTCTCCCGATTCGTTCAGCGCGAGGAAGAAGCGCGCGTGCGGGGAGCCGCAGTACGTCTCTTCGAACCTCTTCAAGTCTTGCGGGTCCGGGTCGTACGTCCCCTCGGGATATAAGCGTTCCTGCTGCCTCTTCACGAAGTCCGCGATGCGGTCCTTCCGATCGGCGTCCGCGATTCGTATCGTGTAGGTCAAGTGCCGTCATCCTCCGGTTTCCATCGTTAATCGATAAACGGCGACGCTTGCGAGTGCTCGTACCCCCGCGCGAGGATTTCCGCGTTGAGGCGGAGCGTCGACTCCGGCACTTCCAAGCATTCGGCCAAATCTTGCCGGTAATTGGCGCTCGCCGCCGGCGTTGCGCTCCAGGGTCGCAATTCCTTCGCCATGCGGCGGATCGCCTCTACGTCGATATCCGCCCCGAAGCCCTGACGGGACATCCAGTCCTCGTTGAATAACGTATGTACGTAGCGATCTCCGCCGTCGGCCACCATGCAGACGACGCGATCGTCCGGACCAAACTCCTGAGCGAGCTTCAGGGCGACGAGCGCGCACGCGCCGCTCGACGGTCCCATCAGGATGCCTTCGTGACGAGCGAACGCCCGGGCCGTCAAGAACGCTTGCTCGTCCTTCACTTTATACGCGCAGTCGATATGCTCCAGGTTTAAATTCGTCGGCGTCCAACCGAGTCCGATGCCGGGAATGCGGTACGCCGACGTAGCCCCTCCGAAGATGCCGGAGCCTTCGGCGTCGACGCCGACGACGCGCACTTCGGGGGCGAAGGTTTTCAAGTACGTCGAAATCCCGCCCAGTTGCCCGCCCGTGCTGACCGCTCCCACGATCGCCGCCAGCCGCCCGGGACAGTGCGTCACGATCTCGCGCGCGGTGCTGCGGTAATGCGCGGCGCCGTTCAACAAGCTGAAGCATTGGTCCGGGCGGAACGCGTGCTCGATCTCCCTCGCCAGCTTGTTCGCGAGCGATATTCGCGTCTTATGATAGCTGCCGGTGTCGTCCTGCTCCGTCACCACGATGACCTCCGCCCCGAAGCATCGAATGAGCGCCAGATTGGCTTCGGTCGTCTTGGGGTCGACCAGGATGATGACGCGGTAGTCCTTGGCCGCCCCGATCATCGCCAGCGAGATGCCGAAGTTGCCGCTGGAGGATTCGATGATCGTACCTCCGGGCTTCAGCCACCCTCTTCTCTCCGCTTCGGTTACGATGTACAGCGCGGCGCGGTCCTTAATGCTGCCTCCGGGGTTATAGCGCTCATACTTCAACAAGACTTGCCCCTCGCTCGGACGGTTGCTGTTCGGTATCGTTACGAGCGGCGTCTCGCCGATCGTCTCCAGAATCGTGCCGATCATTTGATTCCTCCCCTTTCCGCGATAACGCTCCTTCGATGTCGCTCGCGCAAGCCAGCAGCAATTGCGTGTACGGCCGCTCGCTTTCGTGAAGCCGCTCCGCAGGCCTGACCTCCGCGATCGCTCCCCCTTCCATAACGGCGATCTCATGGCAGAAGGAACGAAGCATTCTCGTATCGTGCGAAATCATGACTAAGGAAAACCCGAACGATTCCTGCAGTCGATGCAATAACGACAAAATCTGGGCTTGGATCGTCATATCCAGCGCGGACACCGCCTCGTCGCATAGCAGCAGGTCGGGGCCGGGCGCGAGCGCCCGAGCGATGGCGATCCGTTGGCATTGTCCCGTGCTGAGCTGCGGCGGTCTCCGATGCATCGCCTCTTCGCCGATGCCGACCGCCTGCAGCAGCGCAAGCGCCTTCTCGCGCCGCTCCTTCCCGTTCCCGATCCGCATATACCGAAGCGGCTCCTGAACGAGCTCGAGCGCCGTTCTTCCGGGATGGAGACAAGCTCTGGCGTCCTGGAAAATGAGCTGAATATAGCGGCATAACCGCCGCCGCTCCGCCCCTCGCATCGCGCCGACGTCCCGGCCTTTATATAGGATTTTCCCTGCATCGGGAGCTTCGAGCCCGGCGATACACTTCGCGAGCGTCGACTTCCCCGAGCCGCTTTCCCCGAGAATGCCGACGATGCGGCCTCTCGGGACCGTTAGATCGACGTCTCGCAGCACGCGGCGGTTCCCGGCGAACCCTTTGCTTACTTGGACGACCTCCAACACGGCCTCGCCGTCCGCGCGGGGCTCGGGCGGCCGCAATTCCCTGATGCGCTCGCGCGAGGCAAGCAACTGACGCGTATAGTCGGAACGAGGCGAGCGCAGCACCGTACGCGCGTCGCCTGCTTCGACCAGCCGCCCTCGGTTCAGCACGAGCGCCCGATCGCTGATCGCGGAGGCGACCGCGATGTCATGCGTGATAAGCAAGACGGACAATCCGAGCTTCTCCCGCGAACGACTTAGCAGCTCCAGCACGTCCCGTTGACTGACGGTGTCGAGCGCGGAGGTCGGTTCGTCCGCAAGGAGAACCGCCGGCTCGAGACAGAGCGCGAGCGCGAGACATACCCGTTGGCACATGCCGCCGCTCAATTCGAAGGGGTAGCTCTCCAATACGCGTTCCGGATCGGCGAATCCAAGCAGGTCGAGATAATGAAAAGCGATCGGCGGAACCTGCGCCGCGGACGCCATGCGATGGAACCGCAGCGCGTCCGCGAATTGCTCCCGGATCTTCATGAGCGGGTGCAGCGCTTGGCGCGCGTCTTGTACGAGCATGCCGATTCGCTTGCCGCGAATTCGCTCCCAAGGGACATGCGCGGCGCCGCATGAATCGAAGACGTCCTCGCCGATCCGCAGCGAGCCGCCGGCGATATGCGCCGACGGTGGCAGCAGCCCCGACAGCGCCTTGGCGATCGTAGATTTGCCCGAGCCGCTTTCTCCCAAGAGCGAGACGATTTCCCCTCGACGCAAATCGAACGAGATTCGATCCAGCACATGCGCAGGATGCTCGCGCTGCCGATACGTCACCTCTAGATCTCTTACTTCCAGAACCGACTGATTTTCCATCCCCGCCCGCGCCTCCTAAAATCCCGTTCTCTCGTAAGGGTCTAACCGGTCGCGCAGCCCTTCCCCGATCAGGTTAAACGCCAGCACCGTGAGCATGATGCATACGGCCGGTCCTAACAGCAAGTGCGGCGCTTGCATGAAGTGATCCCGACCGTCCGACAGCATGCTGCCCCATTCCGACGTCGGGGGCTGCGCCCCTAATCCCAAGAACGATAACGCCGAGATGGACAACAACAGCTGCGCGAGCTCGAATGCGGCTAGCACAAGGAGCGGACCGACGGCTTTCGGGAGAAGCTCTCCCCGCAAGAGGGACATCCGGCTCGCTCCCAACACTTGGGCGGCCGCATAAGACGTCTCTTGCTTCGCTTGGATCGCGACGCTTCTGGCGACGCGCGCGAACGACACCCACCATACCGATACGACCGCGACGAGCAAGTGAAGGAAGCTCGTGCCGAACAACGCCGCGACGATCATCGCGAATACGATGAACGGGAACGCTAGGAGCACGTCGATCGTCCGCATGAGGATCGCGTCGAGCGGCGATCCGTGGAATATGCCGGCGAGCAAGCCGACCGCAAGCCCGATGGTGAGCGCGACGGTAAGCGCGAGCACGGCGGAGCCGAGCGTCGTCCGCCCGCCGTGCAGCGTGCGCGAGAGCATATCTCTCCCGAATCGATCCGTCCCCATCGGATGCGCGGCGCTCGGCTTTTCCAATCGAGCCTGCGCATTCTGTTGCTGCGGCTCGTAGCGGCTAATGAACGGGGCGCCGAAGACGCCGACGCCGATAATGGCCAGCAGAATGAAGCCTACAATACAACTATAAGGGAGCTTGCTCTTGCGCACTTCCCTTCCCCTCCTTGCGTCTCCGACGGATTCGCGGATCGAGGAGCGCATACACGGACTCGATCAGCAGATTCGCGAAGATCATAAGCAACACCATGAGCAGCGCATACCCTTGAATGACGGGATAATCCTTCCGGAGTATGCTGTCCAATGCGTATTTCCCGATGCCGGGCCAAGCGAAGATCGACTCGATGACGACGGCGCCGCTGACGAGACCGGCGAACGAGAGACCGGCGACCGTAACGAACGGCAGCATCGCGCTTCTGGACGCCTGCTTAACGATCGTTCGCTTCGGCAGTCCTCGGCTTAAGGCCGCCAGCACGTACCCCTGACCGAATTCCGCGAGCATTCCGGCACGTACGAATCGGATCAGCTGCGGCGCGCCGAGCAATCCCAGCGTAACGGCGGGGAGCCAGATGCGCTCCGCGCTCGCGACGCTGCTGATCTCGTACGCCTGGAGCTTCACGGCGAACAGCGACAACAATAGGAGCGCGATCACGAACGCGGGCGTCGAGGCCGCGGCGATGCACACCCCGCGGACGATGTGGTCGAACAGCGCGTTCGACTTCAGCGCGGCGAAGATGCCGACGAGAATCCCCAACAGCGTCTGGATGATCATCGCGAATGCGGCCAATGCGACGGTAGCCGGGAGCCGCTCCGCGATTTCGGTCGCGACCGGGCGCCCCGTCAGGATGGAATGCCCCAGATCGAAGCGCAGCAGACGCCCGATCCACTCCGCGTACTGCACGGGAATCGGTTGATCGAGCCCTTGCTCCGCGCGGAGCTCCGCCGCTTTCTCCTCCAGGAGGCGAGCGTCGCTAAGCGCTACCTCCGAGGAGGAATACAGCAGGATTCGGATCGGATCGCCCGGAGCCAATCGCATTAACACAAAGAGAATCAACGTCGCTAGAAAAATCGTAATGCACGTCTCGATTGCCCGGCGGAGCAAGGCGCTGCGCATGCCTTCCCCCGCTTATTCGAAACGAAGATCGGCGTTGACGATGTTCTCGAACTGCCGGAAGTGCTCTTCGAATCCGACAAGCCGCTTGCTGACGGCCGTAATATGCGGGCGAGGAAACAGGGCGATGACCGGGGCCAGCTCGGCGACCCGCTCGTTCACGCGCAGCGCCAGCTCCCGCCGCGTCGCGTCGTCGGAGGCATGCCGGAGCTCGTCGAGCAGCCGGTTCGTCTCGTCGTCTCGGAAGCCGCCGTAATTCCCGCCGCCCTCCGGGGAGAACTGCCCGGCCAGCAAGCTGTACATATCGCCGAACGTGCTCCACGCTTCGATGGATGCGTCCCATTCGCCGGAATCGCGCGCCGTTTGGATTAGACTGTAGTCGCCATGCTGCACCTCCGCCTTCACGCCGATCTTCGTCCATTGGTGCTGCAGCGCTTCTCCTAGCGCTTTATCGCCTCCCCACGTCATCAGCTTCAGCGTCAACGCTTCGCCGTCCTTGTGCCGGATGCCGTCTCCCGCTTTGAGCCAGCCCGCTTCGTCCAACAGCTGCTCCGCCTTCGCCGGGTCCGGCTTGCCGTAGACCGCGTCTTTCGCCTCCGGGAACGCCGGGTTCGAGCCTAACCATGTCGAGACCGGCTCGCTCTGCCCTTCGGCGCCGAGCAGCGCGAGCTCCTCCCGGTCGAGCGCCCAAGTCAGCGCTTGCCGTACCTTCGCATCGGCAAGCTGCGGCCGATCCAAGTTCAAGTAGATCGTCTGCGTATTCGCGACGGGGGAAGCGATCAGCTCGACGGCTTCGTTCCCCTCGAACTGCGCCAAGCTCGTGACGGGAATGTTGATCGAGACGTGGCTGCGACCGCTGACGGCGGACAACGCCCTCGTCTGGCCGTCCGCGATTTCCTCGTGGACGACGCGGCGAATGACCGGCTTCGCCCCCCAATAGCCGTCGTTCGCTTCGAGCACCATCTTTTGTTTCGGCGCGAATTCCACGACCTTATACATTCCGGTCAAGTCCATCGTATCCACGGCGTCATGCGCCGCTTCGACGTTATGAATCACGGTTTGGTAATAAGAGAGATTGAGAGGAACGTCGAGATGCTCGACGCTTGTTTTCACCTCGATCGTGCGGTCGTCCGTTTTCGCGAACGCGAGATCCTTCAGGAACGGCTGCGCCTGCGCGTCTTCCGCCATGGAGCGCTCCAGCGAAGCGATGACGGCGTCGGCGTCGACCGCCTTGCCGCTCCAGAACGCGACGCCGGAACGAAGCGTAATGATCCACGTCGAGGCGTCCTTCGGCTGCGCCCCTTCCGCGAGCGACGGTTCGACGATTCCCTCCTTGTTCACGCGAAACAAGGCTTCCGCCGCTCCGACCGCTCGCAAGTAGCTGGACGTCAGCGGTTGTACGGGATCGAGCGACGCCGCGATTTCTTGGCCGGCGACGACGAGCTCCTGCGGCAGGGCGGCTGCGTCCGCGGGCACGTCTTCGGCGGCCGGCGCGGGCGCGGCGGAAGAGCCGGCATCCGCCGGCGCCGACGGAGCGGGATCCGGCGACGAAGCGGCCCCGCAGCCGGTTAAGACAGGCAGAATCGAGACGAGCAGCGAGAAGAGTAGCTTTTTCATAATTGCATACGTTCCCCTTTACGTAGTTGGTATCGCTTGCGCGATCACTTGCATGCGTCTTCCGCTCATGCCGCCTTCGAACCGCAGCGGACTTCCCCGCTCCGTCTTGCCGATATGGGGCTCCGGACGGTCGAACAGCTGCAGCGGCCTGAACCCGTTGGAGGACAAGTAATAGATCAGTTCTTGCGGGAACAATAAGCGATGCCGCAGATGTTCGACGATCGGCTTCATCCCTTCGACCGTCCAACAATAGTCGCGTTCCAACAGCTGATTCGCGAGGTCGATGGAGAAGCGCGTCTTCAGCGTGACGACCCGCCCGTTCACCGTCCGCTGTTCGGCCAGCTCCTCCGTCAGCCATCGCCGTCCCTCCGGGGTGAGGAAGAAGGCCGCGTTCCGCATGTCCAGGTACAGCAGCCCGCCGTCCCGAAGATGATCGCGGAAGCGCCGGAGGCTGGCGAGAATCATGTCGTTCGTGAAGTTGTATAAGAACGTGCTTCCTACGCAGTACAGCGCGTCGAAGCGCTCGCCGAGCGCGAAATTCATTTGATCGCCGTAATGGAACGGAAGGCCGGGATGCGTCTCCCTCGCCCATTCGAGCATCTCTTCCGAATTATCCAATCCGACCGCGCGATATCCCGCCCGACGGAGATGCGCGACCTCGCGGCCCGGACCCGAACCGACGTCGAGCACGTCGGCGCCGACGTCGACGCCGTACTGTCGGAATACGTCCAGCAGGAAATCCCCCATGCTCTGATCGTCTTCTCCGTTAAAGACCAAATATATCGAAGGATTCGTATGTAAGAAATTATCCGTGTCGAGCTTCAGTCGCGGCAGCACGATATTCCCTCCGATCCGAATCGATAAATGTATACCTTCGTAATCCCGGCGGAAAATTGGGTGAAAGGAAACGGTTCGGCCACGAGCCCGGTCACGCCGCCCCCGACGAACCGCGCCGCGATCGCGCTTCCCGTCTGGGCGTAGACGGTTAACGGAATTGCTCTCGACCTCGCATGGGTCACAATCGAATCGAAGCTGCCGTTGCCGATCGTCATGCCGGTGCAGATGACGCTGTCGGCCTGCTCGAGCACGACGTTCATGTCCTTCTCCACCGGGTCCCCCCACTGCGTCGCTTCCAGCTGCAGGTCGCAAGGCAAGCAGATCCCGCCCCGCTCGCGAATCGCCTGGATCAGCGGATGCACGACGCCGATCAAGGCGACCTTCTGTCCCGGCCGAACGTCGGCGAGTTCGGCGATGAGCGCGTCGCGGCGCATCGCTTTCTGCGCGGGCGTGCCGGCGGGGATGTCGACGGCGTTCGAGCAATGCGCCGCGTGGGGGAACGCCGCGCCTAAATACGCGTCTAAAGCCGCGGTCCGCACCGGAAGTCTGTCGTCTCGCAGCGCTTGAACGAGCGGCATTCCGGACAATTCGGCCGCCTCCTCGAACGGCAGCTCCTCCGGCGCGTGCGAGCATGCGCCGAACGACGCTTCCACGCGCATCAGCAAGTAGCGGTTATGGTATTTGGTCGGCGAAGATGGGAATTGCGTCGTCTGGTAGATCGAAGACGATCCGGTCACCGTCCAAGCTTCCGGAGACGGATCGAATCCGCCCGCGAGAACGGTCTCGAGCAGCTCCGACGTCGAATTCGGGCTCATCCGTTCCCCTCGCTCTCCGCGAAGCGCAACGCGATGCGCCCCAGCGCTTCTTCGGCGAACGCCCGCGCGCGAAGCCCCTCGCGGTCCTCCGCGACGACATGCCCCAAGTAACAAGCGTTGTCGATCGGCGCGGACACCGTCTTCCCGACGCAGTCTTCGAGCTTCCAACGCGCGACCCGCGGGTCCTCCTCGAGCGAAGCCGCGCCGTCCAATCCTTCGATAACGCCGCCTTGCGGGGGGACGAGGAACGTCACGGCGGCGCTGACGACGCCGGTCTCCTTCGCCGTAAGCGCCGGCTCGCGGCCGAGCGCGAGGTCGACGAACGCGCGTAGCAGGTCGACGTCGGTCACGCGCTTTACAAGCTCGACGATATAGTTGCCGGCGGTTCTCGGATTGATCTCGACGATGCGCGGACCGTCCGCCGTCAGCTTGACTTCGGTGTGCGCGATGCCGCGGTCGAATTCGACCGCCCGAAGCGCGGCGCGAACGAGACGCTCCGTCTCGTCGCGAAGCTCGCCCTGCACGTTCGCCGGGAACATGTGCCCGTTCTCGATGAAGTACGGAGAGCCGGTTACGGATTTGTCCGTAACGCCGAGCACCGTCGTCGCGCCGTTGCAGGAGACGCTCTCGACGCTCACCTCTTCGCCCGCCATGAACTCCTCTAGGAGCACCGTACATTCCCGGACTTGGTCTCGGAAATTCAAGGGGAAGGCTTCCAATTGCCGATAAGCGATCTCCAATTCCTCTCGATTCCGGACGAGTCGAACGAACGCGCTGGACGCCAGATCGACGGGCTTGACGACCAACGGGAAGCCGATCGCCCCTTCGGCCGCGACGACCGCTTCTACCCAGCTTCTCGCAAGCCGGTATTTCGGGTTCGGCAGCCCCGCGCGGTCCAGCGCTTCCCTCATTAAGTGCTTATGTCGGACGGCTTTGACCTCGTTCGGGAAGGGACATGGAATGCCGAACGCTCGTGCGACTTCCCTTACCGTATCGATGTAGTAGTCGCAAACCGTGATCGCCCCGTCGAACGAGCGCGAGCGCAGCGCTTCGATCAAGTTCTCCGCGTCGTTCGTCTCCGCGAGGATCACTTCCTCCGCGTGTCGGATCACCGGATGCGCCTCCGGGCTGAGCGGGTTTTGGTAATGCTCGAGTTTTCGGGTGACGAAGGCGTACGTATGGCCCAACGACTTCAGGAGCGGAGGCAGCAAGTTGCCGCTGGCTCCCACCCAACTTTCGATCATGACGAGATGCGCCATGAATCTCCCTCCATTCTGTTTTCGAAAATGATGCATACAATGGGTCGTGTCCCCCATGGATTCACACATAACCTCCTCCTTATTCGTAATTATTACTATTAAGGCTGAGTGTAATCTCCCGTTTTTCCATTGTCAACCATTTTTTTGAACGACCGATCGCCGAGTTCGTTCGCCGTCTTTCTCCCCAATGACGAAGAAACCCGCGCGTCGTGCGGGTTTCTTGTCGCCTCGATGCGCTCTCACCGGTCGATCGTCGAGCGCATCGCATCGCGAGCGCGAACGGGTCGGCCGTATCTACGCAGCGGCGTCGCGACCGCGATCGCGAACAAGCAAGCCGACAACGCCGACAACGCGACGTATACGCCGGACACGCCGAACGATTCCGCGGCGATGCCTCCGGCGAACGACCCTAACGGAAATCCGCCCCATGCGATCATGCGTCCTGTCGCGTGAACGCGGCCTTGCAGCTCGTCCGGCGTTTCTTGTTGGCGCAGCGTGATGCCGTTCAAGACCGTTAGCGTATGGAAGCCGCTCCATATCGCGTACCCGAAGAACGCCGCGCTTCGCCCTTCGCCCAGCGCGAGGCCCGTCAATGCGACGGAGCCGAACAGAAAACTCGCGATCGTGATCGCCCCGCCATAGACGCGACGACGCATATACGGATACGCCGCGCTGCTCAAGAGGGCCCCCAAGGAGTTGCAAGTAAACAACAAACTCATCTGCGGCGACGTCTCTTCGAACCCGAGCACCCTAACGCCATATACGACCGCTAGTCCGGTCGCCGCCCCGCCGACGAGGCTGTTGCCGAACCCGAGCAGCGTCAAACTTCGAATAACGGTCGAAGCCCATACATACCTTACGCCTTCGCGGATGTCGGCGCCGATCTCGCTGCATTGCGTTGCCCACCGCGCGGCGGCGCGGGTACGGCTCGGCAAGGAGATGCGCAGAAGAAGCAGAGCGGCACCGATATAGCATAAACCGTCGATCGCGATCGCCCACTCCGGCCCCAAGCGGTACATCAACAATCCCGCGACGGCCGGACTGCCGATGCGCAGCAGCGTATCGGTCGATCCGAGAACGCTGTTGGCCGCGACGAGGCGGTCGCGGCCTACGATCGATAGCAAAGCCCCGTGATTCGCGGCGTCGAACCAGACGAATGCCGTCGAAACGACGAAGTTCGCCGCGATCAAGTGCGCCGCCGTCGTCTCGCCGAACCCTGTCGCGGCCGCCGGGATCGTCAGCAGCGCCGCACCGCTGATCGCGCTGCACGCCGTCATGACGGTCTTCCGATCCGAACGGTCGGCGAGCGCGCCCGCGAACAGCCCGAACAGCAAATAAGGCGCTCCCGCCGATGCGGCCGCCAACGACGTGACCGCGGCGGATTCCGTCAATGCGTACACATATACCGGCAGCGCTACCGAGGTAAGGCCGGAGCCGAAATAGCACAAAGCGGACAGGATGTAATACCGACGGAAGACCGCCAGCTTCCAAATCGATGAAGCCCTCAGTTTCATGCGCGATCGCCCGCCCCTCTCGTGAACGATTTGCGGAGCAAATACAGGAAGAACGGCGCGCCGAGCAGCGTCGTCACCCCTCCGACGGGCAAGCTCGACGCATAGTGTTCCATCCCCGGGAAGCCCAGACGGAGCGTGACGTTCTGCGCGATCCAATCCGATCCGAGCAGGAGGAAGGCCGCTATGAACCCGCTCACGGGGAAGAAAGACAACGGTCTGCGGCCGACGAGCCGCGACGCGATATGAGGTCCGATCAGCCCGACGAACCCGATCGCGCCGACGACGGAGACGGAAGCCGCGGTCAACGCCGAGGCGATCAACAGCAGCGCGAGTCTCGATCGACGTACGGCGAGACCGAGGCCGACGGCCGTGTCGTCCCCGAGCTGCAGCAGCTCCGCCCTCCTGGCGTACGCGATCGCGGCCGTGAGGCCCAACAGCGCCCAAGGCCAGAGCGTCGCCCAACTGGCCCATCCTCTTCCGTTAAGCGATCCGAACAGCCACAGGAAGATCGAGGACAATCCTTCTTGACGATGCAGAAGCGCCAGCGATGCGGCCGATTGCATCATCGACGAAGCGACGGCGCCGATGAGGGCGAGTCGAGCTCCGTTCCCGCTCTGACTCGAATTCAGCGCGAAGACGATCGCCGTCGCTCCGATCCCGCCGGCCAGCGCGACGACCGGCAGCGGCACGACGTCGACGAGCGGCTTCGCGGCGAAGGACAGCCACATCACCGCGAGCAGCACCGCGCCGGAAGACGCGCCGACGAGCCCCGGCTCGGCGAGCGGGTTGCGCAGCACCGTCTGCAGCACGGCGCCCGCCACGCCGAGCATCGCGCCGGCCGCGATCGCGATCAACGCTCGGGGGAAGCGCAAGTTCCAGAGGATATGCCTCGCGCCTTCGTCCCCGCCGTGATGGAACAAGACGCTGACGACTTCGCCGAACGCATAGGACGTCTTCCCGAAGCCGACATGCAAGACGAACAGCAGCGCGATCCCGACCGTTAACGCCAGGGAAACCGCCGCCGCTTTCCTGCTTCTAGCCCCTCCTCCGATGCGATCGAGCATGTCCGTCGCCTCCCCTCTTGGTTAAGACGAGCGCTAAGAACGCGCCGCCGCCGATCAGCGTCGTCCAGACGCCGACCGGAATTTCGACCGGATAGAGGAGCAGCCTCGCGACCGCGTCCGCGGCGACGAGTAAGACGCCTCCGCACAGCATGGAGAGCGGCAGCACGGTTCGCG
>JAPSKX010000304.1 GCA_031181325.1 Paenibacillus sp.
GCCTTGCGCTGCTTCGTGCTGAACATCTCGCCCTCGGTGATGACGACGAGATGCACCGACGGCAGCTCGAAGCCGCTCTGCAGGTTCCCTTCGATCATGAGCTGCTCTTCGATGCCGTAGTCGTGCAGCACGCGGCGCATCCGATCGAGGCGCTCCTTATTGCCCGCGAGCATCATGACCTGCGATTTCGTCTTGGCCCACCGCTCGATCTCCGCCTTCAGCACGTTCATCTGACCGTGGAATTGCTGCATCGCGCGGCAAATCACGTTCACGATGTTCTGCGGCTGCGTATTCGGCACCTGGCGCAGGAACAGCGACAGGTATACCGTCTGCAGCGGCTTATGAAGGAACAGCGAGTCGTAGCTCTTCGACAGCACGAAACTTGGGATCGTCTTCCCTTCTTGCAGCAGATGCGTCGACCATTCCGCCTCGTCCCGCTCCAGCTGCTTCGTCGTCTCGAGCAGTCGGTTGGGCTCGTCGACGATCAGCAGGGCGTCCTTCGGAATGTAGTCGAGCAGCGTCTGCCGTTCCGGGTACAACAAAGAAACGTATTTATAAATCCCGGTAAATTGCGCGCCTTCGCGAAGGCGCACCAGATCGCCGCCGATCTCCTCGCGCAGCTTATCCTTGGCCGTGCGGTCCGCCGTCTTCTCGAGCTGCTGCTCCAACAGCTCGGAAGCGGTTTGCGCCGCGTTCGCGAAACGTCGCGGCACGGCGAACAGCTCCCGGCACGGCAGAATGACGATGCGCTCCAGCTTCTCCTTCGAACGCTGATCGACCGGATCGAACGTGCGGATCGAATCGATCTCGTCGTCGAACCATTCGATGCGAAGCGCGACGTCGCCGTCTCCGACGGGCACGGACGGGTACACGTCCACGATGCCGCCGCGAACGCTCATCTCGCCGCGTCCCTCGACGCGTTCGACCCGTTCGTAGCCGAGCTCGACCAACCGCTCGAGGAAGCCCTCGATCGGCGCGGTCTCGCCGACGGCGAGCGTCACGTTCGCTTCGCGGAACGTCTCCTTCGGCACGATCAGCCGGCGAATGCCGGCGAACGGCACGACAAGCACGCCGCGGAAGCCCCCGGCGAGGCGAGACATCGTCTGGATGCGCTGCGAGACAAGCTCCGGACTGCTCACCGCCGCTTCGGTCGCGATCGACTCGTTCGCGGGGTACGCGAGCAGCTCGCCCTCGGGCAAGCACTCTTCCAAGTCCTCTACTAATTTCTGAGCGGCAAACATATTATGCGTCAGCACGACGATAGGACGCTGCAATTTATCGTGCAGCGCCGCGATCAGTACGCTTCTAGCCGAACCGGTCAATCCCGATACGAGCTGTTCCTTCATGCCCGCCTGGATGCCTTCCGCCACGGAGACGATATCCGGATCCTGCGCGAGCGCTTCTAATAGACGTTTCATAATCGAATCAGGCCACCTCTTTCTGGCACAAGCAAAAGAAGCCTAGGCTGACAAGCCAAGGCCGTGCATATCGCCGCCGGTGCCGGTTCGGGCGCGTAGCAAGGAAGCGCCGCCCTCCGGTCATTGCAGCGGACTGGAAACCAGCGAAAGCTCCGGATGATGCTGAAGCGCTTCCTGGCAATAGTCGCAGACAAGCGCAACGGTCACGTCGCCGCTTGAATTATACGTAATTATATCGCCCCGCTCCTCGGGGGTCAAGAAATGAAAGCCCAGCTGCGCTTCCGTCACCGCGTCGTTCGAGATTTCCCCGATCGTCGTCCGGCAATGCTTGCACACGTAACGAATCGTCATAAAATGTCCCAACCTCCCGTGTCCATCTGCTCCTAGTATCGCCACGGGAGGCGCGTTTCCATTCCATACCGCGGAAAGTTTTCCTCGGCTTACTTCCCGTTGAACATGGCCATCGCTTTCTCGAACGTATTCGAGAGACAGTATTCCATCGCGTCCGCGCCCTTCTTGATCGTCGCCTCGAGCGCCTCCCGCTCCTCCTTGCGGAACGAAGACAGCACGTATTGCGCGATATCCCGTCCCGGCGCGGGCCGCGAGATGCCTAACCGAATGCGATGGAATTGGTCCGTCCCGAGATGCGCGATAATCGACCGGATGCCGTTGTGCCCGCCGGGGCTGCCTTTCATCCGCAAGCGAATGCTGCCCAGCTCCGTATCCATGTCGTCGTACACGACGATCAAATCCGCCGGGTCCGGCTTATAGAAATCGAGGAACGCGCGCACGCATTCGCCCGATAAATTCATATACGTCATCGGCTTGATCAAGTATACCTTCTCGGCGCCGACGCGGCCTTCGGCCACGATCCCTTTGCACTTCGACTGGCCGCCAGAGATGCCCCACCGACTCGCTGCCTCCTCCAACGCCATCCAGCCGATATTATGCCGCGTATCCTCGTAATCCTTGCCCGGATTCCCGAGCCCTACGAACCACTTCATGCTTCTCCCCCCGCCGTTCCGCTTCCCGATGATTCCAGCCTATCTGACGACCATTATATCAGAAAAAGGGTTCTTACGTACGAGAAGGCCGCCTCCCCCGAATGATTCGACGGGGAAAAGCGGCCTTCCGCGGCTTGCTGTTCGCCTTCTATTCCTGCAAAACGCCCTGCTTGTCCGCCGTGTTTTCGGCGACGTCCTCGTCGCGAATTCCGTCGGACGCTTCCGGCAGCTCCTTCTGCGGCGCCAACACCGTGGCGACGATGTCGTTCTCGTCGCTCCGGATTTCGATGCCGGCCGGCACGATCAAGTCGCGAACGTAGAGATGCTCCCCGACCTGCAGATTCGCGACGTTCGCTTCGATCGCGGTCGGAATCGCGCTCGCCAGACAGCGCACCTCGACCGTAGTGCTCATCTGCTGGGGTATGCCGCCTTCTTGGACGCCGACGGCTTCGCCCGTCAAGTCGATGCGCACGACGGCCTTCACCTTCTCGTTCATGTCGATCTGATGGAAATCGACATGGAGAATCCGATTTTGCAGCACCTTGTCCCGCTGCACTTCGCCGATCATGACCGGCTGCTCGCCGTACGCCGGGATGTTCAGACGAATGATGCCGCCGGCTCCCGCCCGTCCGCGAAGCAGCGTCGCAAGCTCCTTCTCGTCGATATACACCGCGGCCGGCTGTACCTTCTTGCCGTAGACGACGGCCGGGATTTTGCCATTCGCCCGGTTCGTCCGACGGTCGGACTTCGTTTCGCCTTCCCGCGCAATCACGCTAACGATCGTTTCGCTCACAAAAAAAACCCCCTTGAAAAATTAGGCGCTAAAATACATAGTACCTAATGTTCCCAAGAGGGCTCCGATTCAAACCATCGACTTTAATCTTCGAACAATTTGCTGATCGACAGCTCTTCGTGGACGCGGATGATCGCCTCGCCCATGAGCGGCGCGACCGACAGCGTCACCAGCTTCGAGCACGGCTTCGGATGCGTCACGGGGATCGTGTTGGTGATGACGACCTCGCGAATCGGCGCTTCCTCCAGCCGCTGCATCGCCGGCCCGGAGAGCACCGCGTGCG
>JAPSKX010000090.1 GCA_031181325.1 Paenibacillus sp.
TCGGGAAAATATTTCGTACGGCAAGCTCGGCGCCTCCGAGGAAGAGCTGATGGAGGCGGCGCGGCGGGCGCGGCTCGAGGAGTTCATCGCGACGCAGCCGCTCGGGCTCGATACGGTCGTCGGCGAGCGCGGCGTGAAGCTGTCCGGCGGACAGAAGCAGCGTCTGGCCATCGCGCGGATGTTCCTGAAGAACCCGCCGATTCTTATTCTGGACGAAGCGACGTCCGCGCTCGACACGGAGACGGAGGCGGCGATTCAACAGTCGCTCGCGGAGCTGTCCGAAGGGCGCACGACGCTCGTCATCGCGCACCGCCTCGCGACGATCAAGCACGCGGACCGGATCGTCGTCGTCACCGAAGACGGCGTCGCGGAGCAGGGGCGGCACGAGGAGCTGCTCGCCGCGGGAGGCGTCTACAGCCGGCTGCATCAGGCGCAATTCGGATAAGGTCAGTCGGCCCATTCGAGCAGCCGGTCGACGGCCGCGTCGAAGACGGGGTACGGCAGGATGTGCCCGAGCCCCTCGTACAGATGCAGGTCGACCGGCTTATCCAGCGCCCGGAGCCGCTCGACCATCGAGAGGCCGTGGCCGGCGTCGACCTGCACGTCGACCGTGCCGTGCACGACGAGCGCCGGGCAGCGCAGCCGGTCCGCGAGATGCAGCGGCGACCGCTCGCGGTACGCTTCGGGGCGCTTCGCGGGGGTGCCGCCGAGGATGCGCTTCAGCGTACGCCGCAGGTCGACGCGCTCCTCGTACGTGCGGGCGAGGTCGGCGACGCCCCCCCATAACACGAGGCCGCGGATGTCGTCCGGCATCGCCGCCGCCGTGAGCGCGGCGTTGATCGAGCCGCGGGAAAACCCCAGCAGCGTGACCCGGCTCGCGTCGACGAACGGCAGCGCGCGCAGCAGGCGGATCGCGGCGTGCACGTCTTCGCGATCGGCGCCGCCGAATTCGTCGCGGCCCTCGCCGCCTTCGTTGCCCCGGTAACACGGGGCGAAGCAGACGAAGCCGCGCGCGGCGAACGCGTCGACCCAATGCGGGCGCACGCGCCCGAAGCCGCCGACCCCGCCGCGGCAGTAGACGAGCGCGGGGTACGAAGGCAGCGCCCCGGGGGGAGCCGCCTCCGGCCGCGCGGCGCTCGCGACGAGCTCGACCGGCAGCGACTCGACCGGCGCGCCGTGATACTCGGCAATATAGGATTGCAGCGCGTCCAAGGGGATCGGCGGACAGCCCGGCGGCAGCGCGAGGTAGCCCTTCACCTTGTACGCGTCTGAATAATAGGTCACTTGAGCGATCATACGAGGGGTTCGCCTCCTAATAAAATCGAGAAGCCCCCGAGGAACGGCGTCCGTTCCCGAGGGCTTCGTTCGCGGGGAGCGTCGCCGCTCCGCGCCAAGCTAGTGCAGCCAAGGGTCCTTCGGCTTCTTCGGCGCGGCCTTGGCTTTCGTGACGAGCTTCGGCAGATGCTTCATGCCGCGCAGCATCGGTCCCTTGCACAGCGGGCACGTCGGGCCGGCGTTCGCGTCCCCGCTTGCCGACGCGCGAACGGCGGGCGCGCGATCTGCGGCCTTCGCGCCTTTCTTCGCGCCGCGGGCGCGCTTCGGCGGCGGCTCCGAGACGAGCTCGTCGCGCACCCAGGCCTTGCAGCCCGCGTCGCGGCAACGCCAGATCGGCACCGGCGCGAGCTCCGGCTTGGTCGAATCCATCTCTTGCACAGTCGACACCCCCCGCTTTACGATGCCCGGGGCAAATTCGCTTCATACAGCCATTGTACCACGGCGCGGCGGCCGACTTCGAGGGCGGGGGAGATTGCCCGTTGACAGCGTTTTCCGGAAAGAAATATAATGAAAACCAAGTTAATACCTTGTAGGAGAAACCGGAGATCACATCCATTGCACAAGCGTTCGCTTGCAATTCGATGTGATTTTTTGCGCAGGAGAGGGGCAAGAACGAGTGGCGTTCCATGGACAGACGGTGCTGCCGGCCGTGCGCGGCATGAAACAGCTCGAGCGGCTGCTGGAGCTCCCGTACGAGTATCTCGTGCTGCTCGACACGCATATCGGCCAGGTGCGGCCGATCGTCGAGCTGATGCGCTCGCGCGGGAAGAAGGCGCTGCTGCACGTCGACCTGATCGAAGGGCTGAAGAACGACGAGGCGGCGGCGGAGTTTCTGTGCCAGACGTTCCGGCCGGCGGGGCTCATCTCGACGCGGGCGAGCGTGGTGGCGAAGACGAAGCAGAACGGGTTGATCGCGATTCAGCGCCTCTTCTTGCTGGACACGAGCGCGGTGGAGAAAGGTTACAAGCTCCTGGAACGCACGGCGCCCGACTACATCGAGGTCATGCCGGGCGTGCTGCCGTTCATGATCTCCGAGGTGCGCGAGCGTACGGGCATCCCGATTATCGCGGGCGGCCTCATCCGCTCGAGCGAGGACGTGGAGCGCGCGATCGAGGCGGGGGCGGAAGCGGTGACGACGACGGATGCGGCGCTCTGGAAGCATTTCGCTTAAAGCAGGCAAGGGAGAGGAGAGGGCGAGGCGTATGGAGCAATACATCTTATCGATCGATCAAGGCACGACGAGCACGCGGGCGATCCTGTTCGATCAAGCGGGAGATATCGTCGTCACGGCGCAGCAGGAGATCCAGCAGTATTATCCGCAGCCGGGCTGGGTGGAGCACGATGCGGAGGAGATCTGGGTGTCGGTGCTCGGCGTCGTCGCTTCGGCGCTGTCGAAAGCCGGCATCGAGGCGCGGCGCATCGCGGGCATCGGCATTACGAACCAACGCGAGACGACGGTCGTCTGGGACCGAGAGACGGGGCGCCCGATTCACCGGGCGATCGTGTGGCAGTCGCGGCAGACGGCGGACCTCTGCGACGCGCTGCGGCGGGACGGCCATGAAGCGGCAATCCGCGAACGCACGGGGCTGCTCGTCGACCCGTACTTCTCGGGCACGAAGGCGCGCTGGCTGCTCGACCGTGTCGACGGCGCGCGGGAGCGAGCCGCGCGGGGCGAGCTGCTGTTCGGCACGATCGATACGTGGCTGATTTGGAAGCTGACCGGCGGCGCGGCGCATGTGACGGACTACTCGAACGCGTCCCGAACGCTGATGTACAACATTCACGAGCTTCGCTGGGACGAGGAGCTGCTGGCGCTGCTGGACGTACCGGCCGCGATGCTCCCGGAGGTGCGGAGCTCGTCCGAGGTATACGGGTATACGGTCGAGCATCATATGTTCGGGGCGCGGGTGCCGATCGCGGGCGTCGCGGGCGATCAGCAGGCGGCGTTGTTCGGGCAGGCTTGTTTCGAGAAGGGCACCGCCAAGAACACCTACGGCACCGGCTGCTTCATGCTCATGAACACGGGCGAGGAGGCGGTGCGCTCGGCCCATGGGCTGTTGACGACGATCGCGTGGGGCGTCGAAGGGCGCGTCGAGTACGCGCTGGAAGGCAGCGTCTTCGTCGCCGGGTCGGCGGTGCAGTGGCTGCGCGACGGGCTGCGCCTGATCAAGTCGAGCGCGGACAGCGAGACGTATGCGCGCCGCGTCGCGTCGACGGAGGGCGTGTACGTCGTCCCCGCGTTCGTCGGGCTCGGGACGCCGTACTGGAACAGCGACGTGCGGGGCGCCGTGTTCGGCGTGACGCGGGGCACGACGAAGGAGCATTTCATCCGGGCGACGCTCGAGTCGCTCGCGTACCAAACCCGCGACGTGCTCGACGTCATGGAGCAGGACTCCGGCATCAAGCTGCGCGCGCTGCGCGTCGACGGCGGAGCGGTGGCTAATCAGCTGCTGATGCAGTTCCAGAGCGACCTGCTCGGCGTCGGCGTCGAGCGGCCGGTCGTGAACGAGACGACGGCGCTCGGCGCCGCGTACCTGGCGGGCCTCGCCGTCGGGTATTGGGGCAGCCGGGCGGAGATCGCGGCGCAGCGGAAGATCGGCGCGAAGTATGCACCTTCCGCCGATCCGGCGCGTATGCATGAATTATACGAAGGCTGGCGCAAGGCGGTGCGAGCGGCGATGGCGTTCGCGTAGACGCGCCGTCGCTTTCGTGGTACACTGCATGTAACAAGTTCATACGTTCGGTGGGAGACACGGAGACGCCTGGATCGACCGGCGCGCGAGCAGCATTCGCGCGGCGGGTTCGGTTGCGGCGTCTTTTTCGTTTTCTGATTACGGATGCTACGGAGGGGACATAGAGATGGACGCAAGAGAACAGGTGTGGGCATCGCTGGAAAAAGGGGACTTCGACCTGCTCGTCGTCGGCGGGGGCATTACGGGGGCGGGCATCGCGCTCGACGCGGCGACGCGCGGCATGAAGGTCGCGCTCGTCGAGATGCAGGACTACGCGGCCGGCACGTCGAGCCGGTCGACGAAGCTCGTGCACGGCGGTCTGCGGTACCTCAAGCAATTCGAGGTGCGCATGGTGGCGGAGGTCGGCAAGGAGCGCGCCGTCGTGTACGAGAACGGCCCGCACGTGACGACGCCGGAATGGATGCTGCTGCCGATGTACCGCGGCGGCTCGCTCGGGCCGCTGGCCACGTCGCTGGGGCTGCGCTTGTACGACTGGCTTGCGGGCGTGCGGCGAACGGAGCGGCGGTCGATGCTGAGCGCCGAGGAGGCGCTCCGGCGCGAGCCGCTGCTGAAGCCGGACGGGCTGCTCGGCGGCGGGTACTACGTCGAGTATCGGACGGACGACGCGAGGCTGACGATCGAGACGCTGAAGCGGGCGGTCGACGCAGGGGCGGTATGTTTGAACTACGCGAAGGCGGAGGCGTTGCTGTACGGCGACGACGGCCGCGCGCGGGGCGCGCGGGTCGTCGACGTGCGGACGGGCGCGGCGACGGAGGCGCGCGCGCGCGTCGTCGTGAACGCGACCGGGCCGTGGGTCGACGGACTGCGGGAGCTCGACGGCTCGAAGCGGGGCAAGACGGTGCGGCTGACGAAGGGCGTGCATCTGGTGTTCGACGGCGCGCGCTTCCCGCTGCGGCAGGCGATCTACTTCGATACGCCGGACGGGCGCATGGCGTTCGCCATCCCGCGCGACGGCAAGACGTATCTCGGCACGACGGATACGGACTATCGCGGCGACACGGCGCATCCGGCGATGAGCGAAACCGATCGGACGTATTTGCTCGGGGCGGCGAACTTCTTGTTCCCGACGCTCGCGCTGACGGCGGCCGACGTCGAGTCGAGCTGGGCCGGGCTGCGGCCGCTCGTGTACGAGGAGGGCAAGGCGCCTTCGGAGGTGTCGCGGCGGGACGAAATCTTCGAGTCGCCGTCGGGGCTGATCACGATCGCGGGCGGCAAGCTGACGGGATATCGGAAGATGGCGGAGTCGATCGTCGACCGCGTCGCGGCGCGGCTTGCCGCGGCCGGCGCCGGGCCGTTCGGGCCGTGCATCACGCGGACGCTGCCGCTGTCGGGCGGCGACGTGGGCGGCTCGGCCGGCTGGGCGGCGTACGCGGCGGGGCGGACGGCGGAAGGCGAGGCGCTCGGCCTGCCGCGGGACGCCGCGGCGCGCATCGCCCGGCGCTACGGCTCGAACGCGCCGGAGGTGCTGCGCCGCGCCGCCGGCGCCGCCGCCCGCGAGTCCGCCGAGCGCGCGGGCCTGCCCCTCGACGTATACGCGACGCTGGGATACGCGATAGAGCGGGAGCAGGCGCTCACGCCGGCGGATTATTGGGTGCGCCGCACGGGCGACCTGTTCTTCGACATCGCCCGGGTGCGGCGATGGGGCGCGGCGTCGCTCGCGTTCATGGCGCGGCGGCTCGATTACGCGCCTGCGGAGAAGGAACGCGCGAGGGCGGAGCTCGAGCGGCTGCTGCGCGAGGCGACGACGCCGGTCGAAGAGACGTGAGCCGACGGGCCGTCCGCTTCGGAGCATGGGGCACGAAAAAAAGCGACGGGGACCAGGGACCCGTCGCTTTCTCCCCTTGTTCAGGGAAGATTCGCCTGCCAGAATACGCCGAACCGATCCACGACCATTATATCTTGCAGCATCCTCTTCATCGTCTCATCCAGTGCATGTGCTAGAACGTCATGTTGAAGTGCAACCCGCTCATGCCGAGCCAAGCCGGGTACGTGCCGCGCGACGGCGAGTAGAGCGGGTACGCCGCATGGGCGGACAGCACGCCCGGATGCAGCAGCGTCGACGTCGGCGCGCTCGCGAGGGCGGACGCCGCTCCCGCGACGGCCGAGGCGAATCCGCCGGGGCCGGAGAGCTCCCGCTTCGCCCAGTCGAACCGCTCCGCGAGCGCCTCGGTCAGCCGCTCCTCGTCGAGCGTCAGCGCGCCGTCCGGTCCTCGCGAGATGCCGAGATCGGCGAGGTCGTCCGTCTTCAGCCCCGAGACGGCGCGCGCCAGTCCCGGCGCGAGGAAGCCCTCGGCCGCCTCCGCAGCGGAGCGCAGCGCGTTGTACGAACCGACGAGCTTCTTCGCCTGCTTCGCGATCGACGCCGCGTCCGGTCCGACCGTCAGCCGGACCGGCTCGTCGGTCGCCTGGCGCAAGGCGGCGAGCACGTGGCCGTTGTCGAGCAGGATCGTGTTCGACGAGGACGTTCGGACGTCGCCGCCGTTCACGCGGTACAACGCGTCCAACCCCGCCTCGGTCGCGGCGGCGATGCCGCTCGCGGCCGCCGCGCCGCCGGACAACTCTTGGACTTCGAACGCGAAGTCCGAGCCGGTGCCGGCCGCGGTCAGCTGCAGCCGGACCGTCCCGTTCGCGACGTCCCGCACGACCGCGGCGTTCACTCCGGCGCCGGACGCGCGAACGGCGTCGCGCAGCTTCGTCAGCGCCGCGGCGTTCGTGTCGTACGGCTCAATGAATGCCTCGACCTCCGTCGTCCGAGTGCCGACCGTGACGGAGAATCGATGCTCGCCCGCTGCGAGCCCGCCCGTCTCGGCCGCCGCGAGCGCCGCGCCGACGTTCTTCTGCGCCGTCGCGGCGCGCACGACGTGGAGCTCGTACGCCGCCGTCTTCGCCCGGTCGGTGGCCGTCGCCGTCAGCGCGCCCGGCGCGGACGACGTCGCCGTCCGCCGCTCGAAGACGGCGCTCGTCAGCCGCAGCGCGTCCCCTCGGGCCGCTTCCGCCCGGGCGACGACCGCCCCGAGACGCGAGGCCGCCGCCTGGGCGAAGCCGAGCACGCCTTGGCCCGCAGGGGGACGATACGACGTGACGGGCCCCTTCCCGGGCGCGGAGCCGTTCGCATACCAAAACGCTACATTCCGATATTGCTCGATCATCGGGGAAGAGACGCGCATGAAGGGTTGCCTCCTTTCTCGCCGAGAATGCTATATGCCTTCAGTATACAACTTCCCCGCAGGTTTGTGGTATATTATTCCGGTTACGACACGTCGAGAGGCAGGGGCATGCGATGGCGGAACAGGTCATCATTCGATGGTCGAGGGCGGAGGATCTCCCCGCGTTGACCGCGCTTAACAATAGCGTCTGGAACGAAAAGAACTCGCCGCACGTCACTCCGATGACGGCGGCGGAATACGCGGAGCGCAGTCCGCCCGGGAGCGAGCTCGTCGCCATTGCGGACGGGGCGGTGGCGGGATTCATCGTATTCCGCTCGGCTTCTCGCATGGCGTCTCACGCGCATGTCGCCGAGCTTGCGATCGCGGTACACCCGGCGTTCCAAGGCCTCGGCATCGGTAGGAAGCTCGTCGAAGCCGCCTGCGTCGAGGCGAAGGCGCAAGGCAAGCGGAAGCTCAGTCTGCGGGTCATGGCCACGAACGAGAAGGCGATCGCCTTCTATGAGAAGCTGGGCTTTCAGGTACAGGGTCGTCTAGTGGAGGAGTTTTACGCGGGCGGACGGTACGTGGACGATATTCTGATGTATAAGATGCTGACGTAGCCCGATTCGACCGCCTCCGCCGGAGCGCGGTTTTTTTTCGTTCGCGAGGCGGTCGGGGATTTTTTTTTCGAACCTGGCGGCGGACTTCTCGGTCTATACAGTATCGATAGGAAAAGGAGGCCGCGCCTCATGACGGACAGAGAGCTGTTCGAAACCTACAAGCACGACGTATATCGACTGTGCTACTGTATGCTGCAGCATCGGGCGGACGCCGAGGACGCATGCCAAGAGACGTTCGTTCGCGCGCTCCTCGCGGATCGGAGAGGAGTCGAACGGTTGAAGCCTTGGCTGCTGTCGATCGCGGCGAATCGATGCAAGAGCGTGTTGGCGCGCAAGCGGGCAGGGGCGTATAAAGAGCTCGCCGCCTTCCTCTTGCATCGGCCGAAACCCGCGGAGGGGGCCGATGCGGCGGCGGAGCGGAAGGAGAGGGCGGACGAGCTGGCCGCGCTGTACGGGAAGCTGCCGGTGAAGATTCGGTCCGCGATAACGCTGCGGTACGTGAACGAGCTGTCGCTCGCCGAAATCGGCGAGACGCTCGATATTCCGGTCGGTACCGTGAAATCAAGGCTGAACAAGGGGTTAGAACTCTTGCGGCGGCGAATGGGCGATCAAGCGGACCGTTGGCTCGAAGGAGGGCATGCGATATGAACGAACGACAACCGGATTTCGACGCGATGTGGACTAAAATCGAAAGCAAGGTACAGTCGGAACGGATGAAGGGGTCCGCCCCCGCACCTGCGCGGCGACGCGTCAGAGCGGCGGCGATCGGGCTGGTTGCCGCAGGCAGCTTACTCGCGATGCCGGCATTCGCTCGCATGCCGCTAGCATGGGACGAATTGTGGCAGCGGTTCGGCGTCGAGACGGCCGTGAAGGGCGGGTTCGGCGAAGCGATCGACCGCACTGTCACAAGCGGCGGCGTGCCGTTCACGCTGCGCGGCGTCGTCGCGGACGAAAGCCAGACGGCGCTGCTATTCGAGTTGGGCGTGAAGCCGGGGGACCGCGTGGCGGCGTTCGGAGAGGCGACGTTGATCGGAGAGGACGGCAGCGAGACGCCGTTGCACACGTACTTTTCATTCGACGACACCGAGAAGCTGTCCGGGAAATTGACGGCAGACCGAGGGCTCGGGAAGCCGAGCGAGCGGCTGCGGGTATCGGCGAAAGACGTGACGTTCTACAGGCTTGCGGAAAGGCCTGTCGGCGCTCTGAGCGAAGGGAAGACGATCGCCCTGCAGTCCGGCCCGTTCCGCGAGGCGAAGATTACGAAATATGCGTATGACGCTGAGGCGGAGCTTCTGACGATTCGTTACGAAATCGAAGCGACCGAGGCCGATGCGCTCGACCTGGCGCCTCGGTTCGAACTGGTCATGGAAGGGAAGCGCGTGCCCGGGCTTAACGCCGCGGTGCTTCCGTCGGAGCGGCCGAACCTGCTCGTCGCCGAAACCTCTTACCATACAGCGGAAGCAGTCCCGGCAGGAGCGGAGTGGCGATTCAATTACTTGGCGGCGGACGAGCGCATCGAGGGCGATTGGACGATCGCTTTCGACGCCGCGGCGGTGCAAGCCGAGGCGGTGTATCGGAAGAAGCTCGACGTCGCGGCGGACAACGATTCCGATATGACGCTGCGCTCTCTGACCGTCACGCCGTTGAATATCCGGATCGCATTGAAGGATTTCCCGTCGAATTCCGTGTTCGCCACCGGGGAGCCGGAGGTGCGGTATCGGGACATCGCGCTGTCGGTCGACGGGCGAATCGTGGAAGGCGGACTGTGGCATACGGACGAGGAAGGTTATCATTTGCGGTTCGAGACGCCCGATTGGCGAAGCGATTGGTCGAACGTCCCGATGGAGCTCGTCATGCGCGACGCTAGCCTCTACCGACTGGCGGACGCGGAACATCTGCTGACGCTCGCATCGCCGTCGGCGGAGCCGCAGACGATCGAAACGGAGCTTAACGGTTATCCGGTGACCTACACGTATTACGTCGAAGGGGATCGGCTGATGCTCGAGTCGGATTCGCCGGACGACCGGTTCGGCGGCGTCAACCAGTCGTATATCGTCGACGGCCGCAAGAAGGTATGGTCGAAGTTCGAGGCGGGGCCGCCGGTGCGCGTCGACAACCGAAGGAAGGAATGGTTCGAGCGGAAGGACCTGCCGGATGGCGAGCTTCTGCTTAATCCGGGCACGTACCTTACGTTGGAGCCCGAACGCGTCGAGCGGGTATGGCTGAACGGAGAGGAGCAAGACGACCGCGAATAACGAAGACGGCTTCAGCTCAAGACGAGATCAGAGGTTCGGGAACGCGATGCGCGTGACGGCCGACGACAGATTGATGATTCGCCCTCCGTCCCGCATCCGACCGATTCCCCGCTGGATGAGGAAGAGCGGCGCTTTCACGTGCAGATCCATGACTTCGTCCAGCGCCTCCTCCGTCAAATCCTCGATCGTCGAAGCCTGCCCGATGCCGGCGTTGTTGACGAGAATATCGAGGGGGGCGCGCCCGTCCTTGTCTCCGAACAGCCGGTCCAAGCCGGCGTACAGTTCGTTCACGCCGCGTACCGATCCGAGGTCGGCCTGCAGCGCGGTCGCCGTGCCGCCGCCGCGCTGGATTTCGCGCACGACTTCCGCCGCCGCGGCTTCGCTGCGCCCGTAGTGGACGACGACGCTCGCCCCTTCCTTCGCCAGCCGAAGCGCGATGCTTCGTCCGATTCCTCTGCTTGCGCCGGTCACCAGCGCAATCTTCCCCATAAGCTTGCCCATTCCAATCCTCTCCTTGTATGCGGTTGCGGTTTCCGATTTCTGTTATAACACGAAGGGAGTTTCGAAATGCTGCCCACTCATTTACAAGGAGAACCGATACGTAAACGTAAACGGTGATGTAAACATCAACGAAAGGTGGCGGCGCTGCTCGCGCGGTTCCGGATGACGGACGCGAAGCATCGATTGCCCGGCAGCTTCTCGAAGGGGATGCAGCAGAAGATGATGCTAACGCTCGGCCTCTTGCCCGAGCCGATTTTTCTCGCCGCGGCGAGCGTCGCCCCGATGCTCGCCAAGCTCAAGCCAAAGCGCCGATAGCGTCGTCGCATCGTCCGCGCCGTCCCTCAGCCGTTCGACAGCCGGGCGGCGGCTTTTTCCTTGACCGACGATCCCTCCATGACGAAGGCGGCGCTCGCTACCGCTATCCGCCGACCGGCACCGACACGACGAACTCGATCGTTCGCGGCGCGGGCGTGCCGACCGTCACGTCGCCGCGGTACTGCCGCGCCTTCTCGCGAACGATCGACAAGCCGAGGCCGGAGTGCCCGTCGGTCTTCTTCGTCGTGAACGTCGGTTCGAACATGCGCCGCAGGTCGCTTTCCGACAGTTCTCTCCTTAACGTATTGGATACGGAGAAGACGATCCGTTCGCGCTCCATCCAGCCGTGGACGCGGACGTTCCGCTCTTCCGGTTCCAGCTCCATGACCTCCTCGAACGCGTTGTCGATCAAGTTCGCCAACATCTTCACCAAGTCGACCGACTTCACGCCCTGAATGCTCTCGAGGCGGGTCATCCCCTCGAACGCATACCCGAAGTCGATGCGCTGCCGCAGCGCGACGGCCGACTTCGAGCGGATGATCGCCGCGATCGCAGGATGACCGATGCTGACGATATCGTTCATGGCGATCGTCTCGTCGACCAACTCTTTAATGTAACGGTTCAGTTGATCGTAACGCTTCGTGTCGGCCATCGCCTTCAGCGTATTGAGGTGATTGACGAAGTCGTGGCGTTCCCCTCGCACCGCGACGAAGAGCGACTTGACCTCCTCGTTGTAGTTGTCCTGCACCGTTTGGGCGACCTCGTCCCGCGTGCGCTTGACGAACCGATACAGGAGGGCGACCATCGCGAGGCTCGCGATAAGCGCGAGGCCCGTGACCACCCCTAAGTTGTTCAATTGATTCCTCAACTTCGCTTGAATGAAGCCGTAGTCGGTCGTGATGCCGATGACGTACGGCTGCCCGTAGGTCGGATCCTGGACGGGATAGTACGTCCGGTACACCGTGCGGCCGTCGATCCGATCGAGGCGCTGGACCGGCCGATTCCGGGCGTACGCGTCGGCGATCGAGGAGGCATCGTTCGCGGAGCGAAGCTCGTACGTGCCGAACAACACCTTCCGTCCCTTGTATTTCGCCATCTCGACGCCTTGGCGAATGTTGACGAGCTCTTCGTCCGGCAGCGAAAACGTGAGCGGATTAAACAGCGTAATCTCGAGAAGCTGTTCGTGCTGATTCAACGTATCCTTCAGGATCGTCTCGACGCCGGTAGATCGCTCCAATTCGTCGATGTACCGCGTGTTCATGATCGGATTAATGATATAATCGGTCGTCCCGTCATAGAAGTTGCCGAACTTGTTCTTGGTGTCGGACAGGATCGAGGCGGAGGGGGCGATTTCGCCGGCCCAGTAATTTTCCAAACTCTGACCGTAATCGAGGCCATCGACGCGGCGTTTCTCGAACAGCTGCAAGTACGCCTCATGGTAATGATCCCAGCCCTTCGTGCTCTTCCCGATGTCCCTCGGGTCCGAAGAACGTACGGATACGACGTCGTCCGGCGTGCGCGCGAACAAGGTAATATAGCTGACGTTCAGCTCCTCCGCGAGCTGCCTCAACCGCTCGTTGTCGACTTGCTCGTAGGCGGAAGGCAGGGCGTACTTAGCGGCGATGGCCGCGGAACGGAGGTTTGCGGCCATCAGCGTATCGACGTAGCGATAGGCCTCCTGCGATCGGTCGACGCTGATTTTGATTTGGGCGGACATCTCTCGCATTTGCGTCTCGAGCGTCCGGTGAAGCTCCCGCTTCGTGGACCAATAGTTCGCCGCATCGTTCACGAGCAGCAACCCGATCAAGAACAACAGCGCGTACAGAAACATGTTGCGGCCGACCATGCCTTAGCCTCCTGAATAACTCAAATTATGTGGTAATATCTTACACGATTTTTCGATAATTTTATAGCGTCATTCGACAAGTTCCGAGCCCCGTCGACAACCGGCTCCAGTGCGTCCGGCGTGCCCAACCTCGTTTCGCTGTGCATTCGTACATACCGGTGCGGCCCGCGCCGCATACGTTGAGGTCATAAGCGGAAGAAGGGAGGAACTGGACATGACGCTGCAAGAAATTCAGACGATTCCGCTCGATGCCTGCCACCATCATGTCGGCAAGCCGGTGTGCGCCGTGCTGCAGGACGGAACGCATGTGTACGGCATGCTCGGCGGTTTGCACGACGGGAAGCTGATCCTGCATCGCGCCGTGTAAGGGCCGGGGCGTCTATCGGTAAGCGCGGCGAAGGCGAAGCGGGCGCTGCGCGCGAAGACGAAGGCGTTCGGCTATGGGTACGGCCCGTACTATCCGGGGGCGTACGCGGTCGACGCGGCGCTGGTCGCGTTGTTGTTCGCGCTGCCGTTCTTGGTATTCTAATTCGGAAAACGACTCCCCCGATCGCCGCCACCGAGCGGCGATCGGCCGTTCCGCGGCTTGCGGCCGGTCGCCGACCGGCCGGCGGCGCAAGCGTACATAACCTTTTCCCCAAAAAAGTTGAATATAGGGTATAGGCCTATAGTATAATAAGTAAAAAGGAGGATGTCCCATGGAGACGAACGAAACGCATCATCCCCATACCCATGAACACGAGAGAAAGAGCCACCACTCCGATAAGGTCAAGGCGAATCTCGTCAGCCGGCTGAATCGGATCGAAGGACAAGTCCGGGGCGTGCGGGGCCTCATCGAGCGCGACACGTATTGCGACGACGTGCTGAATCAGATCGCCTCGATCCAATCGGCGCTGAACGGAGTAGGGAAGCTGCTGCTCGAGCACCATATGAAAAGCTGCGTCGTCGAGCGCATTCAAGAAGGGGATACGGACGCGATCGACGAGCTGCTGATTACGGTCAACAAGCTGATGAAATAACGGGATTTCGAAAAATGTCGCAAGTCCCCCTTGACTCCATATAGGGTACGGGGGTATATTATAAACAATCGAACAAAAGGAGATGGATTTCCATGACGAGCATTACGTTCCAAGTCAAAGGCATGAGCTGCAACCACTGCGTGAAGTCGATCGAAGGCGCGCTGCAAGAAGTCGGGGCGAGCGGGAAGGTCGACTTGGCCCAAGGGACCGTGACGGTGCGGTACGAGGAAGGCAAGCTGTCCGAGGCGGCGTTGAAGGAAGCGATCGAAGAGCAAGGGTACGACGTCGTCGGGTAATCCGCCGACGCGGAAGATCCGGATACGGAACAGCAATCGGAGGCAAAGCATTGTGCGAATCGGGGAGAGAGAGCGATGCAAGCGACGACGGACGATAGAAGCTTGAAGCAGACGACGCTTCAGATAACGGGGATGACGTGCGCGGCGTGCGCGACGCGGATCGAGAAGGGGCTCGGGAAGCTGCCGGGCGTCGAATCGGCCGCGGTCAACTTCGCGATGGAGACGGCCCGCGTGTCCTATGCGCCGGGCGCGGTATCGGTACAGGACATGCAAGAGAAGGTAGAGAAGCTCGGGTACGGCGCTTCTCCCGTGGAACAGGCCGCGAGCGCCGAGGAGCGGCGCGAGGGCGAGCTGAAGCGGCAGCGGACGAAGCTGGCCTTGTCCGCGATCCTCTCGCTGCCGCTGCTCTGGGCGATGGCCGGGCACTTCGCGTTCACGTCTTGGATCTGGGTGCCTTCGATCTTTATGAATCCGTGGTTTCAGCTCGCCCTATCGACGCCGGTGCAATTTCTTGTCGGGAAGTCGTTCTATGAAGGGGCGTACAAGGCGCTGCGCAACGGCTCGGCCAATATGGACGTGTTGGTGGCGCTGGGCACGTCTGCGGCGTACTTCTATAGCCTATACTTAACAGTAGATTGGTACGCGGCCGGGGCGTCCGTTCACCACGGACCGGCGCTTTACTACGAGACGAGCGCCGTGCTAATTACGCTCGTCGTGCTCGGGAAGCTGTTCGAGGCGCAGGCGAAGGGGCGCACTTCGGCGGCGATCAAGTCGCTCATGAGCCTGCAGGCGAAGACGGCTTTGGTCGTCCGCGCCGGCCGCGAGACGCTCGTTCCGGTCGAGGAGGTCGTTCCCGGCGACCTCGTCGTCGTACGGCCGGGCGAGAAGGTGCCGGTCGACGGCGTCGTCGTCGAAGGCGCTTCCGCCGTCGACGAATCGATGCTGACCGGGGAGAGCATCCCGGTCGAGAAGCGCCCCGGCGACGACGTGATCGGCGCCACGATCAACAAGAACGGCGCCCTGCAGATTCGGGCGTCGAAGGTGGGCAAGGAGACGGCGCTCGCGCAAATCGTCAAGATCGTCGAGGAGGCTCAAGGGTCCAAGGCGCCGATCCAACGGGTGGCCGACCGCATCTCCGGCGTGTTCGTGCCGATCGTCGTCGCGCTGGCGGCGGTCGCGTTCGCCGCGTGGTATTTCGTCCTCGCGCCGGGCGACGTGCCGGCCGCGTTGGAAAAGGCGATCGCCATCCTCGTCATCGCCTGCCCCTGCGCTCTCGGCCTCGCGACGCCGACGTCGATCATGGCCGGCTCCGGCCGGGCGGCCGAATTCGGCATCCTGTTCAAGGGCGGCGAGCATCTGGAGGCGACGCAGAAGCTGGACACGATCGTGCTCGATAAGACGGGCACGGTCACGAAGGGCAAGCCCGAGCTGACCGACGTGCGCAGCGAGCTCGACCGCGACGTGTTCCTGAAGCTCGTCGCCGCGGCGGAGAGCCGCTCCGAGCACCCGCTCGCCGAGGCGATCGTCGCCGGGGCGAGGGCCGCGGGCCTCGCGCTGCCGAAGGCGACGTCGTTCGAAGCGATTCCGGGCGCGGGCGTGTCGGCCGTCGTCGACGGGCGCGCCGTGCTCGTCGGCACCCGCCGGCTGCTCGAGGCGCGCGGCATCGACGCCCGCGGGGCGTACGACGCGATGCGCCGCTACGAGGAAGCGGGGAAGACGGCGATGCTCGCCGCCGTGGACGGCCGATACGCGGGCGTCGTCGCCGTGGCGGACACGGTGAAGCCGACGTCGAAGGACGCCGTCGCCCGTCTGCGCGCCATGGGACTTCGCGTGATCATGCTGACCGGCGACAACGAGCGGACGGCCCGCGCGATCGCCGCGCAGGTCGGCATCGACGACGTCTTGGCCGAGGTGCTGCCGGAGGGGAAGGCCGCCGAGGTGAAGAAGCTGCAGGCGCAGGGCCGCAAGGTCGGCATGGTCGGCGACGGCGTCAACGACGCGCCCGCGCTGGCGGTCGCCGATATCGGCATGGCCGTCGGCACCGGCGCGGACGTCGCGATCGAAGCGGCGGACGTGACGCTCATGCGGGGCGACCTGACCGGGATCGCCGACGCGATCGGCATGAGCCGGCTGACGATGCGGAACATTCGGCAAAACTTGTTCTGGGCGCTCGCTTACAATACGCTGGGCATTCCGATCGCCGCGATCGGCCTGCTCGCGCCTTGGGTGGCCGGCGCCGCGATGGCGCTCAGCTCCGTCTCCGTCGTGCTGAACGCGCTCCGCTTGCAGAAGGCGAAGCTGTAACGATACACTACTTATTGGAAATGGAGCCATACGTCAGATGAATCGACTATTCCTTGCGTCCGTCGGCGCTACCTTGCTGCTGCTGCATTCGTCCTGCTCGCCTCTTGAGTCGGGCGGCGGCGGGCATGCAGGCGAGGCGGGCCATGCTTCCGCCCCCGCCGCCGGGGATCATGCCCATCACGGCGGCGGGGAAGCCTCTAACACATTGAATCGGGCCGTCTTTTCCTTGCCGGAAGGCGTGGCGCCGGGAAAGCCGACGCCGCTCGCCATCGGCATTCAAGACGATGCGGGGCAGCCGGTCAAGGCGTTCGACGTCAATCACGAGAAGCTGATGCACCTGATCGTCGTAAGCGAGGACTTGTCTCATTTCGAGCATCTGCATCCCGAACACGACGGGGAGGGAACGTTCCGCATCGATCTGACGTTCCCGACCGGCGGCCGGTATAAGCTCTTCGCCGATTTCGTGCCCGAGGGCGGCGCGCAGCAGACGGTCGGCGAGTGGGTCGACGTCCAAGGCGAAGGCGCGGCCAAGCCGATCGAGCCGGATGCGGAGCTCGCGAAGACGGTCGACGGCAATGCGGTCGAGCTCGCGATCGAGGGCCTCGCGCCGAACGCCGAGACGATGCTGACGTTCTCGTTCCGCGACGCCGCCTCGGGCGCGCCGATCGACGATCTGGAGCCGTATCTCGGCGCCGTCGGTCATGTCGTTATCCTGTCCGCGGACGCGGAGACGTACCTGCACGTCCACCCGGCGGACGAATCGGCGACCGGGCCGGAGGCGATGTTCCACACTTCGTTCCCCGCGGGCGGGACGTATAAGCTGTGGGGACAATTCCAGCATGAAGGCCGATTGATGACCGTACCGTTCGTCGTGAACGTACCGAAGTAAACTTAAAACCGGCAGTAACCGCGCCGCGCATACGCCGCTTCCTCCCGGGAGGCGGCGTATTATGCGCTGCAAGAACGCCGCCTCCTTTCGGAGGCGGCGTTTTGGAGCGTTACCGCGACCGCAACGAGAGGGGCAACCGCCGCATGGAACCGCTAGTACCGCATGATTCGCAAGATTCGAAAGAACCGCATGATTCGCATGATCCGCAAGACCGCCCGTTGATCCCGACCGATCGCAGACATCATATCGCGTTCGCCGTCGTCACGATTCTCTATTGGACTTCTTTGTATACCTACGTTCCGATCCTGTCGCCCTACTTGCTCGAAGAGCTGAAGGTCGGCGCCGCTGCGGCCGGCGTCATCCTCGGCGTCTACGGCTTCGTGCAAATCTTGATTCGGCTGCCGCTCGGCATCTGGTCCGACCGGCTGCGCCGCCGTCGGCCGTTCATCGCGCTCGGCATGCTGACGGGCGCCTTATCCTGCTTGCTGTTCACCGTAGGCGACCATCCGGGCTGGGCGTTCGCCGGGCGGGCGCTCAGCGGAGTCTGCTCGTCTACGTGGGTCGCGTTCACGGTGTTGTACGCCGCTTACTTCTCGCGCAAGGACGTACAGCGCGCGATGAGCGCGATTTCCTTCCTCATCGTCGTGGGCCAGCTGATCGGCATGGGCCTCAGCGGCTGGCTGGCCGAAGCGAAAGGCGCCGTCGCGACGTTCTATGCCGGCGCGCTCGCCGGCGCGGTCGGGCTCTTGCTCGCCGCGTTCGTCAAGGAGCCGGCGGGCGGGGTCGCCCGCAATCCGATGCGGCTCGCCGACATCGCCGTCGTCGTCCGCAGCGGGACGCTGCTTCGCGTGTCGACGCTGTCCATTCTCGCGCACAGCGTGCTCTTCATCACGATGTTCGGCTTCACGCCGTCGTACGCGACGTCGACGCTCGGCGCGACGCGCT
>JAPSKX010000305.1 GCA_031181325.1 Paenibacillus sp.
CTCGATGGCGCGCCGCAAGACGAGACGGCTCCGTCCATCGCCGTCGTCATTCCGCAGCACAGCAACACCGTGCTGAGCGATTTTATCGTGGGGATCCATAATGTCGCGAATTTGTACGGTCACGTAATCTCCATCGGTCTTACGGACGGCAGCCCGGCGACCGAGCTCGAATACTTGCGTCGGTTCCGCGAGCTGCAGCCGCAAGGATTGATTTACGTCGGCTCGAATTTGGAGCGCGAACATATCGCGCTGCTGAAGGATGCCGGCTTTCCTTGCGTGGCGGTCGGCCAAGAATCGACGGACCCGGCGGTCCCGTCGGTGCACGTCGATAATGTCACCGCCTCCTACGAAGCGGTCACCTATTTAATTCAGAAAGGGCATCGGGAGATCGCCGTCATTTGCGGCATCGGCAACGTGGCCGTCGGCACCCGCCGCCTCGAGGGCTACCGCCGCGCGATGGCGGACGCGGGACTGCCCGTGCGCGAGGACTGGATCGTCGAATGCGAAATCTCGGTCGACGAAGGGTATCGGTCGATGAGCGCGATCGCGCGAACCGGCGCGATGCCGACGGCGCTCTTCTGCGCGACCGATCTGATGGCGATCGGCGCGATGAACTTCCTATTGGACCGCGGACTGCGCATCCCGGAGGATGTCGCCGTATTCGGCTTCGACGGCAGCTTCGTCTCGTCCATCTTCCGTCCGCGCTTATCCACGGTGGAATATTCCGCGACGGAGATCGGCATGACGGCCGCCCGCCACCTCGTCAAGCTCATGAAGGGCGACGGGGCAGGCATTCCGCAGCACTCCAACGTCACCCATTACCTCGCGATCCGCGAGAGCACGAACTAATCGCTTGGCGCAAGCGGGAAAAGGCGCGCCCCTCTTTCGCGATATGCTCCTTTACCGTAGACAGGCGAAACAATACAACCTGTTTACGTTAGGGGAGCATCTCATGATGCAGGGGCGCGCCTTTTCATTGCGGGCACGATTCGTTAAGTTGTAAAGGTTCAAGATACCGGGCACGGCTCGCTCCCGCGCCTCGGCGCGGTCGCGGACGTCGATTTACCGGCCGTCGCGCACGCGAACGAAATAATCCTCTTTCCCCACTTGACCGCCCTTCAGCGCGATCTCCTTCCCGTCGAAACGCGGATCGGACGAGCGGGTCGCGCACAACGGCCCTCCGGGCGCAATCGGCCCAAGACATTCCAAGCCGTAGATCCCAAGCTCCCTAGCGACGTAGCCGGACGTATCGCCGCCGGCGGCCATAAACCGGCAAATGTCCGTCGCCAGTACCGCTTCGCGGACAAGCTTGCCAAGCTGTTCGCCGATCATCCTTCCGGTATCCAGCGATTCCCGACCGGCCGACGCCATGCTTCGCTTCAACGACTCCGTATCGAGACCGTCCGGCCCTAGAGCGGTATAGAGCAGCGGACTTGCGCCTTCCTCGAGCGCATGCAGCGATCGCTCCAGCAAGACGCGCCGGTACGACTCGGCCTCCTGCGGAGAGCAGAAACGGTCGGCGTCGACCGGGATGCCGACGAAGCCGTTCCGAAGCGCGTACCGGATTTGAGACTCCGTCACGGGGGAGCAGCTTCCCGAGACGGCGATGATCTGCTTCGCCCGGTCCGGCTTCCCGAATTCCGGCGCGACCGGACGGACGATGCCTTGGCGCCTCCAATGCGCCGTCAGCGCGTACTCCACGCCGGACGAGCCGACGACGAAGCGCGCGCCCTTCTCCGCTTCTTCCCACAACAGGGAGCCGACGCGTTCCAACCGCTCGTCGTCAAGCGCGTCGTATAGCAAGACGCCCGGATTCGTCTCCATCCGGAGCCGTAACCGTTCGCGAACGGCCGACTCGTCGCCGCTGAGGTCGAGCAGATTTATGAGCGCGATCGACAAATCGGTTTGCCGTCCGAGATGCAGCCGCAAATCCGCTTCCTCCATAGGCGTGACGGGGTGGCGCGACATCGTCGGATGACGATCGAGCCGGTGAGTTTCCTCCCCGACCGTCGCGAAATGATTCCCGAACACCGTATAGCGCTTCAACGCCGGGGCGCCGACCAACAACGGCACCGGTCTGTCGCCGAACACGCTGCGTCCCAGCTCGATCGCCTTCCCGATGCTGCCGATCGCAGGGGATGAATCGAAGGTGGAGCACAGCTTATAGTGCACGATCGGCGCATTCGCCGCTCGGAGCGCCTCGAAGACGGGCACCAATTCCGCTTCCATCTCCTCCGGCGTCATGGACCGGCTTACGCCGGCCACGCCGAAGGCCTGTACGTCCGCGAACCTCGTCTCCAGCAGCTCCGGGCTCGGCGGCTCCAGAAACAAGACCGTCTTCACGCCGCCGAACGTCAACGCCTCCATCGCGTCCGTCGAGCCCGTAAAGTCGTCTCCGTAAAAGCTAATTAGGCGTTGGCTTGGTCCGGTCGCCAATGGTGCTTCCATCCGCGCTTCCATCCATGCTTCCATCCGCGCTTCCCCCCTTACTTCCCGAATGTATCCAGCGCTTGTCTCAGCTCCGGATGCGCCGCCGCATGCGCTTCGCGGTCGATTCCCCGAATCGCGGCTTCCCAAGCCAGCTGCATGCTCCGAACGCCGGCCGCCGGTCCCCCGGGATGCGCCATGATGCCCCCGCCGGCGATATTCATCAGATCGTACGTGCCGAGTCGGCGATACGTCGTCTCCGCGGTCGCCGCAGACTGCCCGGACGACAGCACCGGCATGCATTCGCAGCCGCCGAGCAGCGGCGTCCGAAGCGCCTCCACGGATCGAATGACGGATTCGTTGCTTTCGTAAAATTTGCTGTCCAGCGCGTTCACGTGAAGATGATCGGCCCCGGCGAGGCGACAAAGCTTCTGATACGCCGTAAACTCCATACCGAGCACCGGACTGCGCGTCATCATGCCCCACTGGTTTCGATGCCCGTGAATCGGCAGCTCGCTGAAGCCGTTCAAATACGCGAGGCCCGCGAGCCCGACGCTCTGAACGCTGACCATCACGCAGGTGCCCCCGTGACGCAGCACGATTTCGTGGTTGCGCTTGAGCTCCTCGATGTCGCCCGTAATATTAAAGGCATACATCACTTTCTTGCCCGTGCGATCCGCGTTTCGCTCGATCTCTTCCATTACAACCTTGACCTTCTGTTCGAGCGGGGCGAAGGTCGGGTTCGCGTTCAGCTCGTCGTCCTTGATGAAATCGAGCCCCGCTTCCGCCAAGTCCCGCACGACGAGACGAAGCTCCTCGACCGTCAGCCCGATGCTCGGCTTCACGATCGTCCCGATAATCGGCCGATCGTAGACGCCCGCGAGCCGCCTCGTGCCTTCGACGCCGAACTTCGGGCCCGGGTACCGGCTCTGGAACGAGGCGGGAAGCTCCAAATCGAGCAGCCGCAGTCCGGAAAATTCCCGGAGCTCGTACAGATTCCCCGCCACGGTCGCCATCAGATTCGGGATGGACGGGCCGAAGTTGTGCAGCGGAAACTCC
>JAPSKX010000091.1:0-3978 GCA_031181325.1 Paenibacillus sp.
GGGCAGTCTCCGACCGAATATCGCCGGTCGGTCAAGCAGTATTAAGGCAGCTGGAAGCGCAGCAGCCGGTCGTCCGTCGGGGCGGGCGAGCCGCGCCCGTCGGTGTTGTTCGTCAGGACGTAGGCGTAGCCGTCCCGCACGGCGACGTCGCGCAGCCGGCCGTAGTCCTTCGTCAGCGCCTCGAGCGCTTCGCCCGCGGGCGTCGGGCGCGCCGGGTCGAAGCGCAGCAGCGCCTCGCCGCGCAGCGTCGCGACGAGCAGCGCGCCGCGGTCGTCGACGGCGATGCCGGAGGGCGCGATCGCCGGCGGCTCTCCGGAGTGGTACAGCGGCGGGATCATGCCTTCTTTCGCGTCGTCGCCGTAGACGTCCGGCCAGCCGTAGTTGCCGCCGGGCTCGACGGCGTTGATTTCGTCATGGCCGCCGGGGTCTCCCGACGGCCCGTGCTCCGACGCGTACATGACGCCGGCGGCGGTCCATGCGATCCCTTGCGCGTTGCGGTGCCCGTACGAGTACACGTAGGAGCCCGGGAACGGGTTTTCCGCCGGCACGCCGCCGTCCGTCTTCAACCGCAAAATTTTCCCCGCGAGACTCCCCAGGTCCTGCGCGTACGCTTCTTCGCCCGCGTCGCCCGTCGTCGCGTACAGATGCCCGTCCGGCCCGATCGCGAGCCGCCCGCCGTCGTGGATGCGCGAGCCCGGTATGCCCGCGAGCAGCTCCCGCGTCTCGACCCATGCCTCTTCTTGCTCCTCGAGCGCGACGATCCGGTTCTGCATGCGACCGTCCGCCTCGTACGTGTGGTACGCGAACGCCGTCTTCGTCTCGGCGAAGTCCGGCGCGAGCGCGAAGCCGAGGAAGCCGGATTCGCCGCTCGCCGCGACGCCGGGCTTCACGACGACGGGCTTGCGCGTCAAGCTGCCGTCCGCGGCGATCCGCACGACGCTCCCGTCCCGTTCGCTGACGAGGATCGTCTCGCCGTCGAACGCGATCGCCCATGGCGCGCGCAGCTTCTCGGCCAGCACGGCGAACGGCTCGACCTCCGTCGGCTCGCCGGGCGCCGCGGCCGGCTCTTCCGCCGGCGTCGTCGCGGCCGGCGCCCCGCTTCCCGGCGCGGGCGCGTACTCCTCCGCCGTGCAGCCCCCGGCGAGAGCGGCGGCGGCGAGCAGCGCGAGCATTTTCCAAATCAACATCAACCCAATCCCCCTTCGCTTTCCTTCCATCTTCCCCCATTGTACAAAAAAATGACCCCCGACGCATCGGAAGTCATCTTCGCTCGTTATTTTTCTCGGATCAATCGCTTGATTTCATGAAGCTCCTTGATCATCTTGCGATAGGTCCAGTAGCCGACGAACGACTTCGCCGCGAAAAACAGCACCGCCGCCGTGCCGACCAACAAGTAATTGCCTTTGATCCAATCGACGAATCCGTTAATGCGATCCATGGGAAGTCCTCGCTTGTTCGAATACCGTTAGCATGCGCGACTTCTCTGGAAAATATACCAAACCTTCGGCTCGACGAAGCCTATACCGGCCCTACTTCACCGCGACCTTGCGCTCGATCGCGCCGACGAACCGGCGCAGCGCTTCCTCGAGCGTCGACCGCGGGCACGCGCAGTTGATGCGCACCCAGCCGGCGCCTTCGTCGCCGAACATCGAGCCTTCGTTGAACGCGACCTTCGCGTCCGCGTTCATGAACTGCTGCATCGGCTTGCCGTGCAGCCCGAGCTCCCGCGCGTCGATCCAGAGCAGGTACGTGCCTTCCGGCGGCATGACCTTCAGCATCGGCGCCGCATCCCGCAGCGTCGCCGTCGCGTAGTCGATGTTCGCCTTCACGTACGGCAGCAGCTGATCGAGCCAGTCGTCCCCCTCGTTGTACGCCGCGATCGTCGCGAAATGGGCGAAGTGATTTTGCATATGCAGCGACAGCCGGTGGATCGTATTCGTCAGCTTCGTCCGCTTCGCCGGATCGTTCGCCACGATGAGCGACGAACCGATGCCCGGCAGGTTGAACGTCTTCGTCGGCGCCAGCAGCGAGATCGAGGAGGCGGCCGCCTCCTCGCAGATCGACGCGTACGGCGTGTACGCGTTCGGCGCGAAGACGAGATCCCCGTGAATTTCGTCGGACACGACGGTGACGCCGTACTGCGCCGCGAGCGCCGCGAGCTTCGTCAGCTCCTCGCGCGTCCAGACCCGGCCGCCGGGATTATGCGGGTTGCACAGCAGCATCAGCTTCGCGCCGGCGCGCATGTACGCCTCCAGCCCCTCGAAGTCCATCTCGTACAGGCCGGTGTCCTCGGCGATCCGCAGCGAATTCTTCAGCACCTCCCGGCCGTTCTTGCGGATGACGTCATAGAACGGATAGTAGACCGGCGTCTGAATGATCACGCCCGCCCCCGGCTCGGAGAACAGCTCGACGGCCAGCGACAAGCTCGTCACGACGCTCGGGCTCATGACGATCGCGTCCTTCGCGATGTCCCAGCCGTGGCGGCGGCGATACCAGCCCTGGATCGCCTGCGTCCACGCCTCGTCCCGAATCGTGTATCCGTAGATGCCGCTCTCGGCGCGGCGCGTCACCGCCTCGACGATCGGCTTCGCGGTGACGAAGTCCATGTCCGCCACCCACAGCGGCAGCACGTCTTCTCCGCCGAACAAGGTCGTCAGTTGGTCCCATTTGTATGAGGCCGTGCCTCTTCGGTCGATCACTTTATCGAAATCGTAGGTCATGCGGCTTCCACCTTTACAGTGCACTTTCTTCGATTGTACCAAATCTCGCCCAAGCAAGCATGCGTTATCGGAAAACGCCCGTCCCCGCCGCATCCTCCCGCGACTTGGCGAGGTCGAAGGCGTCCGCCGCCAAGCCGAGCGGAATGTTCGTCCGCCCGTTCCGTACGCCTTGCCGGTCAGCGTCGCCGGCTTGCCGCGGTACGGCGCGAAGTCGTGCGTTATCGTCCAGCGGCGCGACGGACGCGGTCTTGCCCGATCTCATCGAGGCGGAAGGGGGCCCGCCCCGCCTCCCGCGAGCTGGACCGCAACGGACTCGGAGGGGATCGTTTTCCGAAAATGCATCCGTGCCGCTCCCCCTGTACGTCGTCGACTCCCTTCTCAAGGGGGATTCTTGAACGGGACTTACGCCCCGGCGTTAGCGTTACGCATGCGCCAATGCTCCAGCGCGAGCGAGATGTGGTACATGCACAACGCGGCGACCGCGCCGATGGCGAGGAACGTCCCTGCGTCTCTCGACGCGTGTACCTGAAGCCCGTTCAGCACGGTCGCCAGATACGCGTACATCGCCGCCGCGCCGGCCAAGGCGTATGCGAGCAGATTGACGCCGTACGAGCGTCCGGCCATGCGGATCGCGGCGGAGATCGGCGGACCGAGCACGAGGAACGCCGGCGCCGTAAGCACGAGGTAAAAGAAATACGCTTGCAGAAATTCGATATTTTGCATCGACAGCAGCGCGAACGCGACCGACAGCAGCAACGCGGACAGCGCCCCCGCCATAATTTCGAACAGCAGCGTCTTGCCGAAGCTTCGCTCCATAGGGAATACCCTCCCGATTCGTTGTACCTAATAGACGCCATGCGCCGCGGAAAGGTTTCGGGTCTCCCATGCGCGCATCCGCCAGATTGGTCCGCGAGCCGCGCACCGCGACCACGCCTTCCGCCCGGTCCCTTGTTTGCCGCAACGCCGCACTCCTCGAGTACACTCCCGTCTCCCAGCCCTCCGGTTACCCAAGCCGCACTCTTCAGACACACTGCCGATTGCCCGGTCCCTTATTTGCCGCAACGCCGCATCCTACTCCCGCACAACTGCCACTGCCTGTCCTTTTTCTGCGTCCCACATATATTCCATACACTTTTCACCCGCTCCCTGCCTCCGAAAGCCTATAACCGTACACTTTACTGCCTCGGCGCAACGGCTGGAGCAGCCCTTCGGAAGCCGCCCGTTCGAACCAACGTTGCGCCGTCGTACGGCTAACCCG
>JAPSKX010000091.1:3988-18216 GCA_031181325.1 Paenibacillus sp.
TATCCGGCCCTTTGAAACAACCTTTCGGCGTTCTTACGCTAAACCCCTTGCAATTACGCTTAACCCTTCGTAATTTTGCACGCCACCCCCCCCCCCCCGATTAACGGCGTATAGTTCGATCGTTTTCTTCCGATACGTCCGTACGTCCCCTGCGCTAAGAGGAAGAGAACCCGTCGTTGCCGTCCAACAATACCCGATCGCCTTGAGCAGCTCCGCTTGGCAGTATCCCTCGTCCTCTTCCACCTCATTCGCGGTAAATCGCAATAGGAACCAACCCGTGAACATCAATCGATTCTGTCTGCGGAGATGATCGCGGAATTTCGATTTTGGACACTTGCGCGTGCGTCGTATACCCGTCAATTTCGATGATCAGCTTTACCGGTCCCCTAGAGTAGTAAAAATCGACGAATCGCTGACCGCCTTCGAAGTCGAAGAAGGGATACTCGGGCTTCAACCCTTCGAAGTTGAAGTTCATGAACGGTCCCCAGACGCGTTCCAAAAATCGAGTTTCGGCGTGTCCGAGCGTGTGTCGCAGCCTTCCCTCCTCACGCGCCTCGCGCTCGAACGAATCGATGAATCGCCTCAACTCCGGATGCATACCAACGTCCCCCCTTGTAAAAATGAAAAAAGCACACTTCGAAAAAGTCCGAAGTGTGCTTCACTTGACCCTATTATACTTGTCCGGGTCGTGCCGGTTCAAGAGGGAGACGCCTCCTTCACTGCGCGCGCCCGCCCCCGACCCGTTCCGGGTCAGCGGCGCCGCCGACGCACCCCGCCCGCCTCAGCGCGCCTCGGCGATGCCGAGCTGCCGCATATACGATCGCTCCGTCGCGACGTAGTACAGCAGCTGCAGCAGCGCGAAGACGGCGACGACGCTCAGGGCGCTCGCCCAGACGCTCGTCTGCAGCAAGTTGCCCAGCATCTTGTAGGCGAACACGGCATGCGCCGCGCCGACGAGGAACGGGATGCCGAACACCGCGCCGATCTGCGTCCGGATGAGGCTGCGCAGCTCCTTCGGCGACACGCCGATGCGCAGCAGCTGGCGATACGTCTGCCGATCCTCCTCCAGCTCGGTGAATTGCTTGAAGTACAGCAAGCTTCCGGCGGCGAAGAAGAACAAGGCGCCGACGAACACGCCGATGAAGAACGTCAGCGACGCGAACTGCTGGAAGCTTAAGAAGTTGAGGATCCGATCTCGGACATAGTAACGCGGATCCTCCGCCGCAACCAGCTCCAACGCTTCTTCGGCGAAGGCGGAGTCCTCTTCCCAGCCGCTCCAATCGTAGCCGTACAGCGCCGTCCGGTCCTCGTCGATCGCAAGCGCGTCAGCGGCTTCGAAGTCCGCGTCGTCGACGATCCACAGCAGCTTCCCGTGATTCGTCGCGTTCGCGTAGATCGTGCCGCCTGCGACGAGCGATACCGTGCCGGAGGCAAGCGCGAAGTCGATGCGCTTCCCGGCCAATTCGTCTTGCGGCCCGGCCACATCCTCGAAAGGATACGCGAACAACGTCGAGCCGGGCTCCATGTTCGCACGCGGCAATCCCAGTCCGGCCGCGAGCTCGTTCCAAGCCGACTCTCCGACCAACGACGCTTCCGAATCGCCGTCGCCGTACAAGCTCGCTTTCGCGCGCGCCTCCAGCAGCGGCGTGCGCGTCTCGAGCTCCGGCTCGATGCCGTGCTTCGCGAACAGCGCGTTCAACGCTTCGGGATCGACGCGGGTCCGCGACTCGAACCCCTGCTCTTCGACGCTGAAGGCGAACGGAGCGCTGGCCAGCCACTTTTCCTTCGTGTCTTGTTGGAATACGTACACGGTGCCGATCGCCGTGAAGACGACCGCGAGCAGCACCGAGACGGAGAACATCATCCGCGCCGTGTCCTTCAGCCGGAAAGACAACTGCGACAACGCCAACAGCCGCACGCCGTTCCAATAGAAGGAACGCCTCCGCATCAGCCGTCCCAACGCGGCGATGCTGCCTTGGGTGAAGAAGAAGTACGTCCCGAGCACGACGAGCCCGGTAACCGGCATCATTAGCAGGAGGGCCGTGCGCAGGTTCGAAACATACGCCAGAACGTACCCGGCGCCCAACGCGGCGACCGCGAGAGCCGACAGCCAGGCCGAAGCGATCGGCGGCTTCTTCGGCTTGCGCGAAGCGCGCAGCAGCTCGATCACGGGCTTTCGGCCGATGCCGAGCAGCGAAGCCGCGGCGACGGCGAAGAACAGCGCGGCGAAGCCGGCCGCCGTCCAGAGCGCGGCGGGCCATACGATCAAGAAGCGGATCGGCGCGCCCGTGCGCAGCAATTCCCCGATCCCCATATAAAACAGCTTCGAAAACAACGCCCCGAACCCGAGTCCCGCCGCGATCGCCAGCATCGCGACGACCATCTGCTCGAGGAAGGCGAGCTTGCGGATTTGCCAAGGCGTCATCCCGAGCAGTTGAAGCAGCCCGAACTCCTTTTGCCTCGTCTTATAGAACGTCGAGCTCGAATACAGCACGAAGAAGAAGGAGAAGATCGCGATCAGTACCAAGCAGATGGTCAGTCCTTGACCGACGGCGGCGGCTCCGATGATTTGCCCGGAACGGACGTCGGGATGCGCGACGAAGGAGGCGAAGAGATAGGCGATCGCGACGGCGGCCGCGCTGCTGAGCAGGAACGCCGCGTATCGCCGCCAGCCGCCGAGGACGTTACGTAGAGCGAGGGCGCGAAACGTCATGCGCATGACCCCCCAACACGCTCAGCATATCGAGAATCTCTTGGAAGAACGCCTGCCGACCGCCGCCCCCGCCGCGCAGCTCCGCGAACCGCCGGCCGTCCTTAATGAACAAGATCCGCTTGCAGAAGCTCGCGGCGAACGGGTCGTGCGTCACCATCAGCACCGTCGCCCGGCGCCGTTCGTTCATGTCGCGCAGCGCCTCCATGACGTCGCCCGCCGCCTTGGAATCCAGGTTCCCGGTCAATTCGTCCGCCAGCACGATCTCCGGCTCGTGAATTAACGCCCGCGCGATCGCGGCGCGCTGCAGCTGCCCCCCGGACACCTCGTACGTCCGCTTGTCCAGCGTCTGCCCGATCCCGAGCATCGCCGCCAGCTCGCCCGCGCGACGTTCGATCTCCTTCGGCTTCGTCTTGTCGAGCGCCAGCGGCAGGATGATATTTTCTTTCACGGTCAGCGTGTCCAACAGATTGAAGTCTTGGAAGATGAACCCGAGCTTCTTCCGCCGAAACAACGCGAGCTCGCTGGCCGACATGCGCGCCGGATCGACGCCGCCGATCCGCAGCGTCCCCGCCGTCGGCTTGTCGATCGTCGCCAGCAAGTTCAGCAGCGTCGTCTTGCCGCTGCCCGAAGGCCCCATCACCCCGACGAATTCCCCTTCCTCCACCGTCAGGTCGAAGTCGTCTAACGCTTGATACGTAACGGCGCCGCGGCCGTAGGTTTTCGATAATCGTTCCGCATGCAGCACTGCCATCGCGGCCCCTCCTCATAAAGTCGAATCTATATTTCAAGTATAGGAGGAGCCGCGCCGCGCCGCCATGCGTCAACCTTTCAATCCGGTCGGGGATCCTTACAATATTGTCACCTGCCGAGCGGCTCCCGAAACAACGCCCCCGTATCGGCGAACAACACGCTCGCCGTCGTTCCTTCCCCGGGGCGGGACGCGATCGACAGCCGATGACCGAGCCGGTCGCACGCTTCCTTCGCCACATACAGCCCCATGCCGGTCGACTCGGGCACGAGCCGTCCGTTCGCGCCCGTGAAGAACGGCTCGAACACGCGCGGCGCATCCTCCGGCGGGATGCCGACGCCCTCGTCAGATACCTCGAGCCGCACGCCCTCCGGGACCCGCGAGAGCCGAACCTCCACGCGCGTCGCGCCTCCCGCGGCGGAATATTTCAGCGCGTTGCCGAGCAGCTGCTTGCAGACGAACGACGCCCACTTCTCGTCGGTCTCCACCCAGTACGGCGCTTCCTCCGCGATCAGCTTCGGGAACACGCCGTACCGAATCCAGGCGCTGCGGTACTCGTTAATCGCGGCGCGCGCGACCGCGGCCGCGTCGACTCGCCGGACGCGGACGTCCGTCTCGAACCGCTCGAGCCTCGCCGCCTCGAGCATCATCGACACGTACCCGTTCAGCCGCTCGGCCTCCTCCCGGACGCTCGCCATCGCATCCGATCGGCCGCCTCCCGCCGGCGGCTCCGCTTGCGCGAGCAGATCGATGACGGCGATCGGCGTCTTCATCTGGTGCGCCCACTGCTGCAGCTGGTGCAGCTGCCGCTCCTGCGCCCGCTTCGACAGCGACAGCGCATCCGCGTACGACCGATACGCGCGTTCCAGCGCCTGCCGAACGAGCCGATGCTCCCGCGTCGCCATCGAACGAAGCAGCAGCGCGTTCTCCAGCGCGCCCTCCTCGCGGGCGGCGGCCTCGAGCTCCCGGTAATACCGGCGGCTCCGAGCATAGTCGTAGGTCAGATACGCCAGCAGCCCGACGCCGGTCAACACCGCCATATAGAACACATTCCCGACAAGCAAAGACGCCCCTTGACGGGCGAGGTCGAGCTGAACGACCACCGCGACAAGAAGCGTATTCAGGAGAATTAAACCGATATACCCGATTCTGTCCCCGAGAAAATGCCGAAGCTTCATTCCGGCTCCCCCTTCGCGGCGAGACGATACCCGACGCCGCGGACCGTCTCGATGGCATGCGGCGTCTCGAGCGCTTCCAGCTTCTTGCGCATCCGCGTCACATTGACGGTCAGCGTGTTGTCGTCGACGAATTGGACGTCGTCCCACAGCCGTTCGAGCAGCGCCTCCCGGGAAACCGGCTCGCCCGGACTCGCCATCAACGCGCTCATCAGCTGGAGCTCCTTCGGCGTCAACTCCGTCCTCCGGCCGCCGTATTCCGCCGTCAGCTTCGACATATCCAGGAACAACCCCTGATATTCGGCTACGTCTTCCCTCGGCGAGGCGCCGGAAGAAGTCGATGCGTATTCGCCGTACGTGCGGCGCAGCAGTCCCCGGATTTTGGCGAGCAGCACCTCGAGATGGAACGGCTTCGTCACGTAGTCGTCCCCGCCGTGCTCGATCGCCATCACCTGATCCATCTCGCCGGCGCGCGCGGACAAGAACAAAATCGGAACGTTGCTCACGCTCCGAATTTGCCGGCACAGATAATACCCGTCGTATTTCGGCAAGTTAATGTCGAGCACGACGAGATGCGGCGGCCGCTCGCTCGACGCGACCAGCCGCTTCACCTCGTCGTACGCTTCGATTCTTTGCGCCTCGTAACCGTACTTCGTCAGATGCGACGCGACGAGCGCCGCGATCTTCGCATCGTCTTCGACGATCCAGATCCGATACATCCCCGTACCCTCTTCACTCGTTCTCTGTCGCAACGTCCGTCCCCTCGGCCGGGGCCTCCCCCGGCCCCCGCGGTCCGGGCAGCCGTCCCGCGCGCCGCAGCGCGTCTCTCAGCACGAATTCGATATGCGCGTTGACGCTGCGGAACTCGTCGGCCGCCCACCGCTCCAAAGCGTCGTAGATCGCCGCGTCGACGCGCAGCGGATACTGCTTCTTCCCCGCCATAGATCAGTACATGCTGCCCGTATTGATGACAGGCTGCGCGGAACGATCCGAGACGATCGCGACCATCAGATTGTTCGCCATGGCCGCTTTGCGCTCGGGGTCCAACGCGACGCCGCTGTCCCGCTCCAGCTGCTCGAGCGCATCCTTCACCATGCCGACCGCGCCTTCGACGATCTTCTGCCGCGCCGCGATAATGGCGGACGCCTGCTGACGCTGCAGCATCGCTCCCGCGATCTCCGTCGAATACGCCAGATGCGTCAGACGCGCCTCCAGCACGTCGACGCCCGCGACCGACAGCCGGCTCTGCAGCTCCCGCGCCAGCTCCGCGGACACCTCGTCGGCGTTGCCGCGCAGCGACATGCCGTCCTCCGTAAAGTTGTCGTACGGATACTTGCTGGCCACGTGACGAAGCGCGGTCTCGCTCTGGATTTCGACGAACTGTTCGTATTTATCGACCTCGAAGCTCGCCTTCGCCGTCTCCACCACCTTGAAGACGATGACCGCCGCGATCTCGATCGGGTTGCCTTCGATATCGTTCACCTTCAGCTTCGCGCTGTTGAAGTTCCGCACCCGCAGCGACAGCTTCTGCCGCGCCGCGAACGGAAGCACCATCCAGAACCCGTCCTCGCGCACCGTTCCCTTATATTCCCCGAAAAACGTCAGCACCGTCGCTTGGTTCGGCTGCACGACCGTAATCGAGCTAAGAATGAGGAAGGCGACGATCAGCAACGCCCCGCCGACGACCGGCAGGAACGACGCCAGCGTCATCGCGTACGCTCCGGCGGCTAACAATACGACGGCGAACAGGACCGCTGCGAAACCGTTCATCTTCCATGCGCCGATTTCTTTCATGGCTTATATCCCCTTCACATCAATTTGATACTTATATGATATCACTTTTTCAAATTAATGTAAACTAAAAACGGAGCCGAAACTTGCTCGACTCCGCGATGAGGCGATACAACTAGGAAAGGGTAAGACCCGCGAACGTAAATTCCAACCGATACGTTCGGTTCGAAGGCAGCCGGAACTCCGGATGAGCGCGCGCGCCCCAGCTGTCGTCTCCCCCGACGCCCATTTGATGCGCGTTGATCCGTACAGCGGTTCTAGTGCTCTGAGGCAGCTTATATACGTGATCGCTGCGCTCGAGCTCCTCCGTCGAATACGGCAGCGCGTTGAACTCCACTTTGGGGTTGCCTCGTAGGATAAGCCCCCGCCCCGCCGGATCGGACACGGTCGCTTCCCGCACGTCCATCTTGTTGCCGCACTCCTGCGGCCGCAAATACGGAACGAATTGGTCTTGCACCGTCCCCGCGTAGCGCCCCAGCTTCGCCCCCGTCTGGCGGTCCCAATACGACTCGTGGGGCCCCTTGCCGTACCAAGCGAGATGCCGGAACGCCGGGTCCATCTCGAACGCGACGCCCACTTGCGGAATCTCCGGCAAGCCTCGGTCCGGCGTTACCGTCATCCGCGCCTCGACGCTTCCGTCCCCGTGAAGCTCGTAAGAGAGAACGCACACGGTAGCGCCGGCCGAACGGAACGCGTAGGCCGATTCCACGAGGACGTTCCCGCCGTTTTCCCGCCAGGAGAAGCCGAGCAGCCTCTTGTCCGTCGACGCTTCTTTCCACGCGGCGCACCGTTCGATATGGCCGTTGCCGCGGTCATTGTCCGTATACGGCCTCCAGAAGCACGGCACGATCGGAGACGAGAGCAGTTCCGTTCCTTGCGCCTCGTACGACCGAAGCTCGCCCGTACGCTTGTTAAACCTTACGGCGAACCGTTCTCCTGCCAAGGTCAACGTTTCTTCCCCGTCGTCTCGGACCGCGACCGGTCCGCAAGGCGAAGCGCCCGTCCGAACTTCCTTCACCGCCATTACCGGTACGAGGAATTGCTCGAAGGCGACCTCGTGCCCGGCCTCGGCCCACGTCGTATCGCGCTTCAGCAAGCATCGAACCTCGAGCACCGCCTCGTCCGTCGCGGAAGAGACGACGATGTCCGCGTAAGGAACTTGAACGGTAACGGACTCGCCGGCCTCCGCCTCGACCTCGAGCAAGCCCTTCTCTCGAGATTCGCCGTTCATCAGCAGCTCCCACTCGATCGCGTACGACTCCAAGGAAGCGAACAATTGCCGATTGACGAGGCGCACCGTCTTCTCGTTCCAATCGGCGATCTCGAAGCGGATCGTCTGGTAACATTTCTTAACCTCTAACAGCTTGGGCGTAATCGTCCGATCCGCGAAGATGAGCCCGTTCCCGCTGAAGTTGCCGTCGTGGGGAGATTCGCCGAAGTCGCCGCCGTAAGCGAAGTATTCGATCCCGTCCGGCGTCTTCGTACGGATCGCCTGATCCACCCAATCCCAAATAAAGCCGCCCTGCAGTACGGGATATCGGTCGAACAATTCCCAGTACACATGGAGTCCGCCGCAAGAATTCCCCATCGCGTGACTGTATTCGCACAGGATGAACGGCTTCGCGGGGTTGTTCTGGGCATACGCCTCCACGTCGGCGGGCCGGGCGTACATCCGGCTCTCCACGTCCGAAGCGGCGTCGCTCTCCCGCCAATGGAACACGCCTTCGTAATGAACGAGGCGCGAAGGATCCCGTTCGCGCAGCCAATCGTGCATCGCGACGAAGTTGTCCCCTGCGAACGACTCGTTGCCGAGCGACCATAGCAGAATGCACGGGTGATTCTTGTCCCGCTCCAGCATGGAACGGCAGCGGTCCAAGACGTTCTCTCTCCATTCCGGCCGGCTGCCGGGCACGGTCGCGCCCAGCCCCTCCTGCCTCGGATTCCATGTGCCGTGCGTCTCCAAATTCGTCTCGTCGATGACGTATAATCCGTATTCGTCGCATAAATCGTACCAGATCGGTTGATTCGGATAGTGCGACGTCCGCACCGAATCGATGTTATGCGATTTCATGAGCAGAATGTCTCGGACCATGTCTTCCTTGCCGAGCGCCCTGCCCGTATCGCAAGAAAATTCATGCCGATTCACGCCTCGGAACACGATGCGCTTGCCGTTCAGCAGCATCAGCCCGTCCTTCAATTCGAAGGCTCTGAATCCGACTCTGCTCTTAGCGGCTTCGACTTCGATCCCGCCCTTGAACAAGCTCAAGACAAGGGTATATAAGGCCGGCCGCTCCGCGCTCCACTTTTCCGGATCGATCATGCGCTCCTCTATCGTCAAGGTTTCGGCCGCGACGGCGTGCCGGCGCTCGAACGCGACCCGCCCGTCGGGCGCATACAGCTTCGCGACCAACGCGTATTCGGCCCAATCGACGTCGTCGTAGTTGCCGATCGTTGCGTCGACGACCAGTTTCGCGTCTCGGTACTCGGCGTCCAAGTCGGTCCGCACGAAGAAGTCGTACAGATGGACCGGGGGCTTCGAAACCAAAAGCACGTCGCGGAAGATGCCGCTGAGACGCCAGAAATCCTGGTCTTCCAGCCAGCTCGCGTCGCACCACCGATACACTTCTACCGCGAGCTTGTTGTCGCCGTCCCGCAGGTATGCGGTAATATCGAACTCGGCCGGGGTGAACGTATCTTCGCTGTACCCGACGAATTCGCCGTTCACCCATACGTAGAACGCCGATTCGACGCCTTGGAAGGACAAGAACACCGGATCCCCGTCCCAAGCCTCGGGCACCGTAAAGCTCGTCACATAAGACCCTACGGGATTGTATTCCGTCGGCGCGAAGGGAGGCGCGATATGTTCCCGTTCGGACCAGGGGTACCGAATGTTCACGTATTGCGGGTAGTCGTATCCTTGAAGCTGCCAATGCCCCGGAACCGCGATCTCCTTCCAGTCGCCGCAATCGTAGTCGTCCTTGAAGAAGTCCGCCGGCCGCGAAGCCGGATTCGGAGCGAACGCGAATTTCCAGCTCCCGTTCAGCGACTTCAGCCTCCGCGAGACGTTCCGCTCGCCGTCCAGCGCTTCTTCCGCATTCGCGTAAGGCGTGAACGAAGCGTGCGCGGGCATGCGGTTCACTTCGAAAATGTCGGGGTTATTGTTCCACTCGGGAAACCCGTTCGCGGGCGGCATATACTCGTATTTCGGTTTCCTCTTCACCGGCATAGGGCGATTCCCCCTCTTCTCTATTCGTCGCGAAACCGGACGATAAACGTACGGATCTCGTATGGCTTTATCGACACTCGGATCGAAGCCTTGTCCTGAACGTCTCCGATCGGCCGCTCCAGCAGGTCGCATTCCTGCCAGCTTTCGATGCGCGCGTCGCTCGCGATGTCCACCGCGCCGCGGATGCCCGCGAATTCATGAACGCGCAAGACGTACGCGTCGTCCCGATCCTCCGCTTTCTTCACCGCGTCGATCATGACATGGTCGCAGGACGGACGGAACAAGCTGAACGAATCTTTGCTCGGCCTTCCGTCCGCGAACGTCAGCGGGTTGTTCAGCGACCACGCGGCAGGCACCGTGCCCCCTTCATACCAATCTCCCGCATGCGGGAAGAGCGAATACGTAAATTCGTGCTCGCCTTGATCGGCCGTCGGGTCGGGCACCATCGCGGACTTGATCAGCGTGAGCCGCATAACGTGGTCTTTCACGTCGTACCCGTATTTGCAATCGTTCATCAGACTGACGCCGTATCCGCGCTCGGAGAGATCTGCCCATTGATGGCCGACCGTCTCGAACCGGGCATAGTCCCAGCTCGTGTTCCAATGCGTCGGTCGCTTCACGTTGCCGAACTGAATATCGTACGTCGCCTCCGTCGCCCGAATGCGCAGCGGGAACGCGACCTTCAGCAGCTTCCTCCGTTCCTGCCAGTCGACGCGCGTGCGGAAGTCGATTCGGCGGTCGTCGGCGTAGAGCACCATCTCCTGCGTCACCGTCGAACGGCGGTACTTCCACTCGAAGCGAACGATCGCGGCGAGCGGGCCGCATTCCGTCGTTTCGACGCGAATCAGTTCGCTCGCTTCTTCTTTCTTTTCCGTATAGAAAATGTCGATATCCCAAGCCTCGTGCCTGCTCTTCGGCTTGTCCTCGAACACCTCGAAGCGGTTGCCCGTCTCGCCTTCGGCCAATACGTCCCGGCGCTCCGCACGGTCATACAAGCGCGTCAGCCTTCCGTTCGCGTCCCATTCGATATCGTAATGCGGGGTTCGGACCCCTTGCGCTCCGATTTCGAATTTGCGGTCCGCCAGGGCTTGTTCTTGCGGCGCTGCCGACGATGTGCGGCGAATGACCGAATACCCCATCGGCGCGACCCGCTCGACTCGGACCCACCAGTGTCCGCCGACAAGCTGAGCCGCAAGCGGCGCACCCGACGAATCCAGCCATTGTACGGCCGAGGTTTCTCCCGCTGCCGCCGGGATGCATACGGTATCGGATCGCTCCCACGGCGCGCCGTTAAACACCGTGACATAGCCCTCTTCTCCCCGATCCGAAGTCAGCCGGGAGACGGCCCGCTCCCGCGCCTCGTCGCCGATGCGCTTCGCCTCCGCGTATTCGACCCGGCTGTCCTCGTATACCTCTCGGATCGAGGAACCCGGAATAATATCGTGGAACTGGTTGCGCAGGATGATTTTCCACCCTTCGAGCAAGTCCGACGCTTCCTTCGCGTTCGCCGCGCGGCCCTCGCCCGTCGCGATTCCGCTGAGCGCCTGCAGCCACTCGGTTTCCCGGTACAGCAGCTCCAGCTTCCGGTTCATTCGCTTGTTATACGCCTGGCTCGTGTACGTGCCCCGATGCAGCTCTAAATACAGCTCGCCGTCCCACGTATGCACGTACGCGTCCGTATTCCGGACGGTCTCCTGCAACGCCTCGAAATAGTCGTCCGCGCGGCCGGTCGTGACCCGAGGCAACGTCGGAATGTCGTCCAGCCTGCGGCGCATCTCGAGCATCTCGCGATTGACGCCGCCGCCGCCGTCGCCGTACCCGTACGCGAGCAGCAGCGACGTATTGATCGACTTGTCGCGGTAGCCCTCCCATATGCCTTGGACGGAGGACGGCGTAACCATGCCGTTATACGTGTAATAGAAGGCGCCCTCGTTGCCGCCGGGATCCGGCGTCGTAATGAAGTGGGTCAATACTTCCGACCCGTCGATCCCCCGCCACCGGAACGTGTCGTGCGGCATCCGGTTATATTGGTTCCAGCTGATCTTCGTCGTCATGAACGATTCGATGCCGGATTTCTTCAAGATTTGCGGCAGCGCCCAGCTGTAGCCGAATACGTCCGGGAGCCAGAGGTATTTGCACTCTACGCCGAACTCCTCCCGGAAGAAGCGGATGCCGTACAGCAGCTGCCTGACTAACGATTCCCCCGAAGACAAGTTGCAGTCGGCCTCCAGCCACATGGCGCCGCCGGCCTCCCAGCGTCCTTCGCGCACGCGCTCCTTAATTTTCTCGTAGAGGTCGGGATAATCGGTCTTGATGTACTCGTACAGCTGCGGCTGAGTTTGCAAAAAAATATAATCCGGGAATTCCTCCATTAAGCGGAGCACCGTTGAGAACGATCTCGCCGCTTTCTCCCTCGTATGCTTCAATCGCCACAGCCACGCGACGTCGATATGCGTATGCCCGATGCACTGCACGACGACGGCGTGTAGCTTCGGCATCGACGACAGCCCGTTCCGGAGCGTGTCGCGAGCGCTTGCGACGGAAGCGTAGAACTCGCCGCCGCCGGGCTCGCTCCAGTCGAGCCGCAAGAACGCCCGATCCAGCAACGCAAGCAGCTGATGCCGTTCCGCGCGGCTTTCGTCCAGCAGGCGGATCGTCTCCAGCATCGCTCTTGCCGTGTAATACAGATCGTCGCACGCCTCGTCCAGCCAGCAGATCGATGCGAATTCCAGACGGCTTTCCATCTCGCGTCCGCTTTGATATCCGCCCAACCCCGACCACAGCCGGAAGCGCAGCCGCACGGTTTGGCCGATCGCCGATTCCGGAAGCAGCACTTCCTCGTGATTCGAATCCACGCCTTGATACGGCTCTCCGTTCAAGAACAACAGCGATTCGAAGCCGCTGTTCGTGCCTCCGCCGGTTTGTCCGAGACAGAACCGGCCGAACGCTTTCTTTCCCGCCCACTCCGCCGGAATGTCGACGTCCGCGGCCAGCCAGTAATACGCGTCGCGGCCCTTCCATCGGTCGCCGATCCGGATCGTACCCCATTCGCCGTCTTCCGGCGGATACGCTCCGATGAGCCCCTCTTCGTCCCGTTGGATTCGAAATGTATCGATGACCCGTCCGTCGCGATACCGGTACGGTTCCAATTCGTTGATGCGCGCCTGCAGCTTCTCTACCGTGTAAAACATCCCGATTTTTCCTCCCTTGCCTAACGACGCTAGATGATATCCGTACTCCCATTATACAGAAACAGGCTGCGGTCCGGTGATAGAGAAACTGACGATGCAGAGGGGGGAAAATGACGTTCCGTTCGCATAGCGAAATAAGCGCATGTCGGAGTCCGCCGCCATTGCGGCGCGCTCTCGACATGCGCTTGTCTTTCGAAATAACGTATTACTCGGCCAGCGTGCCTTGCAGCTTCGCGGCGTCGAAGTCCGGCATCGCGGAGATGTTCGTGTCTCCCGCCGCTTTCGACTTCTCGAACGCGGCGTTGTACCGGGCGTTCAGGTCTACGATCGCCTCGTCCAAATTCATCTCGGCGCTGTCGAAGACGAATTGATTGAAGACGTCGCTCTTCTTCGCGCCTTCCAGGCGCCCCTCGGTAATGACGAGCGGCGAGGCCGGGTAGATCGCGTCGAGCTTCGTCGGTAGGAAGCCTTCGATGCTCGGAACGTCCGGCGCCTTCGCGACGGCGTTGACGGACGGAAGCACGGATACGCCGTAGCCCTGCTCATGATAAGGAACTTGTACGTCGTCGCTGTAGATCATCTCGATAAGCTGCCAAGCCAATTCCTTGTTCGTCGATTCCTTGCTGAGCGCGAGATAGCTGCCCGCGACGACGTGCACCGCGCCGTTCTGCGTCCCGTCGATCGTCGGCGGCATCGCTCCCGCCCAACGAATGTCCGTCGGGAATTGGAACTTGTACACGCCCGGCTCGCCGGAGTGATTGAAGTACATGCCGATCTTGCCTTGCGCGAACTGCGCCCGCAGCGGGTCGATATCGAGCGATTCGGTGCCGGGCAGCATGCTTCCGTCCAGCTTCATCTGGCGAAGCGCCTGCGCGACTTCCTTATACATGCCGAAGTCGAATTGGCCGGTCTGGAAGTTGAACCCTTCCGTTCCCGCGTTATGGCTTAACGACCCGACCGGGTAGGCGACGCGGTCGAAGCCGCTGCTGCTCTTGAAGTTGCCGGCGAAGCCGTAGACGCCTTCCGCCTTGCCGACTTCGGTGATTTTCTTGGCCGCGTCGACCAATTCGGCCAGCGTCTTCGGCGGTTCCGCGATCCCTGCCTTCTCGAACAAATCGACGTTATAAATCAGACGCCAAAATTGTCCGATGTTCGGCAGCGTGTATACTTTGCCGTCGACCGTATTCTTTTCCTCGATCAGAAGGTTCTGGAACTTCTCTTTCATCTCCGGGCTCATGTAATCGTCCATCGGCTCCAGGTACCCCTTCTTCTGCCAGGTCGTTACATTGGCTGCATCGATCCGGAAGATGTCGGGCGCTTGCTTACTGGAGAACGCGATGTCGACGGATTGCGCGTAATTGTCCGCCATGACCTTATACTCGAC
>JAPSKX010000306.1 GCA_031181325.1 Paenibacillus sp.
TCGAATTAATTAATACAGTGCCCTGATCTCGGACGTTTTTTGCAAGTCGGCGGGCGCATCGTGTACAATGAGTACCAAAACCGGGGAGGCGAGCGTTATGTTAAGCGATAACTTGCTGAAAGCGTTAAACGAGCAGATGAATTACGAATTCTACTCGTCGCAGACCTATTTGTCGATGGCTTCCTACTGCGCTGCGGAGAGCTTCGACGGGTACGCGAACTTCTTCGAGGTGCAGGCCGAAGAAGAGAAGTTTCATGCGATGAAGATCTATAGATTTATCAATACGCTCGGCAAGCGGGCCGTCGTTACGGGGATGAAGGACCCGGTCGTCGAGTTCGCTTCGATCCGGGAAGCGTTCGAGAAGGGCTATGAGCATGAGAAAGAAGTGACGCGCCGCATCTACAACCTGGCCGATCTCGCCCTCAACGAGCGCGAACATGCGACGATGCAGTTCTTGAAGTGGTTCATCGACGAGCAAGTCGAGGAAGAAGCGTTGTTCGACAACATCGTACATAAGCTGAAGCTGATCGAAAAGGATTCGAACGCGTTCCTCATGATGGACGCCGAATTCGCGAAGCGTTCGTTCACGCCGCCGGCGGAATAACGAAGGAAGGGCTGTCCCTGCGCGAAAATGTCCGCGCGGCGACAGCCCTTCTTGTTGTCAACCCGGCAATTTCCAAAGCCCCTCTCGAGAAGTCGTCAGCTTCTCGAAGCCGTCCGCCGTGACGACATACGAATTTTCGATGCCGACGACGCCGCGGCCGGGGTACGTAAACTTCGGCTCGATCGCGAGCACCATGCCGGGCTCGAGCGCCGTGCGGAACCCGCGCGCCAGCACCGGCCATTCGTCGATCTCGAGGCCGATGCCGTGGCCGACGAACTTGACCGCGTCCGCGCCGTACCCCATGTAATGCTCGGCGTACCCGAGTTCGGCCGCGAGCGACAGCGAGAGCTCGTACAGCTCCTCGCAGATCGCGCCGGGCTTCAATCGCGTTTCGATCGCCCGCAGAATCGTCTCCGACGCCTCGTATGCGGCTGCGAGGTCGGCCGACAGCTCGCCGAGGACCGCGGTGCGCGTCTGGTCGATGACATACCCGTCGGCGTTGCAGCCGATATCGAGCAGTATCGGTTCGCCCGGCTCGATCCGGCTCCATCCCGCCCCCTTCGAGAAGGCGGGATGCAGCCCTTCGCCGCCCGCCGGGCCGTCGAACGCGGACGGCATCGCGACGGCGGCGCCGCTCGCCGCGATGCCGGTCACGATCTCGGAGCCCGCCGCGCGCACCCGCATGATTCCGAGATGGCCGCGGCGGCGCAGCGCGTATTCGATCTCCGCGAGCAGCTCGATCTCCCGCATGCCGGGGACGAGCTTCGGGACCGCCTCGGCCAGCGCCTCGTCGACGAGCTTCGCCGCGCGGCGGATGCACGACAGCTCCGCCTCGTCCTTCACCATGCGCAGCGTGCGGATAAGCGCCGCGCCGTTCGTCCACGTCGCTTCCGGCAGCGCGCCGCGCAGCCGCTCCAGACCGTCGACGACGAGCGTGTCGAAGGCGGCGGCGAGCGTGCACGCGCCGGCAAGCGTCGGCGCGTTCGCCGCTGCGCGTTCTCTCCACGTCTTCAAGCTCCCGAGCGGCTCGATCCGTACCGACGCGGACTCTTCCTTCGCGCGGGCGATGCTGCGGCGCACGTAGAACACCGCCTCTCCCGCCGCCGGAACGACGAGAAAGCCGCTCTGCATCGTTCCCGTTAAGTAAAAGATATCGATCGGATGCGTCGCGACGAAGCCGTCGAGGCTTTGCGTCCGCAGCATCGATTGGAGCCGTTCGATTCGAGTAGAAAGCATAATACAATTCTCCGTCCTTTTCCTATTGGTAAGATAGGCAACAGAATACATGAAAAACCGCTCGACAGCCAGTCCCGGCGCTCGCGAACCGAGAAATCGCCGACGCGATTCCGAGGGGTTGACCGTGGCGAGGCCGTTTTCCGGCGATATAGTCGGAGCGTCTCCGATTACAGACCGCCGCGAGGCCGTTTTCCGGCGATATAGTCGGAGCGACTCCGGCTACAGACCGCCGCGAAGCCGATTCCGGCGAAATAGTCGGAGCGACTCCGACTACAGACCGCCGCGAGGCCGTTTTCGGCGAAATAATCGGAGCGACTCCGACTACAGACCGCCGCGAGGCCGTTTTCGGCGAAATAATCGGAGCGACTCCGACTACGCGACCGGCCGCTATAGACGCTAAAAAGCCCGAGCATGCCGCCATGCCCGGGCCGATCGCGCGTCGCTCCGAAGGCGACTTAACTGACTTCCTCCAAGAATCGGTACTGCGCTTCGATCAAGCCGTAATAGTAGCCCTGCCGACGCATCAGCTCGTCGTGATCGCCCTGCTCGACGATGCAGCCATGATCGAGCACGACGATCTGATCGGCGCCCCGAATCGTCGACAGCCGGTGCGCGATAATGAACGACGTCCGGCCGTGCAGCAGCTTCTTGAGCGCCTCTTGGATCTTCGCTTCCGTCTCCGTGTCGATGCTCGCGGTCGCCTCGTCGAGAATAAGCACCCGCGGATCGGCGAGCAGCGCCCGCGCGAACGACAGCAGCTGCCGCTGTCCCATCGACAGCACGTTGCCGCGCTCCTCGACCTGCGTGTCGTACCCGTTCGGGAGTCCGACGATGAAGTCGTGCGCGCCGACCGCCTTCGCGGCTTCCTCGATCTCCTCGTTCGTGGCGTCCAGCTTGCCGAATCGGATATTGTCTCGAATCGTGCCCGAGAAGATGAACGTATCCTGAAGCACGATGCCGACCTGAGAACGAAGGCTCTGGATCGTCACGTCCCGAATGTCGATGCCGTCGATGCACACTTGCCCTCCCACAGGATCATAGAAGCGGCACAGCAGGTTAATGAACGTGCTCTTGCCGGAGCCCGTATGTCCGACGAGGGCGATCGTCTGCCCCGCCTTCGCCTCGAGGCTCACGCCCTTGAGCGCCGGGCGATTTTTCTCGTATTCGAACACGACGTCGCGGAACGAGATGTCGCCCTTGATCGCCGGCAGCTCCTTCGCTTCCCGCTTCTCCCCGACCGTCGGCTCCTCGTCGATGAATTCGAAGATCCGCTCCGAGGACGCCATCGCGATCAGCAGCTGCGAATACATCTGTCCAAGACGGTTGATCGGCTCCCAGAAGTTGCCGACGTACGTCGCGAACGCGAGCAGCATCCCGATCGTAAGCGCGTCCTGCTGAATCAAGTAAGCGCCGTAGAAAAACAGGATGAACGAGCCGACGCCCGCCGTGATTTCGATGAGCGGGTTGAACGCTTGGTTCATCAGCGAAGCGAGGTCCCACGCCTTCCGGTTGCTGGTGTTCATCATGTCGAAGAACGCCATGTTCTCCTTTTCCTGCGTGTACGCCTGCGTTACCTTGACGCCTTGAATGCTTTCGTTCAAGTGCGAGTTGATCCGCGACTGCTTCTGCC
>JAPSKX010000307.1 GCA_031181325.1 Paenibacillus sp.
TCGCGTCGCGCACCGGCTACACCGGCGAGGACGGCTTCGAGCTGTATGTCCCCGTCGCAGGCGCCGCCGCCGTCTGGAGCGCCTTGCTTGCCGCGGGAGCGCCGTACGGCCTCGCGCCGGTCGGTCTCGGGGCGCGGGACACGCTGCGCTTCGAGGCGGGGTTCCCGCTTTACGGCCAAGAGCTGTCGCCGACGATATCGCCGCTCGAGGCCGGGCTCGGCTCGTTCGTGAAGCTCGCGAAGGGCGACTTCATCGGCCGCGAGGCGCTCGCCGCGCAGCAGACGTCCGGCCCGCCGCGCCGGCTCGTCGGCCTCGAGATGGTCGACCGCGGCATTCCGCGCGCGGAGTACGGCGTCTATGCCGCGAACGGCGCTCGCATCGGCGTGGTGACGAGCGGGACGCAGTCGCCGACGCTGCGACGCAGCCTCGGCCTCGCCCTCGTCGATGCGGCCTGCGCGGCGACTGGCGAGGAGCTGTACGTCGACGTACGGGGCAGGCGCTTGCTCGCGAAGGTCGTCGAGACGCCGTTCTATAAGCGCGAAGCGAGAAAATCTGCTTGGAGAGGAGTGTAGCGCATATGGCGAACCATCGGTACTTGCCCGCGACGGCGGAGGACGAACGCGCGATGCTGGCTTCGATCGGCGTCGATTCGATCGAAGCGCTGTTCGCGGACGTCCCGGCGTCGGTTCGGTTCCGGGGAAGGCTCGACGTGTCGGAGGCGCTCCCCGAAGGGGCGCTGCTTCGTCACATGAAGGCGCTGTCCGCCCGGAACGCGGACCTGGATTCGTTCATCAGCTTTCTAGGCGCAGGTATCTACGATCATCACATTCCCGTCGTCGTCCAACATCTCGCGTCGCGCGCCGAGTTTTATACGGCGTACACGCCGTATCAGCCGGAGCTGTCGCAGGGCGAGCTGCAGGCCATCTTCGAATTTCAGTCGTTCATTTGCGAGCTGACCGGTCTCCCCGTCGCCAACGCGAGCATGTACGACGGCGCGACCGCCTTCGCCGAGGCCGGGGCGCTCGCGGCCGGCGCGACGAAGCGGAAGCGCCTCGTCGTCTCCGGCGCCGTGCACCCGGAATCGCGGCAGGTATTGGCGACGACGGCGCGCGGTCTCGGTCTGGAGCTCGCGATCGTTCCCGCGGCCGCGGCCGGCGTCACCGACGCGGCCGCGCTCGGCGCCGCGTTGGGCGACGGGGACGCCCCCGCGGCCGTCATGCTCCAATCCCCGAACTTCTTCGGGTGCATCGAGGACGTCGCGGCGTTGGCGGATGCCGCGCACAAGGCAGGCGCGCTGCTCGTCGTCAGCGCCAATCCGTTGTCGCTCGGCGCGCTGCAGCCGCCTGGGAAGCTCGGCGCCGACATCGTCGTCGGCGATGCGCAGCCGCTCGGCATCGCTCCTTCGCTCGGCGGTCCCACCTGCGGCTACTTTGCCGTCGGCGAACCGCTCATGCGGCGTATCCCCGGCCGGCTCGTCGGACAGACGATCGACCGGGACGGGAAGCGCGGCTTCGTCTTGACGCTGCAAGCGCGCGAGCAGCATATTCGCAGGGAGAAAGCGACCTCCAACATCTGCTCGAACCAGGCGCTGCTCGCCCTGTGCGCTTCCATCTATTTGTCCGTCATGGGGGCGCAGGGCATGCGGGACGTCGCGGTCCTCAACATCCGGAAGGCGCACTACGCCGCTGACCGTCTCGCGGCGGCGACAGGGGGAGCGCTTCGCTTCGCCTCCACGTTCTTCAACGAATTCGTCCTGCGTCTGCCGGACGGCGCGCCGTCCGTGCGTGAGATCAACGAACGGCTGCTCGCCGTCGGCTTCATAGGCGGTTATGAGCTGGAGCGCGACGATCCCGCGCTCTCCGGCTGCCTGCTCGTCGCCGTCACCGAGCAGCGGACGAAGGAAGAGATCGACGCGTTCGCGTGCGCTATGAAGGAGGCGATCGTTCGATGACAAACCATGAGATGCCGCTCGTGTTCGAGCGCAGCGCGCCGGGGCGCATCGCGTATTCGCTGCCCGACTGCGACGTGCCCGAGACGCCGCTCGAAGAGCTGATTCCGGCCGCCCACTTGCGTCCCGAGCCGCCGGCGCTGCCCGAGCTGTACGAGGTCGACGTCGTCCGTCATTATACGGCGTTATCGCGGCGCAACTTCGGCGTCGACAACGGTTTCTATCCGCTCGGATCTTGCACGATGAAGTATAACCCGAAGGTAAACGAGGACGTCGCGCGGCTCCCCGGATTCGCGCGCCTCCATCCGTACCAGAGCGAATCGTCGATCCAAGGCGCGCTCGAGCTGCTCTACGCGCTGCAGCGCGATCTCGCGGCCATTACCGGGATGGATCGGGTGACGCTGCAGCCGGCGGCCGGCGCCCACGGCGAATTTACCGGCCTAATGCTCATCCGGGCGTACCATGAAAGCCGCGGCGAGACGAGGACGAAGGTGCTCGTGCCGGATTCGTCCCACGGCACGAATCCGGCGAGCGCGACGGCGGCCGGATTCGAGACGGTGACGATCCCGTCGGACGCGCGCGGCCTCGTCGACCTCGACGCATTGCGGGCGGCGGTCGGTCCGGATACGGCGGCGCTCATGCTGACGAATCCGAACACGCTCGGCTTGTTCGAGGAACGCATCGAGGAGATCGCCGCGATCGTGCACGACGCCGGCGGGCAGCTGTACTACGACGGCGCCAACTCGAACGCCATTCTCGGGATCGCCCGGCCCGGCGACATGGGCTTCGACGTCGTGCACCTGAACCTGCATAAGACGATGAGCACCCCGCACGGCGGGGGCGGTCCGGGGGCGGGTCCGGTCGGCGTGAAGGCGCATCTCGCTCCGTTCCTGCCGACGCCGACGGTCGGGCGTCGGGCAGACGGCACGTACTTCTTCGACGGCGACCGGCCGGCGTCGATCGGCCGCGTGAAGGCGTTCTACGGCAACTTCGGCATTCTCGTCCGCGCGTATGCGTATATCGGAACGCTCGGGCCGGACGGCTTGCGCCGCGTCTCCGAGCTCGCGGTGCTGAACGCGAATTACTTGCTCCGCCGCCTCGCCCCCGCGTTCGACGTGCCGTACGACCGCATCTGCAAGCACGAATTCGTGCTGTCGGGCAAGTCGCTGAAAGCCGAGACCGGCGTACGCACGCTGGACGTCGCCAAGCGGCTGCTGGATTTCGGGTATCATCCGCCGACGATCTACTTCCCGCTTAACGTCGAGGAATGTCTTATGATCGAGCCGACCGAGACCGAAAGCAAGGAGACGCTCGACGCGTTCGCCGACGCGCTGCTTCGCATCGTCGAGGAAGCGAAGACGAACCCCGAGCTGGTGAAGAATGCGCCGTATACGACGAACGTCAGGCGCTTGGACGAAGCGACGGCGGCGCGGCGGCCGGTGCTGAACTGCGGTTGCGGCGCCCCATAAATACGAAGTCGGGGCCGCCTCCGCGGACGCAGCAGA
>JAPSKX010000092.1 GCA_031181325.1 Paenibacillus sp.
TCATGCGTAAATACCTCCCAAGGAGAGACATTAATGAACATTATCTCCGAGAGGTGGGAGAATATTCTTGAACAACTCCCAGAAAAAAGTCAAGCCCGCCGAGTCGGCGGGCTACACCATCTTATTGAACTCTTTGCGAAGCCGTTTGATAATGCGTTTTTCCAACCTGGAAATGTACGATTGCGAGATGCCGAGCAAGTCCGCGACGTCCTTCTGCGTCTTCTCTTCCCCGTCCTGCAGGCCGAAGCGAAGCTCCATAATGATCCGTTCCCGCTCGGTCAGCTTGTCGAGCGCCTTATGCAGCAGCTTCCGATCGACCTGCTCCTCGATATTGCGGTAGATCGTGTCGTTCTCCGTGCCGAGCACGTCGGAGAGGAGCAGCTCGTTGCCGTCCCAATCGATGTTGAGCGGTTCGTCGAACGAGACCTCCGTCCGGATCTTGCTGTTGCGTCGCAAGTACATCAGAATTTCGTTCTCGATGCACCGGGAAGCGTAGGTAGCGAGTTTGATCTTCTTCTCCGGATCGAACGTGTTGACCGCTTTGATGAGACCGATCGTCCCGATCGATACGAGATCCTCGATGTTGATGCCCGTATTTTCGAACTTCCGCGCAATGTATACGACCAGTCGCAGGTTGCGTTCGATGAGCATCGACCGGATGGCCGCGTCGCCCGTCGTCAGCTTCGCAAGCAGAAACTCTTCTTCTTCTCTCGTAAGCGGCGGGGGCAGCGCTTCGCTTCCGCCGATATAATAAATTTCTTCGCCCTTGAGCCGAAGCAGGAACAACAGGCGGTAGTACCATATCGTCATCGTCAACTTCCATCGTAACAGCATAAGCCATTTTCCTCCTCGGTTTTTCTATGTTGCGACACTCGGTTTCGTTAGGAGACCAAGGCCGGGTGAATGATCGCTTGATAGGCTCCGTCCGCGCTGAGCGTTCCGCCCTCGATGCCGACGAACACCTTCGACGACGTCGTCGCCTTCTCGCCTTGGCGGATCGTCACCGCGTCGGGCTTGACCGCCAGCATAAATCTGGCGCTTCCGTTAATGCCGCGGTACGGCACGAGCCGGATGCGTTCGCGCCAGGGGAAAGCATCTTCCGTCGGGCGCTCCGCGCCGGCTGCCGCATCCGACGCTGCGTACGGGTCCTCGCTTAGAAACTGTACGACTCGGTCCGCCTCGTCCGCGCGGATCGCCCGGAGCCACGTCTCCGGAATTATGTCCTTCCAGACGGACGCCTCGAGCACCATGACGGGGGTGCGGGTTAATGGGTCGTACAGGTGATTGCCCGTATCGATCAAGCCTGCGCAACGGTACGCCTCATCTCCGATGCGAACCTCCACCTCGGCGATGAACTCGGCCTTCTGCTCCTTGCGCTTCGCTCCCGCGTTCACCTTGCGGAACAGTACCGCGCCGACCGCCCCGCCGCCGACGACGAGCCATAACGATACGCCTAAAGCGTAATGGTAGCCTCCGGTTTGCGAAAACAAAATCCCGCTCCATACTTCGCCGGACGACTGAAGCATATAATGAAAGCCGACGATCGTCCCCGCCGCCGCCGCGTTCACCGCGTAGAACGCGGCCAACAGCCCCGCGAAACGGGAGAAACTTTTGTAGCCGAAAGCTGTCATAATCATTACGGCCGAAAATAAACATTTAACTACAAATGTGTAGAACACCGCGAGCGCCGGGACGAACATTAACAACACGTACGAGGCGCCGATCGCGGAAGCGAATCCGACTCGCCAGAGCGAGGGCTTTGCGTTGCGCACCTTCGCGGCCGCCAGGAGCATCGCGAAGTCGAGGACGAAGTTCGTCAAAAATACGATGTCCACGTATACGACCATGCGTTCTTCCTCCGTTGCCCGCTCGTCGGTCGGGACGAACGCTTCTATCGTCCACGAAAGCTAGTATATCGAACTCCCCTTCCAAAGTCTGTCTAAACCCGCTGTAAAACGGTCGCTTCTTTTGTCGAACGCGTCGGTCGACGGCTGTCGATTGGATCATCGTTGGAGTTTGCCGCCGAATCGTCACCGCTAGGGTGCGGGCGGCGGCTTGGCGTGCCCCTTCACGGACCGCGCGGGCAGCTGTGTGCCGTCCCACGGTCCCTTAGCAGCGTTATCCCATTGGGTCAGCAACGTTCATATATGCTATATCCCTCCACTCCACCTTCCTCTGGTTATCCCCTCGCCTCAGCGCGAGGTACTATTAGTGAGGTACTATTGCTAGGTTTCTACGACTCGCAGAATTATCAAAAACTGCATAGAAAACCGATCAAACAGCCTTGTTTTGCGAACGTTCGTTTGGTATGATGAATTAAGAACAAACGTTCCTGTCGGGATGTGTTTCCATGAATGAACTGATCGACTTTTTCTATCGGCTGAAGTGGCCGGACGGCTTCCGCTGCCCAAAATGTCTGCATCCCCACGCTTATACGGTGCACGGTCGGTCACTCCCTCTGTACCAATGCAAACAGTGCCGGCATCAAACCTCCCTGAAAGCGGGTACCGTGTTGGAGAAGAGCCGGACGCCGCTCGAGAAGTGGGCAGCGGCGATTCAAGCCATGTCTCGGTTGCACAGCATTAACGCGGTTCAACTGATGACGAAGATCCAAGTCACCTATAAGACCGCTTGGTCCATGCTGCGCAAGCTCCGTCAGTCGCTCCACGCGATGGATAGCGAACTGCCGTTAACCGGACGAGTCGAAGCCGGAGTCGGTTATTATGAAGCGAAGCGGCTTCGTCCTTTCATCACTCATCCCTTGCGAGTTCCGGTCATCGTCGGAATGGCCTACAGCGACAACAACATCCTTACCTATATGAAAATGAAACCGATCCCGCCCGAACATTACGCGGACTTCACCCTACGCCGCCTCGACGAGGAGGCGTATCGGAACCGGCATGTCCGTACGGACCGTCCCGTTCATATTCTTCGGCATATCCCTTTCTGCAGACATCCGGAGCTGCCGGCGATGTTTCGTCAGGCCGTGCAATGGATAAACCGCGTATTCCACGGGGTTAGCCGTCGATATCTGGAATACTACTTGGACGAATATTGCTTCAGACTCAACGCGTTGCTGCAAGGCCATGATTCATTCGAGCGGATCGTCGGATGCACTATGCAAACCGAGGTGTCGCGCATGTTCAGACGAAAACGCACACTTGCCGCATAGTCCGTGGATCGCGCAGCATAAGTTATCGCGAATCCTCCCTACTCAATTCTGATCCGATGGGATAACCCTCGTAAGGAGTCCGGGAACAACACTCCCCCTCCCTCTCTAGCCCGACGATGACAAACTGGCGAGTCAACGACTACAAAAAAAAAAAGCCCCACCCGCCAGGGTGAGGCTTACGGCCAAGGGCGACCGTCGTCTTAGTCGTCCAAGAAGTTCTTGTTTCGATTCCGCAGGAACGTCGGAATGTCCAGTTGGTCGCCGCTCGGCGCATTACCGCCGCTGAACGGACGAACGTTCGGCGTATGGCGCTCCGGCTCGGCCGCGACGCCGGGACGACGCGTCGCCGGCGCCGGCGTATGCGGCTTATGCTCGAAGCCCGTCGCGATGACGGTCACTTTGATTTCTTCCTTCAACGATTCGTCAATGATCGCGCCGAAGATCATGTTGACCTCCGGGTCGGTCGCGGCGATGACGATTTCCGCCGCTTCGTTCACCTCGTACAAGCTGAGGTCAATGCCGCCGGTGATATTCATGATGACGCCGCGCGCGCCGTCGATCGACGTCTCGAGCAGCGGGCTCATGATCGCCCGCTTCGCGGCTTCCGCCGCGCGGTTTTCGCCGCTCGCGCGGCCGATGCCCATGAGCGCGGAGCCGCGCTCGGTCATGATCGTCTTCACGTCCGCGAAGTCGAGGTTAATGAGGCCAGGAACCATAATCAAGTCCGAGATGCCTTGCACGCCTTGGCGAAGCACGTTGTCCGCTTCGCGGAACGCCTCCAACATCGGCGTCTTCTTATCGACGATCTCGAGCAGCCGGTCGTTCGGGATGACGATCAGCGTATCGACCTTCTCCTTCAGCGCCGCGATGCCGAGCTCCGCCTGCGCCTGCCGCTTACGGCCTTCGAACGTGAACGGCCGCGTGACGACGCCGACCGTCAGCGCGCCGCATTCGCGCGCGATGTCGGCGATGACCGGCGCCGCGCCCGTGCCCGTGCCGCCGCCCATGCCCGCCGTGACGAATACCAAATCCGCGCCCTTCAGCGCGTTCACGATCAGCTCTTTCGATTCTTCCGCCGCCTTCTTGCCGACGTCCGGATTCGCTCCTGCGCCGAGGCCGCGCGTCAGTTTATCCCCGATTTGGAGCTTCGCTTCCGACTTTGCCAGATTGAGCGCCTGCGCATCCGTATTCACCGTAATAAATTCGACGCCCTTAACGCCGTTATCGATCATTCGGTTGACGGCGTTGCTGCCGCCGCCGCCGACGCCGATGACTTTAATATGCGCTAATTGGTCCATGTCGAGATCGAATTCTAACATGAAAGGTCCCCCTTGGCCCTAGATGAACTCACTGAACAAATTTTTTATCCGTTCGATCAAACTCGGTTTATTGGCAGATGCGGCTTTGCGTCCCGTAGACGCCTTGACGGAAACCGTGCTGCGCGTGCGCAAAAACTTAGCGACATAGGAGATGACGCCCACGCCGCTCGCGTATGCCGGCTCCCGCACGCCGATGAAGTCCGGCGATGCGATCCGCACCGACGTGTCGAGCACCGATTGCGCAACCGCCAGCACCGCCGGCATCGAGACGGCGCCGCCGGTCAGCACGTAACCGCCCGCCAGCTCGCCTCCCGGCTTCATCCGCTTCACTTCGGCTTTGATCAGCTCGAAGATCTCTTGCATCCGCGGTTCGATGATGCTGGCGAGGTCCGCCTGCGAAAATTCCTTCTCGACGTTGCTGCCGATACGCGTCACCTTGAAGGTCGTTCCGGGATCCGCGTCCGGAATCGATGCGCAGCCGTATTTCAGCTTAATCTTCTCCGCGATTTCCAGCTGCGTCCGAAGACCGATCGTGATGTCGTTCGAGACGTACTCCCCGCCGATCGGAAGCGACGCCGTCGAGGTGATGGTGCCGTTTTCGAATATCGAAATCGTCGTAGCGCCCGCCCCGATATCGACGAGCACGGTGCCAAGATTTTTTTCATCCTTCGACAGGGCGAGATGACCGGCCGCCAGCGGCATCAAGATGAGTCCCGCCACCTTCAGCTCCGCCTTCTCCACGCAGCGGATCAGGTTATGTATCGCCGTCTTCGCTCCGGTAATGACGATCGCTTCCACCTCGAGCCGGACGCCGATCATGCCCCTAGGGTCATGAATCCCTTCCAGACCGTCGACGATGTACTGCTTCGGAACGATGCCGATAATTTCCCGCTCCGGCGGCAAGGCGATGACCTTGGCGGCTTGCAGCACGCGATCGATGTCCTCGCCCCCGATCTCGCGATCCTCGTTGGATACCGCGACGACGCCGTGGCTCGACTGCAGCTGAATGTGATTGCCGGCGATGCCGACGAATACCTCCGATATCGTAACGCCGACCATCCGCTCGGAATGATCGACGGCGCTCTTAATCGATTGCACCGTTTGATCTATATCAACGATTGCTCCCTTTCGGATACCTTCGGAGTCGGCGGAGCCGACGCCTACGATATTGATGGAGCCGCCTGTCACTTCCCCGATGATGGCGCGGACTTTGGACGTTCCGATGTCCAAGCTCACAATGATGTCGTTGCCGCTCAAAGCGTTGGCACCTCCCGCAATGGTAAAGACTTCGTACGAAAATAGAAAAGAACTTTATACATATTCCACACGCTCGCTCGATTCCCTCTTTTTTTGCCTAGTCTTTTTGTTAATGAACAAAATAAATTGAAAGTCGCTTTCGGTCGGCGTTCTGAAAACTTTTGTGAAAAATGCCGAAAAATCCATAAAAACAATTTTAACATGTTCGCCATCGATTGGATAGTGAGGATTTATCGCGATTCCGACGTCTCCCCTTCGCCTTCCGAAGTCGACCCGTCCGCGGCGCCGTCGAGCGCTTCCGCGTAATTCGTATCCATCAAGACGATCCGACCGGACGTTCTATCCTCGTTTCGCAAATCATATACATAATCGTCGAGTAGCGATATTTTCTCCGCCAAATACGATATCCGCGTCAGCACTTCATAGCGAGATCTCGTGTACAGCACGATTCGATCCGGGAATGACTCGGTCGGACTCGGGCGAATCTCCGACACGTCCTGGAGATGCTCTTGCGGGATCGCGGCGAGCGTCTCCGTCAATCGCCGCTTCGCCTCGCCGTCTTTCCATCCGGAAAGAACCGGTCTGGAAGCGGCATTCTCGACGTTGCCGTACGGCACGGACGTCGCGTTCTTCAGAATGCCCGCGATTTCGCCGCCTTCCGTCAATTCGAGCGCGACGACGGGGTATTCTTTAACGGCGATCGTGATCGTACCGGGAAACCGTTTGGTCGTGACGACCTGCTCCGCCGCGCCGAGCCGCGATACGCGCTCGTCGATTTCTCCGCCGCCGACCGCAAAGAAATGATCCCCTACAGCAATGCCCGCGGCTTCGATAATTTGTTCCTTCGTAAGCAGCCGATTCCCTTCCACTACGATTTGATGAATTTTACTGAACGATGACTGAAAGAATAATACGCCGAGCAGCGCGATGAAAAAGACGAACAAAAAGAACAACAGCTTCCGGTTGCCTCTCCGGCGCGGACGTTCGCCGCGGACGACGGGCATCGGCTCCATTCCCGGCAAGGGTACACACCGCCTTACATCCCAGTTTGTCCCAATTCCTGCAATAAGACAGTCCCCTCCGGGTCCGGAAGGGACGTGCGTCAACCTCGCATATGGTAACGATCATTACATAGAGCTGGCGATCCGGTTCGTCGCCACCGTCGAGGTGCGCTCGATGCGCCCGCCCAGTCGGCGGAACGTCGTCTCGATCGATTCGTAGCCCCGGTCGATGTGATGAATCTGTTCGATGACCGTGCGGCCGTTGGCCGCGAGGCCTGCGATGACGAGCGCGGCGCCCGCGCGCAAATCCGTCGCTTCGACCGTCGCCCCGTACAATCGAGGCACGCCGCGGATGAACGCGGAATTCATGTCGACGCGAATGTCCGCGCCCATGACCGACAGTTCGTTCACATGCTTGAACCGGCCTTCGAACACGGTTTCCTTCATGACGCTGAGTCCGTCGGCCAAGGCGAGCAGCACCATCATCTGCGCTTGCAAATCCGTCGGGAACGACGGATACGGGCTCGTGACGATCCGTTCGACGGCCTTCGGTCGCCCGACGCCGATTACGTTCATTATATCACCGTCGATCGCGATTTGGATACCCGCCCTGCGCATCGCGTGAATGACCGACGTGAGGTGACTCGGCACGACGCCTTCCAGCGTCACGTTGCCGCGCGTCGCCGCGGCGGCGACCATGAGCGTACCGGCGACGATCCGGTCGGAGATGACGCGGTGCTCGCAGGGGGAGAGGCGTTCGACGCCCTCGATCGTGATCGTGTCCGTGCCCGCGCCGATAATCTTCGCTCCCATCCGATTCAGGAACAGCTGCAGATCGGCGATCTCCGGCTCGCGCGCCGCGTTCGAAATCGTGGTGATGCCTTCCGCCGTCACGGCGGCCATCATCAGGTTTTCCGTCGCGCCGACGCTCGGGTAATCGAGTACGATATCGGCGCCCTTCAATCGTTGCGCCTGGCACACGACCCGGCTTTCGGTTTCCGTCACCTTCGCGCCAAGCGCTCTCAAGCCGTTCAAATGCAGGTCGATTTTCCGTTCTCCGATGGCGCATCCGCCCGGTTGGGAAATCGTCACTTCGCCGAATCGAGCGAGTAGCGGCCCCATCAGGAAGATGGAAGAACGCATCCGGCTCATTAGCGTCTCCGGGATTTCCGTCGTCCGCACGTTCGTCGCGTCCACCGACGCCGTCTTGCCGACGAGCGTCGCCTCGAGTCCGAGCGAACGCAAAATATCGAGCATGACATGGATATCGAGCAAATCCGGCACGTTGTCGATCGACACTTTGCCGTTCGAAAGCAAGGAGGCCGCTAAGATCGGCAGCGCCGCGTTCTTCGCTCCTTCGATCCGCACCGTTCCCTGCAGAGGCCGGCCGCCGTCGATTACTAACTTCTCCAAAGTCCCACCTCCGGAATTAGCGCTCACCGACCTCCAATACTTCCGGCACAAGCCGAATTCCCGTTCGGTCTTCTACCGTCCGTTGGATGCGCTTGATTAAGGTGAGCACGTCTTCCGCCGTCGCGTGTCCGGTGTTCACGATGAAATTGGCGTGCAGCGTCGATACTTCGGCGCCGCCGACGCGTAGCCCCTTCAAACCCGCTTCTTCGATCAGCTTCGCGGCGTGGTGGCCTTCCGGATTCCGGAAGACGCTCCCCGCGCAAGCCGCGCTCAGCGGCTGCGTCCGTTTGCGGCGATCTTTATAAGCCGCCATGGCGGCGGCGATCTCGCGGCGGTCGCCGTACGCGAGGCGGAATTCCGCCTCCGTCACGATCGCCTTGCTGGCGTGCAGCGCCGAATGGCGATACGCGAAGCGGAAATCCTCGCGGTTCCACACGGCCAATTCCCCGTTATCCAACACGACTTCGGCGGAGTTCAAGATGCGTGAGACGTCGGAAGCCATCGCTCCTGCGTTCATGTAGACGGCGCCGCCCACGCTGCCCGGAATGCCCCCTGCGAATTCCAGGCCCGTGAGACCTTCCTTGCCGGCCGTCACCGACAGCTTAATGAACGAATACGCGCCGCCCGCGACGACCCGCTCGCCCTCGAAGCGAGCATAGTCGAACGCGTCGCCAAGCTTGATCACGGCCCCGCGGATGCCCCGGTCGGACACGAGCACATTCGAGCCGCGCCCTAGCGCCGTCCACGGAACGCCGTTCCGATACAGGATCTCGATCGTCGCCGCCAATTCCACCTTGCCGGAAGGAATGACGAGCACGTCGGCGGGTCCGCCGATCTTCCAGGTCGTATGAGGCGCCAGCGCCTCCTCCGTCAGGATCTCGCCGACGCCCTTCTTGCGCAGTTCGTCGATCCATTGATTCATAGGCCGTACCTCCTTGACTGAAAACGACGCGTGATCTCGGTGCGCTTCGCTTCCGACGTCACAGTCATACGTTATGGTATGTTCCGCAGGCGGAAGTGTGACAAAAGCCTATCTCGCGAACCTCGAAACGTTCAGCAGCACCCCGAGCGCGGTCAGCAGCAGCGTGAGCGAGGAGCCCCCCGCGCTGATGAGCGGCAGCGTGATGCCGGTGACCGGAAGCATCCCGATCACGACGCCGATATTAATAAATACTTGCACGCCTACGATGCCGACGATGCCGACCGCAAGCAGGCTGCCGAACGAATCCGGCGCCGTAATCGCCGCGCGCATGCCCCGCCAGACGAGAAGCAGGAACAACGCGAGCAGCAGCCCGCCGCCGATAAAGCCGAGTTCTTCGGCGACGATGGAGAAGATGAAGTCCGTCTGCGGCTCGGGCAAGTAGCTGTGCTTCTGCCGGCTGGCGCCGAGGCCGAGACCGACGAGGCCGCCCGGCCCGATCGCGAACAGCGACTGAATGATTTGGTAGCCGGAGCCGAGCGGGTCCGACCATGGATCCAGGTAACCGGTGATGCGCTGCATCCGGTACGGCGCGGCGGCGACGAGGCCCACCATGCCGAGAAGACCGACGCCGGCGAGCCCCGCCATATGGGACATCTTCGCGCCGGCCGCGTAGATGACGATGAGGGACGCGCCGACGAGCACCGCGCCGGAGCCGAGGTCCGGCTGCAGCATGATGAGGCCGAATGCGAGCCCGACGATGCCGAGCGGCGGTAGGAGACCCGTCACGAACTTCGAGAGACGGGCTTGATGCTCGGACAACAGCTTCGCGAGGAAAATAATCATAGCGAGCTTCATGAACTCGGACGGCTGGATGCCGAAGCTTCCGATGCCGAGCCAGCTGCGCGCCCCGCCCCGCACGACGCCGATGCCCGGGATGAGCACGACGACGAGCAGCGCGAAGCAGACGATCAATCCGATCTTAGCATACTTCTTCCATACCCAATAATCGACGTTCATCGTGAAGTACATCGCTACAAGACCGAGTCCCGCGAAGATAAGCTGGCGCTTCAAGTAATAGAACGAATCGCCATACTCGCGGAACGCCATCACCGCGCTGGCGCTGTACACCATGACGACGCCGATCGCCAACAACCCGAGCGTCGCGATCAATAGGTACACGTCTGGCGCGGAACGCGCTTTGGACATACGGAGACACCCTTTCGCACTCAGTAGTACAACCCTTATTACAAGGTATGCACCGAATGCTTAAACATGCGTCCCCGGTCCTCGAACGAAGGGAACATATCCCAACTGGCGCAGGCCGGCGACAGCAGCACCGTCTGCCCCGGCTCCGCGAAATCGCGGGCCGCCGCCGCCGCCAGGCGCACGGTCTCGGCGGGGTCTTCCGCGACCACCGACGTCGACTTCGGCACGCCCGCCAATCGCGCCACGCGCAGCAGCTACTCCCGCGTCTCTCCGATCGCGACGACCGCCTTCACCTTCGACTCGAAGACGGGCAGCAGCTCCATGTAATCGGAGCCGCGGTCGAGACCGCCGCAGACGAGCACGATGCCGTCGCCGTCGAACGATTCGATCGACTTCGCCGTAGCGGTCGGGTTCGTCGCCTTGGAGTCGTTGTAATACGCGACGCCGTCCTTCTCCAACACGAATTCGAGCCGATGCTCGACGCCGCGGAACGTACGCAGCACGGCACGTATACTCTCGGGGCTCGCGCCCGCCGACAAGGCGACGGCCGCGGCGGCGATCGCGTTTTCCGCGTTGTGGCCGCCCTTGACCGCAATGTCCGCGACTCGCATCAGCTCCTCCGCTCCCCCGTCCCCGTTCGCGATGTAGATGATACCGTTCTGTATGTATACGCCTTGCCCCAGCGCCTCCTTCGAAGAGAAGGGAAAGCGCCTTGCGGCCATCGTCGGCTCGAGCGAGCGGCAAAACGGAGAGTCCCAATTGAATACGGCCGTATCGTCCGCCGTCTGATTGGCGAACAGCTTCGCCTTCGACGCGGCGTAGTCGTCCATCGTGCCGTGGTAATCGAGATGCGTCTCGTACAGGTTCAGGAGACAAGCGATGTTCGGACGGAAGTCCACGGTCCCCTTCAGCTGGAAGCTGCTCAGCTCCGTGACGAGCCACTCGTTCGGCTGCGCCTCCAGCGCGGCCTCCGTGAGCGCCCGTCCGATGTTGCCGGCGATGACGGCGCCTTGCCCGTCCTGCTTCAGCATCAGATGGACGAGCGTCGTCGTCGTCGTCTTGCCGTTGGAGCCGGTAATGCCGATGATCGGCGAATGCGCGAACGCCGACGCCACCTCGACCTCCGTCACGACCTCGATGCCGAGCTCGAGCGCCCGGCGGATCGGCGGGATCGAGTACGGAATGCCCGGGTTCTTCACGACGAGCGCGACATGCTCGTCGATCAGGTCGTCCGGATGATGCCCGCAAACGACAGAAATACCCAGAGCCGACAACGGATCGGCCTCAGGGCATAACGAACGGTCTTTCTTATCGTTCACGACGACGTCCGCGCCGCGGCGGTGGAGCAGCTCGGCGACCGCGACGCCGCTTCTCGCGAGACCGAGCACGACGACCCGGCGGCCTTGGTACCGATCCGGATGTTGCATAGGTTTACAACCCCTCGTTGATATAGATTCCGAGTCCCGCCAGCACCAGTCCCGTCAGCCAAAACGTGATGACGACGCGCCATTCGGACCAGCCGACCAGCTCGAAATGATGATGGATCGGGCTCATCTTAAACACTCGCTTGCCTCGGGTCTTGAAGGAGATCACCTGGATGACGACCGAAAGCAGCTCGAATACGAACACGCCGCCGATAATCAGCAGCAGGAGCTCCGACTTCGTGAGCGCTGCGACGGCGACGATGCCGCCGCCGATGCCGAGACTCCCGGCATCGCCCATGAACACCTTCGCCGGATGCGCGTTGAAGACGAGAAAGCCGAGCACCGCGCCGATCATCGCCGCCGAGAAGAACGCCGCCTCCGGCTCCGTCCGAATCATCGCGATGACGGCCAGCGCGCCGAACGCGATCGCGCTCGTGCCCGAGAGCAAGCCGTCGAGGCCGTCGGTGAAGTTCACCGCGTTGCTCATTCCAAGCATTAACAAAATCAAGAACGGATAATACAAGAAGCCGAGCGGAATCGCGAGGTCGGTGCCCGGAATGCCGACATCCGTATCGTGGCCGGACATGTACAGCAATACGCACACGACGATGGAAAAGATCAGCTGCCCGAGCAGCTTCTGTCCCGGTGTCAGACCGAGCGAACGCTTGAAGGCGATCTTGATATAATCGTCGAGAAATCCGACGAGACCGAATCCGAGACTCGCCACCAGCAAGATGTACGCCTCGAGCGAGCGGTCGGCGAATCGAAGGAACGCGAGCGTGAGCGCGATCATGATGATGATGCCGCCCATCGTCGGCGTTCCGGCTTTCTTTTGGTGGCCTTGCGGCCCTTCTTCCCGAATTTGCTGCCCGAACTTCAGCCTGCGCAGTATCGGAATGCATAACGGTCCGAGAATGACGGCCAGCGCGAAGGAAACGCCCGTCGTGATCAATATCGGATTCAGTTCCACTGCCGTCCCCCTTCTACGGTGCCCTGCGCACGCGTTCTATCCATATAGTGTTCGTAAGCCGGGGGCGCTTTGCGTCCTGCCGCGATCCGTATCATCGGCTCGCCCCCCCGGCGATCGCTTCCTTCGCGACGAGGCGATCGTCGAACGGCAGCGTGACGTCGCCGACGATTTGGTACGTCTCATGCCCCTTGCCCGCAATCAATACTACATCGTCGGGCTCGGCCATTTCAACCGCTTTTTGGATCGCGCGGCGCCGGTCCTCGATGACCTCGTACTTCGAAGCGTCCGCGCCGGCTTCCCGCACGCCCGTCTCGATCTCGGCGAGGATGGCTGCCGGCGCTTCCGACCGCGGGTTGTCGGACGTCAGGATGCAGTAGTCGCTGCGTTCCGCCGCGATCCGCCCCATGATCGGCCGCTTCTTGCGGTCGCGGTCGCCGCCGCAGCCGAAGACGGTTATGATGCGGCCCCGCGCGAACTCGTTCACCGTGTCGAGCACGCTCCGCAGTCCGTCCGGCGTATGCGCGTAGTCGACGAGCACGGAGAACGGCTGCCCCGCGACGACCGGCTCGACCCGGCCTTCCACGCCGGACAGACGTTCCAACGCTTCTTTAATGGTAGATAACGGAACGCCTTCGGCCAACGTTGCGGCGATCGCGGCCAATACGTTATACACGTTGAATTTGCCAAGCAGCTTCACGTTCAGCTCGATGTCGCCGGCGAAGGTGGACACCTTCATCGCCGTGCCCCACGCGGTGAGACGAATGTCCGAGGCCCGCACGTCAGCCGGCGCGTCGATACCATACAGAATCGTCTCCGCCGCCGTGATCGCCTTATAGCGCTCATGCGCCGGGTCGTCCGCATTGAGCACCGCAAATTTGCGACCGCGCTCGCCCGGCTCCGATGCGTTGCCGAGACGCGTGAAGAACAATCCTTTCGCCTCCGCGTACCGCTCCATCGTCCCGTGATAATCGAGATGGTCCTGCGACAGATTCGTAAAGACGGCCGTCCGGAAGTCGATCCCGATCGTGCGGCCTTGATCGAGCGCATGGCTCGATACCTCCATGACGCAATACGATGCGCCCGCGTCGGCCATCTTGCGAAGCGTCCGCTGCAGCGAGACGGCGTCGGCCGTCGTGCGTTCCGCCGTCTCCGTTCGTCCGCCGACCTTCACGCGAATCGTGCCCATCAATCCCGTCTCATGGCCGGCCGCGGACAGTATCGCTTCGATCAGCGACGTCGTCGTCGTCTTGCCGTTCGTGCCCGTGACGCCGATCGCGCGCAGCCGCTTGCTCGGGTCGCCGTAGAAGTGCCGCGCGACGATCGCGGCGGCGTACCGCGCGTCGGGGACGATCAGCTGGGGTACGTTCAGCGGCAGCGCCCGCTCGACAAGCAGCGCCGACGCGCCGTTCGCGACGGCCGACGCCGCGAAGTCGTGCCCGTCTTGGGTGAAGCCGGGGATGCAAATAAACAAATCGCCGACGGCCGCCCGTCGCGAATCGACGGCGAGGCCCGTCACGTCCGCGGCGGCGTCGCCGCGAAGCTCTCGATTCAAAAATAACGAAGCCAGCTCTTGCAGCAGCATGGGTTTCCCCTCCGTTCCGAAAGCATGATCAATATTATAGACAAAATTTGGCGATTGCAACGTGTCCGTAGGGGAAAAAGGAACCCTGCCGGCGTCAATCCGCGGGCGGCGGCGCCTGATCGGACAAGTATATCTGGATCGTCGAGCCGATCGGCACCTTCGTGCCCGCCTTCGGCTCCTGCATGACGACCGTGCTGCCCGCCCCGTACTTCGCGAGCGTGAAGTTCATATTCAGGCTCTGATAAATTTCCGTCGTCGTCCGCCCGACGAGATCCGGCACTTCGGCCATCATGACGTCGAGTCCGTACCGATATTCCGGCTCGACCTGATCCTTCCGCGGCGGAACGCCGAGGTATCGCAGGCTGTCTTCCATAATATTCTGAACGATCGGCGCCGCGATCAAACCGCCGAACTGCAGCCCTTTCGGGTTGTCTACCGCCGTGTAGATGACGATCTGAGGGTCGTCCGCCGGCGCGAAGCCGATGAACGAGACGATGTGCTCGGTCGGCGAGTAGCGGCCGTTCACGACCTTCTGCGCCGTACCGGTCTTGCCGCCGACGCGGTAGCCTTCGATGAAGGCGTTGCGGCCGGTTCCCTTCGCGACGACGCTCTCGAGCGCCTCTCGCACGAGCTTGGACGTCTCCTCGGAGATGATGTCGTCGCGCACGAGCGTCGGTTCGATTCTATCGACCACGTCGCCCGTGACCGGATCGACCCACGCTTTGCCGACATGCGGCTTATACAGCTTGCCGCCGTTGATCGCCGCGGACACGGCCATCACCTGCTGGATCGGCGTCACCGATACGCCTTGACCGAACGCGGTCGTCGCGAGCTCCACCGGCCCGATTCTCTCCGGCTTGAACATGATGCCGTTCTCCTCGCCCCCGAGATCGATGCCCGTCTTGGAGCCGAAACCGAACTTCTTAATATAGTCGAAGAGCGTCTCGGCGCCGAGCCGCTGGCCCATCACGACGAAGCCGGGGTTGCACGAGTTCTCGACGACCTCGAGGAACGTCTCCGCGCCGTGGCCGCCCGGCTTCCAGCAGCGCAGTCTCGCGCCGCCGACCTCGATGGCGCCCTTGTCGTGGAAGTGTTCGGCGAAGCTCACTTTGCCCTCTTGCAGCGCGGCCGCGAGCGTCACGATCTTGAAGGTGGACCCCGGCTCGTACGTCATCCAGATCGGCAAATTTCGATTATAAACCGAAGAGTCGTATTGCTGGTAGCTTCCCGGCTCGTAGCCGGGGCGGCTCGCCATCGCGAGCACCTCGCCCGTTCTCGGATCGACGGCGATCGAGATGATATGCTTCGGTTGATACTTGACCATCGCTTGATCGAGCTCGCGCTCCATGATCGTCTGGATTTGCTTGTCGATCGTGAGCTGCAGGTTCAGCCCGTCCTTCGGAGGAATGTATTCCTCCGAAGAGCCCGGCATCTCCTCGCCCCGCGCATTGGACAAATACGCGACGCTGCCTCCGATGCCCTTCAGCAGCTCGTCGTACTTCGCTTCGACGCCCGTAAGTCCTTGATTGTCGATGCCCGTGAAGCCCAGCACATGGGCGGCCAGTCCGTCATACGGGTAAAACCGCTTGTTGTCCTCCGCCACGAAGATGCCCGGCAGCGCCAGGTCGCGCACTTGTTGGGCCTTCTCCAGCGTGATCTTGCGACCGCCCGGCTGAAGGCGCACGATCGACGCTCGCTTCGTTATCGTCTCGAGCACCTTCTTTTCGGTCATGCCGAGCACGGGCGCCAGCGCCTTCGCCGTTGCTTCCTTCTCCTTGATTTGCGCGGGAACGGCCATGATCGTCGGCGTGCTCACATTGTAGGCGAGCCGCTCGCCGTTGCGATCCCAAATCTCGCCCCGCTTCGCGGTGAACGGCACCTCCCGGCGCCAGGACTCCTCCGCGAGCTCCGTCAAATCCGGCCCCATGACCAGCTGCACCCACGCCAGCCTCGCGATCAACGCAAGGAACAGCACCGTTCCGAGCAACAGCACGAAATACAGTCTGCGTCGCAGCGTGACGTTCGAAACGCGCATGTCCACCCTCCTCTTCGCTCCATAAGCCCGTCTACTTCTTCCTAGACTAAGACTATTCAGAACGAACGGGGGGTAGAACAAGCCTATTACGCGTTCGCGCCGCCGACCTGCTCCTCGCCGGCATCCGACCCTTCGTCAGGACCTTCATCGGCGTCCGGCGCGTCGGATTCCGAGTCGTTCCCGGCTTCCGGATCGCTCTCCGCGTCGCCCGCGCCGCCGGCCTGCGCATGCCCCGGCGGGCTCAGCGTCACGCGCAGCGTCGCGCTTCCGCCCTCTCCGACGATCGACTGCTCCACGACGTACCCTTCGCCCTCCGCCTCGCACTTCATGCCCAGCAGCGCGCACAGCTGCACGACGTCGCGCAAGGAGGCGCCGACGAGGTCCGGCACCGGAGCTTCCTCCTGCGGCACCGTCAACAAGAAAATTTGCGGCGTCCCCGCCACCTTCTCGCCCGCCGCCGGATATTGCCCGACGACCTTCGGTCCGTCGCCGACGAGCCGCGCGCCGAACCCGCGCGCGTCCAGCTCCTCCACGGCCGCCTTCGGCGTCATGCCGTTCAAATCCGGCACGGCCGTGAGCGTATCGCCGCCGGCCGCGGCGAGCGCCGACGGAAGCTCCGTGTCCGGCTTCACGCCCATGTACCGGAGACTCTGCGAGACGATCTCCTTGAACACCGCGCCGGTCACTTCGCCCGCGCGGTTCGAGTCGCCGCCGAGATCCGGCTGATCGGCGATGACCGCCACGGCGATGCGCGGGTCGTCGGCCGGAGCGTAGCCGATGAACGACACGACCCACGTGTCTTCGGAATATTCGCCGTTCACGACGATGTTCGCCGTTCCCGTCTTGCCCGCGACCTCGTACCCCTCTACGCGCGCTCGCCGCCCGGTGCCGATGTCGCTGGAGACGACCTCCTTCAAATAGCTCGTCACCTGCTTCGCGACATCCTCGGAGACGACCTGGCCGACCACCTTCGGCTTCGTCTCGGAGACGACCGCGCCCGTGTCGGAGTCGACGACCTGCTTGACGACATACGGCTGCATCAGCTTGCCGCCGTTCGCGATCGCCGCGTACGCCGCGAGCTGCTGAATCGGCGTCACGATGGCGCCGCCTTGGCCGTAAGTGGTCGTCGCGATCTCCGACGGATAACGAAACCGGATCTGACTCTCGACTTCGCCGGGAAGATCGATGCCGGTTTTCCGCGAAAAGCCGAACCTATCGATATACTCCCGCAGCTTCTGCTCCCCGAGCATCTCGTACCCGAGCTTGACGAACGCGACGTTACTCGAGCGAAGCAGGCCCTCTAGATAGCTAATCACGCCCCAACCGCCGCGGCGGTGGTCGCGCAGCGGATAGCCGCCGACAACGATCGAACCGGATTTATATTCCGCCTCCGGATCGAACAAGCCTTGATCGACCGCCGCCGCGAGCGTAACGAGCTTGAACGTCGAGCCCGGCTCGTAGCGGGACTGGACCGCCATGTTCTTGAAGTCTTTCTCCACGTCGTACTTCCAATATTCGTTCGGGTTGAACGTCGGGAGATTGGCGAGCGCGAGCACCTCCATCGTCTTCGGATCGACGGCGATCGCGGTCATGCTCTTCGGCTTGTACTGCTCGAAGGACTTCTTCAGCGCCGTCTCGGTGTAGTGCTGGATCGTCTGGTCGATCGTCAGCACGAGACTCTTGCCGTCCACCGGCTGAATGAGCTCCGGCTTCGAATCGGGAAGCTTGCGG
>JAPSKX010000093.1 GCA_031181325.1 Paenibacillus sp.
CCTCGGACTTGCAGAAGCTCGGGGCTTCCAGGCCCGCGCGCAGCCGCTCGGCCGCGGTCGCCCGCGCGAGGTTCGCGATGCCGCCGCCGCTGCAGAACCCCTCGAAGGAGCCCGCCTTGCCGTAGCCGACCGGACCGTCGTCCTCGAGACGGACGTGGCCGACCTCGCCGGCCATATCGTTCTTGCCGACGTACAACCGCCCGTTCAGAATGAGCCCTGCGCCCATGCCGGTGCCGAACGTCAGGAACACCATATGTTCGGCGCCTTGGCCGGCGCCCCACTTCCACTCCGCGAGCGCGCAGGCGTTGGCGTCGTTCTGCAGCGCGACCGGCACGCCGTACCGCGCCCGAAGCGGCCCGACGACGTCGAGGTTGTCCCAGTCGGGCAGGTTCGGCGGCGACAGGATGACGCCCCGCGCGCTGTCGAGCGGGCTGCCGCAGGAGATGCCGATCGCGTCCGGCCGTTCCGCGCCGGAGAGCGAGAGCAGCTCGTCCAGGTTCGCGATGAACGTCGCGACCGCCTCCTCGGGCTTCGGCGTCGGATACATCCGCTTTTGCAAAAGTTCGACCGCGCCCTCCCGGGCGCGGCCGAGAACGACGGCGCATTTCGTGCCGCCGATGTCGATTCCGGCGAGTAACGTCATTTTCCGAAAAACTCCTCTTCGAGCATGATGCAAATCGCGTGGTATATCGGCAGATGCCGCTCTTGAACGTCCGGCGTGGCGTCCTTCGGCACGCGGATCGTCACGTCGCACAGCGACGCCATCTTCCCGCCGGCGCGTCCCGTCAGCCCGATCGTCTTCAAACCCCGCAGCTTCGCCACCTGCACGGCGCGGACGACGTTCGCGGAATTGCCGGAGGTGGAAAGCCCGACGAGCACGTCGCCCGGCTTGCCGTAGCCGTACACCTGCTGCGCGAACATCATGTCCGCGGCGACGTCGTTAATGAACGCCGTGAGGAGCGCCGTGTGGCTCACGAGCGAGATCGCCGGCAGCCCGCCTTGCAGATGATCGGCGAGGTAATGCCCTTCTTCGCCGTACGCTTCGATCCAACGGGCGCGCTCCGCCTCCGGAACCGGTCGGCGGGACATGAAGCCCTTCATCAGCTCGCCGACGATATGCTCGCTGTCGGAGGCGCTGCCCCCGTTGCCGCAGAACAGCGCCTTCCCTCCGTTCGCGTAGCTCTCCCGCATGATCTCGTACGCGGCGACGACGTCGTCTCGGCATGCCGCGATGTCGGGGTACTTTTCGAATAACGCTTCCAACGCTAGGCTCACTGTTCTTCCTCCTGCAGTTCGTGTTTGACGGGGCAGACGACGACCTTCACGCCGAGCTCCTCCATCTCCCGGATGTACGCCGGTTCGACCAGATCGCTCGTAATGACCATATCGACGTCCTGCAGGCTGCTGAACGAGACGAGCGCTTGGCGCTGGAACTTGCTGTGATCCGCCAGGATGACGACGCGCTGCCCGGCGGCGATCATCGCCCGCTTGATTTCGGCTTCGTAGATGTCCGAGCTCGTGAACCCCTTCCGCGGGGAGATGCCCGACGTGCCGAGAAACACGAAATGCGCGTTATACTTCTGCAGCTCCATCTCCGCCTGCGGTCCGACGACGCTCATCGACTTCTTGATCAGCTTCCCGCCGAGCAGGAAGATCGACGCTTCCTCGTTCTGGCTGCACTCCTCGGCGACGTTAATGCCGTTCGTGACGACCGTCAGGCCGCTGGTCTGCTTCAGATGGCGGGCCATGCACCACGTCGTCGAGCCGGAGTCGAGAATGACGATCTGCTGCCCCGTCACGAGCTCCGCAGCCTTCTTGCCGATCGCGTTCTTCTCTTCGAAGAACTGAAATTTGCGCTGCTGCACCGGCGGGATCGCGACGTTCTCGATATCCTCGATCAGAATCGCGCCGCCGTAGTTTTTCTGGATAAGCCCTTCCCGTTCCAGCTGATTGAGGTCGCGGCGAATCGTCTCTTCGGAGACGTTGAACTCCTTGACGAGCTCCGACACCTTCACGCTGCGTTGCTGGTAAAGTTTTTCTTTAATCTTATGTCTTCTTTGTACGACGATCATACGCGTTCCCCCCGTCGATTATGGTTGCGTCACATGCTGCAGCGCTTTATACAAGAAGCCTGGCGACCCGAAGCTGCCGGATTTCAAGACGAGCATGAGCGGCGGTTCCGTCAGCGTCACGCAGGACGGCACGCCGGGCTCGATCTCCTTCCACACCTTCATGCCCGCGACGCCGAGCTTATGGCACACGGCCGCGGACGTCTCGCCGCCCGCCGCGACGAGACGATTCTGTCCCGTCCGCGCCATCACCGCGCCGACCGTATCCGCGACCGCCTCCGAGACGATCCGGGATACCTCCTCGCCGGTCAGTCCGATCGCCGCGCCGACCCGCTTCGTCTCCGCGACCCGGGCGGGATCGTTCGACGAATGCACCGCGGCGTGCGAGCCGGAGCGGAGCGCGTCGACGAGCGCGTCGGACAGCCGCTCCAGCTCCGCCGCGCGGTCGCGCGGCGAGAACAGCCGCAGCGTATCCAGCTCGAACACCGGGATGCCTCGTTCCCTCAAGTATTCGATCTGCCCGGCCGTCTGCGGCATTAAGCTGCCGGCCGCGCACAGTACGCCGACGCCTTCGACGGCCGGCAGCGGCTGCTCCTCCGCCGCGGGTCTCGTCTCGGACAACGTCGTCGCAAGCTCCTCGGACAGCGCCGAGCTGCCGCAGAGCACGTAATCGCCTCGGACGGCCTCCGCGATCGTGCGCAGATCCTCTTGCGTCTCGACATCGAGGATCGCGTAGCCGCCGAGCGTCTTCTCGCGCTCGAGTCGCGCGCGCAGCTCGGCCGGCGTCAGCTCGGACGTGCGCTTCCCGAGGCGCGCTACGCGGCGCTTCGTCTGCGCGCTCAGAATGCCGACCAAATCCGAAGACGTCATCGGATGCACCGGATCGTTCCGGAACTCCGACTCCTCCAGGGGCACGCCTCGCACGAAATGTCTTCCGTCGATCGTCGTCCGCCCGTTCTTCGGAAAGCCCAGCACGACGACCGCGAACGAAGCGTCCAGCGTATCCAACATCGCGTCGAACTCCGCCCCGACGTTGCCGCGGAACACGGAGCACGTCTTGTTGATCCAAAGCGCGGCGCCTGCTGCCTTCAGCCGATTCGTGGCGTCCCGCACCTTCTCGTACGCCAGCGAGGGAGAGTCCAACCGCGACGCCGTGTCCAAGATGACGACGTCCGGCCTCTCTCGCCCCGACGCGCCGGCCGTCGAAGGATCGAACGCCTCGTACGGATAGACATGCGTGATATAGCCGGCTTTCGCGAACATCGTGCCGATGTCGTTCGCGCCGGTAATGTCGTCCGCGACGATCCCGATCACGTCTCCCACTTCCTTCTCGGTTTATAGCCGGCATTCATGAGGAAGTCTTGCACGACCGGCGGCTCGAGCTTCCGGAGGTTGACGCCGGCCGCGCCGGCCGTCACGAGCATCCGGCACGCCATCTCCAACGTCTGCAGCGCCATGCGCGCTTCGCGGACGCTCGTGTCGTAGACGAGCACGCCGTGATGCTCGAGCAGCAGTACGTTCGCTTCCTTGGCGTGGGCCGCCACCGCTTCGCCGAGCGCTTCCGAGCCCGGATGGCGATACGGCACGCGCGCGACGCGCTCCAAGTAATACATCGTCTCGACGAACCAATCCGACGGAATGTCGAGATTCGAACAAGCGATCATCGTGCTGTAGAACGGCGACGCATGCAGCACCGCATTCACCTCGGGACGCAGCGCGTATACCGCCTCGTGCATCGGCAGCTCCTTCGAGGGCTTCTTGCCTGCTGCGTTCAATCGGACGGAACCGAACCCGCATTCGACCAAGTCGTCGTCCGCAAGTTCGCCTAAGAACGTCCCGCTCGCCGTAATCAAATACCGATCCTCCCCGGTCCGCGCGCTAATATTGCCCGCGTTGCCCCAAGCGAGACCGTTCGTCATCATATATCGTCCGGCGTCTTGCAGCTGCCTCCTTGCTTCTTCCACCGTCGGCATATCGTACACTCCGCTTCTATAAAATGTGGTTTCCTCATGGAAACGAGTTCGTTATGTTGGTTCTTGAACGATTTATCTCTAATATTGACCAATACCCCACACTATGTCAATCTTTTTCCGCAAACCCGTCATGGCATTGTGGAAAATAAAAACCACGCAAGCCGTCCCCGGCTTTGCGTGGTTCTATTGTTTCCATTTCTCTTACGATAAACATCTTTCGATCAAGGCCATCCGAAGATACAAGCCGTTCTGGGCCTGGCGGAAGTACGCGGCGCGCGGGTCGCGGTCGACGGAGGGCTCGATTTCGCCGGCGCGCGGGAGCGGGTGCAGAATGATCGCCTCGGGTCGTAGCGCCTCCATCACCGCAACGTCGATCGTATACTTGCCCGACGCCTTCTCGTACTCTTCCAACGACAAGAATCGCTCCTTCTGAATCCGGGTCTGATAGACGACGTCCGCCGTTCCGGCTACGCCGAGCAAATCCGTCGATTCCTCGTACGACACGCCTTTCTCGACGAGATACCGCTTAACGTCGACCGGAATGCGCACGTTGTCCGGCGCGACGAAGTCGATGTGCACGTTCTTGTAATTCGCGAGCATATAGCTCAGCGAATGAACGGTCCGGCCGTTCGCCAGGTCGCCGATCATCGCGATCCGGATGCCGTCGATGCGCCCGAGCTCCTTCCGGATCGAGTACAGATCGAGCAGCGCCTGCGTCGGATGCTCGCCCGCGCCGTCCCCGGCGTTGATGACCGGTACCGTCGCCACCGTCGCCGCCAATTGCGCGGCGCCGATCTCCGTATGCCGCATGACGATGAGATCGCTGTAGCCCGACACGATCCGGATCGTGTCCTCCAGCGTCTCCCCCTTAATGGCGGACGAAAACTGCGCGGCGTTCTCCGTGCCGATGACCCGACCTCCCAAGCGGTGCATCGCCGCTTCGAACGACAGCCGCGTTCGCGTGCTCGCTTCGAAGAACAGCGTCGTCAAGATTTTGTTCGAGAATCGGTTCGATCCCCCCGCGCTTACGACCTGCTCCATCTCGCCGGAGGCGGCGAACAGCTCGTCGAGCGTCCGCCGGTCGAACTGCTTCGCGCCGAGCACATGATATAACGATTGCGACATCCTTTTGTCGTCCCCCTGAACTAGACCGTTTCCCCCATCCTATCGCAACGCGCCGCCGTCTTCAAGGGATTCGGCATCCCTGCGCAATGCGCAAATTAGACGAAAATGGCCGAGAGCGTCCGCTCCCGACCGTTCATACTTTTATCCTGCGACCGCTGCAGGCTGCATGAACGCCTCCAGCGTTCTGCGAATTTCCCGCAAGTCCGAATCCGATGCGCGAAGAAATCCGCCGAGCAGCTCGTTCGCCGCCTCGTCGCCCAACAATTCCTTGAGCTCTTGCACAACGCTCGTACATAACTTTTTTTCCACTTTCGCACGCCTCCGTTTACGTTAGTACCGGGCACCAAAAGGAGGCGCTCTCGCCTCTTACTTTCGGCAGCTGGCTGACTTGGGTTTCGCGAACCGTTAGTCCCTGTAGCTTTGCGTCCCTGATTTTCAACAGGTTTGCCCTTGTCGCTTTAAGCACAAGAATTATTAATAGTATAACATATTTTCCCGAATAGCATAGGACGATTTTCCCGGTTCCTGCCGCGCTGCGTTAGGCGATCCGATTCATAAGGAACGTACATCGAGCTTGCTGAGGTGCTCTTCCTGCCGGATATCCCTGAAGATGTCCGCGATCGTGCTATGTTCGTGCACCTGCGCGCGAAGCTCGATTCGAATCGTATGTTCGTCGAGCTCCGATACTTTCGTCGCCTTGATCTTCACCTCGTGACGCACGAGATGCGCCTTCATCGCGTCGAAGTGTTCCATATCCGTCAGGATGAAGGATATCAATATTTCTTTCGAGGTAAGGACGTCCGGTCCCCACTTGCGCATCAAGAACGGGATCAAGTCGACGCCGACCAGGATGAACAGCAGCGCGACCGCCGCTTCGATATAATACCCCGCGCCGACGGCGATGCCCAGACCCGAAGCCCCCCAGATCATCGCGGCGGTCGTCAGTCCGCTGATTACGTCGTCGTTGCGCTTGAGAATGACCCCGGCGCCGATGAAGCCGACCCCGGACACGATCTGCGCCGCCAGACGCATCGGATCCATGACCATATGATCCAGCTTCATAAAGTCGTACGCCGCCTGTATCGATACGACCGTCAGCAAGCAGCTGCTTACCGCGAGCACCAAGCACGTCTTCATGCCCAGCGGCTTCTTCTTTAACTCCCGGTCGATGCCGATCACGAGTCCGAATAAGGCGGATATGCCGATCTTCAACAATACGGCGCTCATCGCGACGCCCCCTTCCTTATGTTCTTATACCTATTCGCCAGGGCGCCCTCTTATCCCGCGGCAGGGTTCGGCGGCGACTGCTCCGGCTCCGCCCACTCGAACGTTCCGCGCTCGATCATGTCGATGAACGCCTCCGCGAACGCCGGATCGAACTGCTTGCCCGAGAACGTGCGCAGCTCGACGATCGCCTCTTGGAACGTCTTCGTCCGCTGATACGGCCGTTCGGTCGTCATCGCGTCGAACGAATCGATGACGCATAACGCCCTTGCGAGCTTCGGAATTTCCTCGCCTTGCAGCCCGCGCGGGTACCCCGTGCCGTCGTACCGCTCGTGATGGAGCTCGATCAGCGGCAGGAGGGGCTTGAACTTCTCGTTCGTCGACGCGATTTCCTTGCCCCACAACACGTGCTTCTTGACCATTTCCCATTCTTCGTTCGTCAGCTTGCCCTTCTTGTTCAAGACGTCTCGCGGAATTTCCAGCTTTCCGATATCGTGAATGAGCGCTCCGAGCACGAGCGTCTTCTTCTCGACGTCCGTGAGCGACAGGCGGTCGCTGAATTCGATCGCATACCGATACACGCGCTTGCTGTGCTGGAACGTGTAAACGTCTTTAGACAAGAAAATATTGAGCTGCTGCTCGATTTCGCGAATATCTTGTTCGATGTCGAGCGTTCGCTGAAGAACGGAATCTTCGTTGTACATATGCACGACGTTCTTCCCTTGCGCCTTCGCGTAGTACATCGCTTGATCCGCGCGGTCGACGAGTTGATTTTTGTCGTACACGTCCGGCGTATATTGAACGATGCCCGCGGAGAACGACAAGCAGCCGTGCGGAAACAGCTCGACGCCCTCGAAGTATGTATCGTTAATTTGCTTTCGAATGTGATTCAAGAAGCGGTAGGCGGTCTCCGCGTCCGTATCCCGCAGAATGACCGCGAACTCTTCCCCGCCGTACCGAGCGACCAGATGGTTTCCGCAATGCTTCGACAGTTGCTTTCCGAAAAATTCGAGCAGCTGGTCGCCCTTCAAGTGGCCGTACGCGTCGTTGTATTTCTTGAAGTTGTCGAGGTCCAGCAGCGCTAACGAGAACGTCTTCCGATCGCTTCTTCCCTTCTTCAGCTCCGCTTCCAACGCTTCCTCGAAGTACCCATGATTATACAAGCCCGTACGTTGATCTCGGATCGCCCGCTCGGACACCGAAGAGTATAGATCGAACAGCAGGCTGAACGACTTCGAAATGAGCACCGCGACGATCATGAACAGAAACAATCCGAAGAGATGATTGCTCTCGAGCAAGGCCGTTAAGACGAGAGAGAGCAGCAAGGTGCTCATATAAGCCGAGAACGACTCTTTGAAAATTTCGTTAAGCACGGAGAAGAACGATTGCTTGACGAAGAAGACGTGGAATGCGCCGATGACGACGGAGTTGACGAGGAAATACGTCGCCATTGCCGCAATATACGTATATAGGTCCTCGAGCCGGAAGAAGCCGGTGACGCCGCCCGCCAGATCGAACGCATGCGAAGCCGCGACGACCATAATCACGTACATCCATAAGTTCGCCGCATGCTTCCATAACGCGATCTTCCGATTCGATATCGCGAAGATGAGGTAACTGAACAGGACGACGTAAATCGCCGTATGGATGCCGAACACGAACAGACTGGCCAATACGATCGCCGAGTCCATCGACTGCCTCGTACCGTTCGGCGGAAGGCGGAACGCGATGGTATTCAGCAGCACGACCGACGCCACCAAAGCGTACAACATCACCCATTCGTTCAGCGTCTTGGTCGGAAACTCCGCATGGAGCAGCCACAGCGACGCCCCCAACGCATACACGGCGCCAAGGTACAGGCTCTTCGGTTCCCGGAGTACTGCCAATTTATCGCGAATCACGCCCCAACCTCTCCTTCGCCTGCAAGATGCAGCGTTTCCAACACATTATACACAATTCGACATGAAAACTATAGATGAGTCCCGAAACTAAAAAAAGAACCGGAACCGCGCGCGGTCCCAGTTCTTTGCGCTATTCTCTTGGAGCCTAGCCCCACTGCCAGCCGGACGTCAACGCGACGACGACGGATGCCACGATCGCGAGATTGACCAACAGCTTACCGAACTGAATGCCCTCGAATTTTTTCATCATAATCGCTCCTTATGGATTAGAATAAGTATAGAAGGATTAGGATCAATGCACTACCGGACGACTTAGCCCCACTGCCAGCCGGAAGTCAACGCTACGACGACGGACGCCACGATGGCGACATTCACCAACAGCTTGCCGAATTGGATGCCTTCTGCCTTCTTCTTCATTACGATTCCTCCCGGATTTTGAGTTTCTATGTGCTGAAACATTATGCACTGGTTTGCGCCGCGCTTTCGGGTGCGGCTTTCGGCTCGGTCATCACCTTCTGAAGGAAGAGGAAGATGCCTACGTTCATCACGATGTCGCCGATGCTGATGACCATCTCCCGAGGATAAGGCGCCACGATCGGGATGATGTCCCCCAGGAAAGGCAGCAGCGTATCTTCCATTAACTTCGCATGCTTGAACACTACGTCGTTATTCTGAAGCACATCGACGAATTGCGGACCTAACGTCGCCGCCGCCTCGAGCGAGACCGGCATCGCGCCTCCGTTCAGCGCCATGACGATGAAGTTGAGAAACACGCCGACGAGTATCGTCTTGAAGCCTGGCTGCTTGCGGTTCAAGGCGATGAACAAAAGACCGATAACATAAATAGCCATGATCGAAATGCCCGTGTATTGCTGCAACGCCTCGTTCCTGCCCTGGAAGTAAAAGAACACGAACTGGAACAGCAGCAGTGCGGGGAACATCCAACCGGCTACAAGCTGTAAGCGAGACAATCCGCGCAGCGCGCCGAAGATGCCTCCCCGGATCAATCCGACGATCAATCCGATCACGATGCCGTCATAAACCATGTCGTCTCTCCGCTCGTCATTGGCTTGTAACTGTTTTCAATATATCATGGATATATTGGCTTGTCTAGCACATTTTAGTATAAAAGTCAGAAAAATATAATTGTTCATAGTTTTACCGCGATAAATGAGCAAAGCTCCGAACGACAGGGCGCTCGCAGTCGAAGTTTGCACTTTGCGGCCCGCCCCCGCTAACGGAAAAAGCGACCCCCTCTCGGGAGTCGCTCTTCTTTACCGATTCTATCTAATTGTGCGCGCCGGTTATCGGAGTCCGTTGCTCTTCAGCCATTCGATGCTGGTCGCCACGCTCTCGAGCGGCGGGTTCTGGCATACGTCTTGCTCGACGACGAGCCATTCCGCGCCGGCTTCCTTCGCGGCTTTCGCGATCGCGAGCAGATCGACTTCGCCCTTGCCGAGCTCGACCGTGTTCGCCTTGCCGTCCGTGCGCGTCATGTCCTTCAAGTGGACGAGCGGGATGCGGCCCTTGTATTTGCCGATGTAAGCCGCGGCATCGACGCCTGCGTTATGTACCCAGCACGAATCAAGCTCCACTTGGAGATGGTTCGCTGGCGCGCTGTCGAAGATGTAGTCGAGCATCAGCTTGTCGCCGAATTTCCGCTCCAGCTCGAAGGAGTGATTATGATAGCCGAACGCGATGCCCCGCTGCGCGCATGTCGCGCCGATCTCGTCGAGCTGCTTGCACGTCTCGGCGAGCGCTTCCTCCGTCGCGTATTTCTCTTCGCCCAACCACGGCACGACGAGGTGCTTGCAGCCGAGCGTCAGCGCGTACTCGATCTCCGCGTCGCCCGCTTCCAACATCCGCGCGAGCGAGACGTGGCTGCTGAACGCCTTCAGCCCGAGCGCGTCCAATTCCGCGCGGAGCGCCTTTGCGTCCAAGCCGCCGTAACCCGCGAATTCGACGCCTTCGTATCCCATCTCCGCCACCTTGCGCAACGTGCCGAGGAAGTCCTCCGCCGTTTCGTTCCGAAGCGTATACATTTGCAATCCGATCGACAATCTTGTCATCTCTGCTTCAACTCCTAGTCTGTTATTGTATTTAATGTACCCGTATTCGGCACAATCGTACATATACGATTTCGTCCCAAGATGAACTATCCGGCTCGAATTCGGACATGACCGCGACTCAATCGAACCAACCCTTGCGTTTAAACCACCAGTACATCGAGCATCCGATGAACGCCATCGCGCCGAGCGCGATGAAATACCCCCCTCTCAGCTCGAGCTCCGGCATATACGCGAAGTTCATACCGTAGATCCCGGCCAGAAACGTAAGCGGCATGAAGATCGTCGTAATGACCGTTAACGTCTTCATGATGCCGTTCATCCGGTTCGTGTTCAAGGACACGTAACTGTCCCGGATGTCCGCCGTCATCTCCCGGTTCGATTCGATCATCTCCGACAGCTTCAGCAGATGATCGTGCACATCGGCGAAATAGGCGCGGTGCTCGCCACCCATGCCTTGAATCCGCTCGCTGTTCAGAATGCGATACAGCAGCTCCCGCATCGGGAATACCGTGCGCCGCAGCTGCAGCAAGTCCGAACGAATGTCGAACACCTGATCCATGATCGCATCGGTCAAATCCGACGTCTTGCGTTGGTCTAAATCGAAGAGCGCGTCTTCGATCCGGTAGACCGACGGGAAATACTGATCGACGATCTTATCCACGACCGAATACAAAGCGAAGAGCGGCCCCCGCTTGCCCGCATCGCTCAGCGCGCTCCACTTCGCGAACGCTTCGTCGAGCTCAGGCAGCGCCGTCAAGCGGAAGGTGACCATGTACTTCTCCGACAAGAAGATGTCCAGCTCGTCTGCCTCGAGCGTCGTCGGGTGCAGCGTATGGAATACGAGGAAGTGAAATTCCTCGTAGTGATCCAGCTTGGGACGCTGCAGCAGCTGCAAGCAATCCTCGATGGCGAGCGGGTGGAATCGGAATCGGGTTTCGAGCAGCATGATTTCATCTTCCGTCGGCTCGGAGAAGTCGACCCACATCCAATCGACGTCGTCCCTCTCGAGCGCATCGATGCCGACGTCGAGCTCCATCTCCCCGCTTCTGGTTACCGCGATCGTTCTAATCATGCGATCCTCCGCCTCCTGGGGCAGCCGCATCCCGTTCCGCCAGCGGCAGCCGAATCGTGAACGTCGTGCCGACGCCGACCTTGCTCCGGACGGATATGTACCCTCCGTGTTCGTTAATCAGCTTCTGGCTGATGGACAACCCGAGCCCGGTACCCTTGGACTTCGTCGAGAAGAACGGCTGGAAGAGACGCACGAGATGCTCGTCCGTAATGCCGCCCCCTGTATCCGTCACGTCCACGAGTCCGAATTCCCCTCTTGGGTAGACGGCGATCGACAGCGTTCCCCCGCCCTTGTCCTCCATCGCCTCGATGCCGTTGCGGACGACGTTGACGAGCACTTGGATAATTTTATCTTTCTCTAGCAGCGCCATCAGCGGCATCTCCTCGCCCTGCAGCTGGAGCTGATGGCCGCTTCTCGTAATTTCGGATTCCGTCAGTTGAACCGCCGCTTGGACGCATTCCTGAATGGACACGAGCGCCGGACGATGCGCCGAAGGCTTCGAAAACTGCAGAAATTCAACCGTCAGATCGCTCATTCGCTTAATTTCATGCATGATAATGTCGTAATAATCGGCGATGTTGTAACCGTTCTGCTTGGACACCTGGAGAAATCCCTTCACGGTCGTCAGCGGATTGCGGATTTCGTGCGCCATGCCCGCGGCCAATTCCCCGACGGCCATCAGCCGTTCGTTATGCAGCCAGTGCGCCTCGCGCTGCAGCCACAGCCGCCGCTTCGTCTCGAGCATGCGCCGCTGCACCAACGAGATGAAGGCGTTGGGATCTTTCGCTTCGTCGGGGAACACGGCATATCCGTAGGTCAGCTGAATGTCGGACAGCTCCTGGATTTGCTTCTCCAGCGTCCGCTCCAGCCGGGCCGGCAAATCCTCGGGCATGGGGAACACGACGGCGAATTCGTCGGACCCGTATCGGCCCATAAGAATCGCGTCGGGGAAATACGTTCGCAGCAAGTTCGCGACGTTCCGCAGCGTACCGTCCACCGTATGGAAGCCCTGTTCCGTATTGAGCGACTTGACGTCGTCGCAATCGATCAGGACGAAGCAGACGCGGCTGCCCGCGGCGAGCACCGGCTGCAGTCTCGCTTGGAACGCCTGGAAATTCAACAGCCCCGTCAATAGATCGTGCTGCGTCAAATACGCGTATTCCGTCATCAGCGCCTTGCGTTCCCTCTCCTTGTCGAAGAATGCGTCGGCCGCCCGCACGGCGAGAAACAACGCGGCCGCATTGATCAGCGTCTCCGGCCAAGCAGCGAGCCCTGCCGTCCCGCCGGTCCTGGCGGCGCCGGAGAAGACGGCGATGACGGCAAGGAGCGCCGCGCTCGCCCACACCGCGGCGGGCCGCTTCCGGACGCCGACGATGATCGCGGCGCCGAGTCCGGCGACGACCGTCTCCGCCGCGTAGCTCCCGACGGGATCGGCATGGAACGCCCAGCCGAGCAGCAGCTCGACCGCGGACGCGCCGACGGCCGCGACCGGAGAGACGTGCAGCCCCGCGATCGCGACCGGCACGAGATGGAAGCCTTGCGTCCCCCCTCCCGTTCCCGCCCCGCCGAACGAGAGCAACGCGAACCCCCATACGCCGAAATATAATCCGCACATCGCGTGATCCTTCCAGTTCGCGGACGCGTACGGCGTCTTCCGAGGAAACAACGAGCCAATATACAAGCAGGCAATCAATAGAGAGGCGTTTACGACGAGTTCCCGAACCACGGTACACCGCCCATCTTCGAAACTTATGCTAGGTTAGCTAACGTATTCGCTTCGTCACGAACGATTTCCTCCCGATTGTTGTCCGTTTCACCTTGAAAATAACAGATATCCGAATGCCGCCGCGTTCGCCGCGACGAGCGCGAGCGCGCCGAGCAAACCCGGCTGCCCCTTCCTGCGCATCGACAGCCCGAAGAGCAGCGTATGGAGCAGAACGGCTCCCATCGCGAGGCATATGACCGCTGCGGCCAATCCGCGGCTCACGAGTCTCCTCCTTTCACCGTATCCAACTGTTTCCCGGTTCGCCGGATATGGGTTCGGACGTCGACCTCGATGTCGGCTTCGGCGTACCTCTCCCCCCATCTTACCTTCTTCCAGCATCGCGCCGTGAAGCAGCGCAGCCTCGCCGTCTGATACAACCCGAAGAAGTCGCTCTCGAGCTCGTCCTGCGACTTCGCGACGACGTTCTCCAAGCGGTCCTTCAGCCGCTCTTCGGCGGCGCGTTCGACCCTCGCGATATACTCGTACGAGGTGACGGGACGATCCGGGTTTTGTTGGCCCGCCAAATCCAGATCGAGCTCGATCGTCATCGAAATCCGAATCGGATCCGAGAACGGATCGACCCGAACGATGGGCTGACGCTGCTGCCTGGCGAGCAAGGCGACGATTTTCCCATCTCGGTCCGGGTCCGGGACGTACATGTGGAATTGCTTGACTTTGCCTTGCACGAGCTGCGCCATGCGGGTTTCCTCCCCGGACAAGAGACCGATGAGCTTCTGATCCCGGTATACGGCCGATCCTAGAAACTGCACGTTGTTGTTTCCTTCGAGCCGCAGCTCGCCCGCCGTCAGATCGTCCAAGTTCCCGACTTGCGCCCCCCGCTCGTCGTCTTCTTTAACGCCCGCCAAGATCGTAAGTGCGGTTCGGTCCGCGCCTTCGGAGGCGACCATGAAGTCGTGAAGCTGCGTACTCGGCACGAGTCCCGTCGAGGCGTCGGTCTGCGTGATTAATTCGTAGTACCGATACGGGGCTTTCTCCAGCTGCGGTTTGTTGGTCCGAATGAACTCCTCCGCCTCGCCCTTGCATGTAACGAGGATAATATCTCTGCGGAAATCCCGCTCCCGTACGAGCGATTCCAGCTCGAGCAACAAGTTTCCTCGCTTCGCGAACGCCTCGGAGACGATCAGCACTTTCGCCTGGACGAGCGTAAGGACGCGACTTGTACTCACGTTCGCCAGATTTCTGGAAGCGAACAGCGACGGCGTCTCCAGCGACACGATCTCCGTCGCGTCCTCCGCCTCCGTCGACGATTCTTTGCTCGAGAAGTTGCGAGGCTTGGAAATTTGGTACGTTACCCGAATCGTATCGTCCCGTTCCCCGACGTCGATGCCGACGACCGTGACGAATGCGTATTCTTCCAATTCGTGGGCATCCCAACAACCGGCTAACGCAAGTCCGCTAATCGCCGGCAGCAGCGCCGCCAGGCACGCCTTCGTCAGCCTTGCGGCGGCGAAACGACGACGCGAGCCAAGCCAGCAGGAACCCGCCATAGATGACCGCCCCCCCGATTTGAATGAGATACATATCCTTCCACACGATCGTTTCGTAGAAATAATTCGGCATCAGCGCCAGCATGAAGAACAAGGACGCCATCGGCAGCAGGAGCGGACGGAATCGCTTGACCGAGAACGCCTGGGAAAATAAAAACGTGGCTAAATACAAGTCGATCGCCACTTGCGTGAAGGCGATCAACAGCCAGATGGCGGAGTACACGCCCTCCAGATGCTGGACGAACCGGTTCAAGTAAATCATTCGGGACAACTCCAGATACGGGAACGCGACGCGTTCCGAACCCGGACTGCCTAAAATCAACTGCAGCTCCGTAATGACCAGCGTGGCCGCGACCGTCGCGAAGATCGTGCCCCTTCTGATCCCCCGTTCGAACTCGTCCTGCGTGCGGACGAACAACGCCAACGCCGTCATCGCGAACGGCTCGCCGTAATACAACGCATGACGCGCGCCCTCCCATACGACGTCCAGCAGCCCGGGACCGAACCACGGCGCGAGCAAATGAAAATTGTACCGGTTCATCATCAGCACCGCGACGGAACCGATCGCGCCGAACAACCACGGCAAGAGCACGCGGCTGAGACGCGATAACGTCTCGATGCCTTTGTACGCAAGGTACAAGGCAAGAAGCAGCGAGCAAACCATCATCACCGAGACCGGGGTTTGCGGCAACGTTACGATCTTCGCCTGGTCGACGAGCAATCGCAGATTGATGAAGCCGTTCCCGGTCATCCCGATGCACAAGACGAGCGCGAACCCCTTGGCGAGCCACTTCCCCGACTTCGCGGAAATCACGTCTAGAAGCCCGCTCCCCGGACGGTCTCGCATGAAACGAACGACGATGGAGATCAACGCTAGATTTACCGATCCGGCCGCGATCGAGAGCAGCCACGTCGCTTCCTTCCCGTATTGCGTCAGCGCGACGGACGACGGGTTCAATATTTTCGCGCCGGTCGCCATCAGTACCAAGGCCGTCCATTCCCGCGCGCCGATATGTCCGTCCCGCACGTTCATGGCGACCGATCCTCCCACAAGTTCTTCCAGACGCGAATGGCGCCTCGCACGCGGCTTCGCTTCTTCGGTCTCGTGAATTGCCCGTATTCGTCATGCTTCCAGAGCTGACTGCGGAAGATGAAGTCGCGGTTCGCGCTCATATCCGGGTACAGCGGCGCGAGGAACGGCACGCCGAACGATTGCAGCGACACCATATGGCCGAGCATGAAGACGACGCCGAGCGAGATGCCGAAGAAGCCGAGCAACGAGCCGAGAAACAGGAAGAGGAATCGACCGATTCGCACCGCGTACGCCAAATCTTGATTCGGCACCGCGAACGAGCCGAGCCCGGTGATCGACACGAGAATCACGAGCAGCGGAGACACGAGATTCGCCTGCACGGCGGCTTGTCCCAGAATGAGCGCGCCGACGATGCCGATCGTCGAACCGATGACCGAAGGAATGCGGATGCCCGCTTCTCGAATGAGCTCGAACGCCAGCTCCATCAACAGAATTTCCACCAAGGTGGGGAAAGGAAGCAGCTCGCGGTTCCCCGCGATATGAAACATGAGATCCGTCGGCAGCATCTCCGGTTGAAAATTCACGAGAGAAATGTAAACGCCCGGCGCGAACAACGCGAAGAACATCGCGAACAGACGGACGAATCGAACGAAGTTCGCATACACCGTACGCGTGTAAATTTCCTCCGACGTATGGAACAGCGTCCACAGCGTCGTCGGGCACAGCGCCGCGAAGGGGGCATTGCCCGTCATTACGATAACGCCGCCGTCGATGATCGTCCCCGCCGCCCGATCGGGCCGCTCGGTGACCGACAGCGTCGGAATGAGCGAGTTCGGCTTGTCCTCCAGAAGCTGCTGAAGGATGAGCGAATTCGCCATCATCTCCATCCGGGTGCCTTCGAGCCTGCGCCTGACTTCGTCGACGAGCTTCTCGTTCGCCACGTCGGATAAATACATGACGGCCGCATTCGTCCGGTAAAACTCCTCCAACGGAATATACTCCGTGATCAGGTTCTCGGACCGTATGATCTTTCGCACGAGCGACACGTTCGTCTCGAGCGATTCGACGAACCCCTCGTGCGGTCCGCGGATGACGAGCTCCGTCTTCGCGTCTCCGACGGCCCGGTGCTCGATCTTCGTCGCCGGCACGAGCGCGGCGCGCCGGACGCCGGGAACGAGCAATGCGACCGCGCCGTCCAAGATCGCCCGCTTGATCCGCGCGAGGGACGTAGCGAACGACGCCGGCGTCGCATGGACGATATACTCGTGAAGCGTCTCCGGTCGAACCCGGTCCGATTGCAGCGCGGCGTCCAGAATCGGCCGAACGATCTTTCCGTCGATCTTCTCGCCGTCCGTCATGCCGCGGAGAAAGATCATAAAGGCGAGGAACGCGGCGCCGCTCCGGTTCGTCACGCGAAGCTCGGACATAATAAAATCGCCGTTGCGCGGCCCGCCGAACAACGTTCGAAGCGCTTCGGCGTCCCTCGGCGGATCGCCGGTCAGCTCGTTCGGTTCGTCGCTTGGCGGCGCCGGGGGGCCGGGCGGTATCGGCGGGGGCGCCGGCCTGGCGCCCAAGCTGAACCGATCGGTGCCGGAGGACGGCTCGAACATCGCGCGCCTCACTTGTTTGAAGAAGGAATTCATTTTCTTCCGTTTCATCCAACCGCCAACTTTGCCTTTTTTGGGTAGAGTTCCCTCAATGGAGCGAAGCTTATTCGCCTCTCGGCGAACGCCGGCCTCCGGCGGCCGCCGAAGCGGGAAGCAGCTGACGGAATTGCTTCTGTCTCGACTCGTTCGAGATCGCGCCGTTCGAACCGATCTGCACGATCGCGGAGCTGGAACCGGCCAGCACGGAGACGCGGCCCACGACGATGGCCGAGCCGTCGGGGACGAATCGGACGTCCGCCGATTCGAACGACATCGGCTCGGGAATCGTCGCCCGGAACAACGGGTATCGTTCGAAATCTCCCTCGTTGCCGAGGTAAGTCGGAAACTCGCGTTTCACTGCGATGGCCCGGGCGCGGCTGTCGCTGATCGAGCCGTCTCCGAGCAATACGATGCTGGCGGCCGAGACGCTGGCGACGAACAAGTCGCCGACGACCGACGGGCGCAGCGGCGCTCCGAGTCCCGGACCAGGCTCCTTCTTCTCGGCACCGCCGCCGCCCTTCGCGGCGTTCCCGCTCAAGCCGACGCGTCCGCCGCTTCCCCGGCGTCCCCTCCCGTCGG
>JAPSKX010000308.1 GCA_031181325.1 Paenibacillus sp.
CGAGGCCGTCTACGGCGCCAAGACGACGATGCGGCCGCACCCGACGAGCGGCGTGCCGCAGATGATGCTGGAGTCGTCGCTTCCGGGCAGGACAAGCGACGACGCATCGGGTATAATTAGCTAACAATTGGAACGAAGCGAGGGGGACGTGAGTCGTGAGGCTGTTATCGACCGTATTGCATTCGATCGAACCGTTGGACGAGCAGGCGATGGCAAGCGCCAGGGAACGCTTGGATTCGCTGACGAAGCCGCCGGGCAGCCTCGGCCGGCTGGAGCGGATCGTCGAGCGAGTCTGCGGCATGACGGGCCGGATGCCGCCCCCGCTCGGCGCGAAGGCGGCCATCGTGATGGCGGGCGACCACGGCGTCTGCGAGGAAGGCGTGAGCGCGTTCCCGCAAGCGGTTACCGAGCAGATGGTGCTGAATTTCCTCGGCGGCGGCGCGGCGATCAACGTCTTCGCGAAGCATGCGGGGGCGGAGGTCGTCTGCGTCGATATGGGGGTGGCGGCGGACGTGTCGCATCCGGCGCTCGTCTCGCGCAAAGTCGGCCGCGGCACCGCGAACATGACGCAAGGTCCCGCGATGACGCCGGAGCGGGCGACGGAGGCGATCTTCGCCGGCATCGAGCTCGTCGAAAGCTTGGCGGGCCGCGGGGTGAAGCTGCTCGCCGTAGGCGAGATGGGCATCGGCAACACGACCTCCGCCGCGGCGCTCGTCTGCGCGCTGCTTAACGACGCGACGCCGACGACGGCCGTCGGCCGGGGGACGGGCATCGACGTTGCGGGACTCGCCCGCAAGCGCGACGCGGTGGAGCGTGCGCTTGCGGCGAACGGCTTGCTCGGCGGCGCGCGCGACAGGAACGAGGTCGATCCGGCGTACGCGTTATCCGCGCTTGCCGGCGTCGGCGGGTTCGAGATCGCGGGCATGGTCGGCGTCTGCCTCGGCGCGGGCATCTTCCGCGTCCCGTTGGTGATCGACGGATACATCTCTACGGTCGCGGCGTTGGTCGCAGCCCGGATGTCGCCGCATGCCCCGTCGTATTGGATCGCTTCGCATCGATCCGAAGAACCCGGACACGGCTTGGTGCTGGAGGCGCTGGGGCTCGAGCCGATTCTCGAGCTCGGCATGCGGTTGGGCGAGGGAACCGGCGCGGCGCTTTGCCTGCGCATCGTGGAAGCGGGCGTCGACACGCTCGTATCGATGGCGACGTTCGCCTCGGCGGGCGTCTCGGGCAAGCTGGAAGCGGGGGAGTGAGGCGACGATGGTCGTCATGATGGTGACGGGCGGCGCTCGAAGCGGCAAGAGCGCCTTCGCGGAGCGCTCGGCGGAGCGGCTCGGGGACGAAGGCGTCTACGTGGCGACGGCGCAAGCGTTCGACGGGGAGATGAAGGAGCGCATCGCGCTTCATCGAACGCGGCGGACGGAGACGGGCTTCGCTTGGAAGACGATCGAAGAGCCGCTGCGGCTGCCGGAGCGGCTCGAGGCGATCGATTTCGATTATAACGTGTATCGGGGCGGGAACACGGTCGTGCTCGTCGACTGCCTGACGATTTGGCTGTCGAACGTGCTGTTGCAGTGGGAAGACGAGCCGGACGCGGAAGCGCGCTGCGCGGAGCGGGTCGACGACCTGATCCGGGTGCTTCAGCGGTTCCAAGGGACGATTTTGCTCGTCACGAACGAGGTCGGCCTCGGCGTGGTGCCGCCGTCGCGTCTCGGTCGATTGTTCCGCGACGCCGCGGGCCGAATGAATCAGCGGGTGGCGGCCGCGAGCCGACAGGTGTTTCTGGTTACGGCGGGCACTCCGATCGAGCTGAAGAGCCGGGAGTTTCGCTGGTGAGCGGCTGGCTGTTGTTCGGTTGGGAGGAGACGCTATGGATGGTCGCCGCCGCGCTGGCGGTTGATCGCATCGTAGGGGATCCCGAGAAGCTGCCGCATCCGGTCGTCTGGATCGGGCGATGGATTCGGTGGGCGGAGCGCAAGACGTACGCGAGGGAGCCGAAGGGACGGTCGTTCCTGTTCGGCGCTTTGTTATGTTTGGGGACCGTCGTCGGCTGGGCGGCGCTGGCGTACGGGGTCGTACGTCTCTGTTTGTACGTGCACCCTTGGCTCGGCTACGCCGCCAACGTATGGCTGATATCGACGACGATCGCATGGAAGGGGCTGGCCGACGCGGGCTGGCGGGTGTATCGGCCGCTCGCGGAAGGCCGGCTCGACGAAGCGAGGAAATACACGGGGTATATCGTCGGCCGGGATACGGATCGGCTCGAAGAACCGGAGCTGACGCGAGCGACGGTCGAGACGCTGGCGGAAAACACGGTAGACGCCGTGCTGTCGCCGATCGTCTTCGCGCTGCTCGGCGGCGCGGCGGGCGCTTTCTTATACCGGGCGGCGAATACGCTCGATTCGATGGTCGGCTACCGGAACGAGAAATATATGTGGTACGGAAAGGCGTCCGCGAGGTTCGACGACGTCTTGAATTACATGCCCGCGCGGCTCGCGGGCATGATGCTGGCGGGCGTCGCTTTCGCCGGAGGCGGCTCCTTCCGGCGAGCGCTGCGCGCCATACGCCAAGACGCCTCGAAGCATCCGAGCCCGAACAGCGGACATCCGGAATCGGCGGTCGCGGGCGCGCTCGGCATTCGGCTCGGCGGCGTCAACGTTTACGGCGGCGTGGAAAGCCGGCGAGCGTACATGGGCGAGGCGCTGCGCCCGATGGAGAAGGACGATATCAAGCGGACGATTCGGATGCTGCATGCGTTCGGCGTTCTGCTGTTAGGGGGAATCGTATGCGCGGCGGCATTCGCGACTTGGCTGTAAGCTGGTTGGCGCCGGCCGTCATGGCGGTGCAGCTCTTGACCCGCGTGCCGCTGCCCGTGGCAGCGCCTTGGAACGACGCGGTCGGCCGCCGCAGCGTCGTCTTTTATCCGTTGGCGGGCGCGGTCGTCGGGCTGGCGCTTGCCTTGGGATACTGGGCGTTCGGACGGATGCTGCCGCCGCTGCCCGCGGCGGCGCTGTTGACGGCGCTCTGGGTGTGGGTCACCGGCGCGCTGCACTTGGACGGCTGGATGGATACGGCCGACGCCTTCGGCAGCAACCGCCCGCGCGAGCGGATGCTGGAGATCATGAAGGATCCGCGCGTCGGCGCGATGGGCGTAGCGGCCGGCGCATTGCTGCTGATCGCGAAAGTCGCCTTCCTGACGGCGCTGTTCGAGCTTAGCGCCTCGGGAAGCTTGAACGTTGGCGCCGCGGCGGCGGTCGTTCCGGTGTTCGCGCGCGCGTTCGTCCCGTGGGCGATCGTCGGCTGGCCGTACGCCGGCGGCTCCGGCGGCATGGGGGCCGTGCTGCGCGCCGCCGGCTGGCGGCATGCTTTCGCATCGGCGGCCGTCGCCGTCGTCTGCGCGGCGGCGCTTCTCGCCTGCTTCGGCAGCGGGGACG
>JAPSKX010000309.1 GCA_031181325.1 Paenibacillus sp.
GGCGAGCGCGGACGCGGAGCAGGGCAACAACCAGATGAAGGAGATGCTCGCCGCGATGGAGCAAATCAACGAGTCGTCCGGCAACATCTCGAAAATTATTAAGGTGATCGACGAAATCGCGTTCCAGACGAATATCCTCGCGCTCAACGCGGCGGTCGAAGCGGCGCGGGCCGGTCAGCACGGCAAGGGCTTCGCGGTCGTCGCGGAGGAGGTACGGAACTTGGCTGCGCGCAGCGCGAACGCGGCGAAGGAGACGACGGCGCTGATCGAGGGCTCGATCAAGAAGGTCGAGGCCGGGACGCGCATCGCGAACGACACGGCGCAGGCGCTGGAGAAGATCGTAGGCGGCGTCGGCAAGGCGGCGGATCTCGTGGGCTCGATCGCGAGCGCCTCGAACGAGCAGGCGGCCGGCATCGCGCAGGCGAACCAAGGCATCGCGCAGGTGTCCGAGGTCGTGCAGGCGAACTCCGCGACGAGCGAGGAGTGCGCGGCGGCGAGCGAGGAGCTGTCCGGCCAGTCCGAGCAGCTGAAGGAGATGGTCGGCAAGTTTCGCCTCAAGCGCAGCGCCGCATCGTTCGTTGGGGGGTATGACGCCTTCGCGACCGGTTCGGCCTCGCGACGGGCGCCGCTGGCGCCGGCATTTGCCGAGGTCGCCGCTGCTTCGGCGACCGGCAAGCCGATCATTCGATTGGACGACGAGGAGTTCGGAAAATACGAGTAATGTCTATTGAAATGACTAGGAGGCTCATACCATGAATTGGTTTCGAAATCTTCGGATCAGCAAGAAATTAATCGCTTCGTTCGGCATCATTGCGGTGTTGGCGGGGGTCATCGGCGCCATCGGCTCCATCAGCTTGACTAATGTGTCCGGCAGGCTCTCGGCGGCCTATGAGTTTAATACGAAGCCGATCGCGAACATCGGGAATTGGTTGGAGCAATACGCCAGCATGAAGGTCGTGCTGCGCGACGCGCTCATCTCGGACGATCCGGAAACCCATCGGAGCCGGAAAGCTCGATTCGACGAAATCAATACGGCGATGGACGGTTATCTGACGGAATACGCCAAGGGGATCGCTTCCGAAGAGGAACGCAGGCTCTACAACGAATTGGGCGAATCGTTCGGGGGTTATTACAAAGTTATGGAGAGCTCATTCCAAGCCGTGTTGGCGGGGGATAAAGCGCGAGCGATTCAGCTGTATTCCGACGGCGCGGATCTGAATAACGCCGTGAACGAGGCGGGACGCGGCATTATGCTGGAAAATATGAAGCAAGCCGAGCAGGCCGTGCTCGCGAATACGGCAACGTCTCGTCAACTCGTCGCAACGATGATCGCCCTCAGCGTCATAGGCGTCATCGCGGCGATGGCGCTCGGCATCGCGATCTCCCGCATGATCAGCCGCCCGGTGCAGACGCTCGTCGAGGCGTCGCGCAAGGTGGCCGACGGGGATTTGAACGTGACGATCGACATCCGCACGAAGGACGAGATCGGCACGCTGGCGCAGGCGTTCGGCGCGATGACGGACAGCATGAACGAAGTGCTGCATAACATCGCCAACGCGTCGGAGCAGGTGGCTTCGGGCTCCCGGCAAGTGTCGGAAGCGAGCCAGGAGCTGTCGCAGGGCTCGACCGAGCAGGCGTCGTCGATTCAGCAGCTGACGGCGTCGATGGAGCAGATCGCGTCGCAGACGAAGATGAACGCGAAGAGCGCGGAGCAAGCGAACGAGCTGGCGCTGTCGGCGAGCGCGGACGCGGAGCAGGGCAACGGTCAGATGAAGGAGATGCTCGCCGCGATGGAGCAAATCAACGAATCGTCCGGCAACATCTCGAAAATTATCAAGGTGATCGACGAGATCGCGTTCCAGACGAATATCCTCGCGCTCAACGCGGCGGTCGAGGCGGCGCGGGCCGGCCAGCACGGCAAGGGCTTCGCGGTCGTCGCGGAGGAGGTACGGAACTTGGCTGCGCGCAGCGCGAACGCGGCGAAGGAGACGACGGTGCTGATCGAGGGCTCGATCAAGAAGGTCGAGGCCGGGACGCGCATCGCGAACGACACGGCGCGGGCGCTCGAGAAGATCGTTGGCGGCGTCGGCAAGGCGGCGGACCTCGTAGGCTCGATCGCGAGCGCCTCGAACGAGCAGGCGGCCGGCATCGCGCAGGCGAACCAAGGCATCGCGCAGGTGTCCGAGGTCGTGCAGGCGAACTCCGCGACGAGCGAGGAGTGCGCGGCGGCGAGCGAGGAGCTGTCCGGCCAGTCCGAGCAGCTGAAGGAGATGGTCGGCAGGTTCCGTCTGAAGCGCAGCGCTTCGGTATTCGGCGGGGGGTACGACGCCTTCGCGGCCAATTCCGCCGCGCGGCTGGCGCCATTGGCGCCGGCCTACGCGGAAGCCGCCGCGGCTTCCGCCCCCGGCAAGCCGAAAATCCGATTGGACGACGACGAATTCGGCAAATACGAGTAACCTTTTTCCGGCGTTAAGAACGTCTTGCGACGTGACCGCAGCGGCGCTGCACAGCGAAATCATCCGCAAAACAAGAGGAGCGAATCCGCATGCAATGGTTCAAAGACATGAAGATTAGCAAGAAATTACTCTCCGCCTTCATCTTCATCGCTCTCTTGGCGGGCGTCGTCGGCGCGTTCGGTTACGTCGCATTGGATAGAATCGCCGCCTTGGATAAGGAGATGTACGAGGACAACACCGTTCCGACGGCGACGCTGGGCAATGTGTTGTCATACTATAACTATTACGAGGGCGCCTTGAAGGACTTCCTCTTGCTCGACGATGCGAAGGTGCACGATGAGAACAAAGCGATGCTGGAAACGCTGAAGACCAGCATCGATCAGTACCTCGCCAGCGTCGAGCAAGCGATGGTAAAGCCGGAGGAACGGGAGCAATTCGAGCTGATCCGGCAAACGCACGCCGCTTTCATCCCCGTCAGCGACGAGGTCGTCCGTCTCGCTATGGGGGGTCGGAAGGAAGAAGCGAAGAAGCTGCTGTACGAGAAAGCTCTGCCTTCCTCGGATATCGTCGTGGGCACTGTGTATGCGTTGAACACCGGAAAAGCGGAGCAGGCGAAGCAAACCTATGAAGCGAACGCGGCTACGGCTCGGTCGAGCAAGCTGACGATGATGATCGTGTTGATCGTTTGCGTCGCGGTCGCGGTCTTCCTCGGCCTGACGATCTCCCGCATGATCAGCCGCCCGATTCGGACGCTGGTCGAGGCGTCGCGCAAGGTCGCCGACGGGGATTTGAACGTCGCGATCGATATTCGATCGAAGGACGAGCTGGGTACGCTCGCGCAATCTTTCTCCGCGATGACGGACAGCATGAACGAAGTGCTGCATAACATCGCCAACGCGTCGGAGCAGGTGGCTTCGGGCTCCCGGCAAGTGTCGGAAGCGAGCCAGGAGCTGTCGCAGGGCTCGACCGAGC
>JAPSKX010000310.1 GCA_031181325.1 Paenibacillus sp.
GCTGGTCGTCAACTTGGGCGCGCTGCCCGTCGTGCCCGAATTTCGTTTCGACGATTTCGACCGATTCTGGGAGAGTCGGTTTCCGGAGACCTGGCTGGAGGGCGGTCTCGAGCTGTGGGTCAAGATCGTCGGCATTATCGTCGTAGCGCTCGTTCTGCTGTTTCTCGTCGCGCCGATCTATTTCGCGGCGGCGGTCGTCTTGACGGATCGCACGCTCGACGGCGAGACGCCGACGCTCGGCGCCGCGTTTAAGGAAGCCTGGCGGCGCTATGGCCGCGTGCTCGGGAACTGCATGCTCTTCACGCTCGTCTCGATCGGCGTCTATATGTGCGCGCTCTCGATAAATTTCTTCGCCGCTTTCATCTACGGGGGGGCGACGATGTCGACGGCGGCGCTCGGCGGCTCCGAGGCGGGAATGGCGGCGGCGAGCGTCGCGTTCCTCGTCCTGTATATCGTCTTCACTTACGGCAGCACGTTCGTGTACTACTATTTCTTTATCCGATTCGGCTACTTTCTGCCGCCGGCGCTGTTCGAGAACGAAACGGTCGGACTCGGGCGCAGCTGGTCGGTGACGCGGCGCGGGTTCTGGAGGCTGTTCGCCGTATATTTCATCCTGTCGGCGATCACCTACGTCTTCTCGATCGCGCTGGGCGCCGTCTTCGCCGTCTTCGGCGTCAGCGTCGCGGGCTTGCTCTTGACGCTGGTCGTCTTCTGCGCGCTCGTGCCGATCGGGCTTGTGGTGTATACGGTGACGTATCGGGTGCAAAAGGTTCGAAACGACGCGGACGACGTGGAGGCGCTGCTCGCGCGGCTTCGCCCGGCGGCGGTCGAGGAAGCGGACGACGACGTCGGCCTTGACGGGGGGACGGAGCGTTGAGCGAAAGCATGCGCGCGGATCGATACGAACAAGAGAAGGAAGCGCTGCGGGACATTCTCGCGAGCGACGAGTTCGCCGCCTATATGAAGGAGGATGCCGAGCCGGGGAAAAATTTGCTACTCGTCTGGCTCGAACGGCTGTTGGAGGAGCTGTCCGACCTGTTTCCGGAGCTCGAGATGCCGCAAGGCTCGCAGGATGCGGTCATGTACGTCATCATCGCGGCCGGACTCGTTACGCTGCTGGCGTTATCCGTGTTTCTGGCGCGCCTCGTGTGGTTCGAGCGGCGGACGGGACGGCGCCGGGCGGTGGCGCATGACGACGAGCTCGAGCAGGCGCCGCTCGATTTGGCCGGGCGCTCGCGGGCGGCCGCGGCGGCGGGGCAGTACCGCGAAGCGACGCGGCTGCTGTTCCTCGCTTTGCTGCTGGGCTTCCAGCAGCGGGAGCTGCTTCGCATCGAGTCGTGGAAGACGAACTGGGAATACGCGGAGGCGCTCGAGGAACGAAACAGCCCGTGGGTCGGCTTGTTTCGGGCGTCGGCGCTTCGCTTCGATACGGTGTGGTACGGCGGCCGCGAAATCGACGCCGACGAATACGAGAACTGGCGGCGCGAGGTCGAGGCGGTATTGGCCGCGGCCGGCGACGGTCCGGCTCCGGAAGGAGGCGCGGCATGAATCGGTCGGCGAAGTTGCACGCCGCGCTGGCGGTGTGCGTGTTTCTGTTTATCGGTCTCGGACTCGCTCTGGCGCGTCCGGGGCTGCCCGATTACCCGCCGTACTTGTCGTTCTCTCCCGATCGGGACGGAACGAAGGCGATGCGCCTGCTGTTGGAACGGGAGGGCGGCGCGAGCGTCAAGGAGTGGCGGCTTGCGCCGGAGCGGCTGCCGGAGGGCGAGGGACAGCTGTATGTCGCGATCGAGCCTTACGGGGCGACGATGGAATCGTCGGACGCGTTGAAGGCTTGGGCGTCCCAAGGGAACGACGTCATCGTATTCGGCACGATGCCGTATCCCATCGAGGACTGGGAGATCGAGTACGCGGAGGAGCCGGAGGAAGGTGCCGGCGTCGTGACGGCGGCGCTGCCGGACGGGGGCGTCGGGACGTACGAGGCGACGGTGGAAATCGACGCGCGTTTGACGGCGATCGATTCGGACCGGGAAAGCGAGATCGTCCAGCGCGACGCGGCGGGAGCGTTGGCCGTCCGCCAAGCCGTCGGAGACGGCAGCGTGACGGTCGCCGTGACAGGCGATTGGTGGATGAACGATCAGGTGCTGGAAGGGGAACGCTTCGAGCTGCTGTGGCTGCTGCTCGGCGGCGATGCGCTAGCGGGACGGACGGTGTTCATCGACGAGTACCATCACGGGTACGCGACGTCGCCGGGTCTCGCCCGGGTGTACCCGCCGTGGCTGATCGCCGGCTTGGCGCAGGCGGCGCTCGGGCTCGTCGCGTGGCTTTGGTGGCGGGGCAAGCGATTCGGCCCCGCGTATACGCCGCGCGCCTTCCTCGTGCGGCGCGGGGACGAGACGCTGCTCGCCGTCGCGGGCTGGTACCGCCGCGGACGGCTGACGTTCGAGGCGCTCGATGCCGCCGTCGAACGGCTGCGCCTCGCGCTGCAAACCCGCGGGGGGGCGCCGCCTTCGGCGGGCGCGGGCCAGCTCGCGTCCGCGGTCGAACGAGCGCTCGAAGGGCGGCGGCCCGCGCCTGCGGGCCTGCGGGACGTGCTCCAGCGCTGGGAAGCGTTGCGGGCCGCCAAGAAAGCCGGCGGCCGAATCGATTATCGCGATAAGGAATGGATCGCGGATGCGAACATACTCGACGAAACGATGAAAACCCTCGAGGAGGAACGATAGATGCAACGATTGGTGGAACGAATGGAGCAGACGATCTTCGGGCAGCGCGCGAACGTGCGCCTCGTCGTCGCGGCGATGCTGGCGGGCGGGCACGTGCTGCTCGAAGGGGTGCCGGGACTCGGCAAGACGAAGCTGGCGCGAACGCTGGCCGCGTTGACGGACGGCGCGTACCGGCGCGTGCAGTTTACGCCGGATATGATGCCGAGCGACATTACGGGGAACGTGATTTACAATCTGCAAGAGAACCGCTACGTTACGATCAAAGGTCCGGTTTTCTGCAACCTGCTGTTGGCCGACGAGATCAACCGGACCGGACCGAAGACGCAATCGGCCTTGCTCGAGGCGATGGAGGAGCGGCAGGTGACGATCCAAGGCGAGACGCATAAGCTGCCGGCGCCCTTCTTCGTCATCGCGACGCAAAACCCGGTGGAGTACGAAGGCACGTACCCGTTGCCGGAGGCGCAGCTCGACCGGTTTTTATTTAAGCTGACCCTCGACTATCCCGGAGAGGCGCAGGAGCGGGACATCTATAAGGCGCACGGGCTGGGCGGCGCCGGCGTCGACGAGCCGATCGAGCCGGTATGCTCCGTGGATGACATCCTCCGCCACCGGGAAGCGCTGTAAGGCGTGACCGTGGAGGACGGCATCGTCGACTACGTCTCGGGGATCGTGCGTTT
>JAPSKX010000311.1 GCA_031181325.1 Paenibacillus sp.
TATGCGCTGAACGGGGCGATCTCCAAGGTCGGTCCGAACATCTTCGTATGCACGCCGGACTCCGTCGAAATTCAAGGCGTCATCTCCGACATGATGAACGACAATACATAAGAAAGCTTGAGGTGGTCGCACGTTGGAAGCAACGATCTTCCCGTTGGTGAACACGCTGTATCAAATTTACCTATATATGATTATCGCGTATATATTGCTATCCTGGGTGCCTAACGCAAGGGACAGCTACGTAGGACAGTTGCTCGGGAAATTCGTCGAGCCCTATCTTTCGATCTTTCGCCGATTCATACCCTCGATCGGAGGAATCATCGATATTTCGCCGATCGTCGCCGTTTTCGCGCTGCATTTCATCCGAATCGGCATTCTCGCGGTTCTCGATTTCATCTTATAAGCGATGCGATCGATTCCTTACGAGCACTTTCACCCGGACGAGAAATCGTTCGTCGACAAGGCCGCCGAGTGGATCGAAGATGCGGCCGTCCGCAAGCAATTGAAGCGTACGGACTTCCTCGACCCGCGGCAAGCGTTCATCGTCGAATCGCTCGCGAATCGTACGGACGACGCGCTCGTTCGAACGGACGGCGGATACGCGGAAGCGGAGCGGCGGCGAGCGATCGTCGCGCCGGACTTCCTTGACCCGGTCTACGAGCCGATCGGCATCGTCGTGCTGGCGGCGACGAGCGAGGACGATCGGATCGCCGAGCTCGATCACGGCGATTATCTCGGCGCCATGCTCGGTCTCGGGATTAAACGAGACAAAATCGGCGACATCCACGTGCACGAGTGGGGCTCTCACATGCTCGTCGCGGAAGAGATGGCGCCTTTCTTTTCCTTGCATCTCTCGCAGGTCGGACGGGTGCACGTGTTCACCGAGCTGCTGCCGGCGGACAAGCTTATCCCGGCCGCATCCGCGTTCGAGGAGCTGTTCTGCACGGTCGCGTCGATGCGGCTCGACGGCATCGTCGGCGAGGCGGCGCGGCTCTCCCGCGCGAAGGCGGCGGCCCCGATTCAAGCGGGACGGTGCAAGGTGAATTGGAAGGTAGAGGAAGACCCTTCGCGGCAGCTGAAGGAAGGAGACGTCGTCTCCTTGCAGGGGTTCGGACGATTCAAGATCTTGTCCGTGGACGGCGTCTCGAAGTCGGGACGCATTCGTCTAAAGATCGGGAAATTTGCGTAACCATGCAGGAATCCGGCGCATCGTGTCGAAATCGTATCGCTAGCGAATTATTCCAATGGCAGGTTCGTTCAACGCATTCAGGAGGTGCACCATGCCCTTAACGCCGCTCGATATTCACAACAAAGAGTTCAGCCGACGACTTCGGGGGTACGACGAGGACGAGGTCAACGAGTTTCTAGACCAGGTCATTAAAGACTATGAGGCATTGATCCGCGAAAACAAGGAGCTGCAAAGCCAGCTGCAAGCGCAGTCGGAGAAGCTCGGCCACTTCTCGAACATCGAAGAGACGCTGTCGAAGACGATCATCGTCGCGCAGGAAGCTGCCGACGAGGTGAAGTCCAACGCGAAGAAGGAAGCGCAGCTCATCATTCGCGAAGCGGAGAAGAACGCGGACCGCATCGTCAACGAAGCGCTCGCGAAGTCGCGCAAGGTCGCGCTGGAAACCGAAGAGTTAAAGAAGCAGGCGTCGATCTATCGGACGCGCTTCAAGACCTTGATCGAAGCGCAGCTCGAGATGCTCGGCCACGACAGCTGGGATACGCTCGAATCGAACCCGTCCGTGCAACCGACGGGGGAGTTCAATCGATAATCCATTGCTTTCCCTTGCGGAATCTGATATTGTAGATGCAATCTAATGCGCAAAAACTCGAAAGCGACGAATGGAACAAGTACGTCGACCGCGTCATCCCAGAGAGCCGGGGGCAGGTGAAAGCCCGGCGTTGACGCCCGACCGAACATCCTCCATGAGCGCTCGGCCGAACGCGTCCGCGCCAGTAGCCCGAGCCGGTTCATCCCGTTACCGATGGCAGAGTGGTTCGGCGTTATTCGTTTGCGTATGGCCGGATCATAAGGGTGGTACCACGAAACCGAAACTTTTCGTCCCTTGGGCGGAAAGTTTTTTTGCGTTTTCCGAAACACAGGTACAAAAAGAATGCGAAGGGCGGAGTATAAGGTGGATAAGGTGGATCAGGTGGATTACAGCAAGACGCTCAATTTGCTCCAAACCGACTTCCCGATGCGGGGCAACCTGCCGACGGCCGAGCCGGCGATGCAGGCGCGTTGGGCGGAGATGGACGTATACGAAGCAGTGCGCAAGGCGCGCGCCGGCAAGCCGAAGTTCGTGCTGCACGACGGCCCGCCGTACGCGAACGGCGATATCCATATCGGACATGCGCTCAATAAGGTGCTGAAGGATATCGTCGTGCGCTTCAAGTCGCTGCAAGGCTTCGACGCGCCGTACGTACCGGGCTGGGATACGCACGGCCTGCCGATCGAGCAGGCGATCGCCAACAGCGGACGCGCCGACCGGAAGAAGATGACGACGCTCGAATTCCGCAAGCTGTGCGCGGAGTACGCGTGGGAGTGGGTCGAGAAGCAGAAGGCGCAATTCCAGCGGCTCGGCATCCGCGGCGAATGGGGCAATCCGTATGTCACCCTGCAGCCGAAATACGAAGCGCAGCAAATCCGTCTGTTCGGCGCGATGGTGAACAAGGGGTATATCTATAAAGGACTGAAGCCGGTCTACTGGTCGCCGTCCTCGGAGAGCGCGCTGGCGGAAGCGGAGATCGAATACCGGGAGAAGACGTCGCCGTCGATCTACGTCGCGTTCCAGGTGAAGGACGGCAAGGGCAAGCTTCCGGAGGAAGCGGAGATCGTCATCTGGACGACGACGCCGTGGACGCTGCCCGCGAACCTCGGCATCGCGGTTCATCCGGAGCTGGAATACGTCGTCGTCGCCGTCGACGGGCGGAAGTTCGTCGTCGCCGAAGGACTGCTCGAGAGCGTAGCGAAGGAGCTCGGCTGGACCGAGGCGAACGTCGTATCGCGGCTCCGCGGCGCGGAGCTGGAGTACGTCACGTGCAAGCACCCGTTCTACGAGCACGACTCGCTCGTCATGCTCGGCGAGCACGTCACGCTGGAGACGGGCACCGGCTGCGTCCATACGGCGCCGGGTCATGGCGAGGACGACTTCCTCGTCGGCCAGAAGTACGGCATCGGCGTGCTGAGCCCGATCGACGATCAAGGGCATTACACGGCGGAGGCGCCGGGATTCGAAGGGTTGTTCTACGACAGCGCGAACAAGGTCATCACGGAGAAGCTGAAGGAAAGCGGCCATCTGCTGCACATGAGCTTCATCAAGCACCAATACGCGCACGATTGGCGGACGAAGAAGCCGGTCATC
>JAPSKX010000094.1 GCA_031181325.1 Paenibacillus sp.
CCTCGATAGGCGGATGTCTCGATCCCGGGCGGCTTGGTAGAAGTAGCCCTTGATCGTCGCCTCGAATCCGCCGGGACGTTGGTACACCATGTCTTGGAGATTGCGGATGTTCTTGAAGTCGAGGCAGTCGGCCAAGACTCGGTTCACGCCGACGTTGCCGACCATCAGCATCCCAAGCTCGCCTTCGCCCTCCGCCTCGGCGCGCATCAATCTCGCAAGCAGCTTGACATGCTCGCTGTTCGTCTTAATGACAGCCATCGGGGATGTGTGCTCACTTCCTTCGCTATCGAGCGTTAGGCAGCGGAAACTCTACCTGTATACTGTATTAGGCATTAGCCGCCCATGTGCGTGTCTACGCAAAAACCGACAAATTGTTGAACGGTCCGCGCGAATCGTTGCGAAAGCAGACCCGCTCCGGTATCATAAGGTATGATTTCATTCGCAAGGAGGATGGCCAGACGTGGATCAAACGATAGTAAACGATGCTTCGGCCACTCGCGCGGAGGAGACGGCGACGCCGGCGGTACGCGCCTCCTGGAGAGACTACTATAACTTAGCGAAACCGCGAATGATCCTGACGAATCTGATTCCGGCGATCGGCGGCTTCTGGATCGCTTCGAAGTGGGACATCGATTGGATGGTATTCGCATACATGCTGATCGGCGCAGGCCTCGTGATGGGCTCGGGGTGCGTGTTTAATAATGTGATCGACCGGGAACACGACATGAAGATGGCGCGGACGAAGAAGCGCGCCTTGCCGTCGGGCACGATCTCGCCGGCTGCGGCGTCGGTGTACGGGACGGCGCTCGGCCTCGCGGGACTCGCGGTTTTGTATTTCCTGGTTAATCCGTTGGCGGCGTTCCTGGGCGTCGTCGGCCATGTCGCGTATGTGATTGTGTACACGTATTGGTTAAAGCCGACATCGACATGGAGCACATCCGTCGGCGGCATCTCCGGCTCCGTTCCGCCGGTCATCGGCTATTGCGCCGTCACGGGCGAGATCGACTTCGGCGCGGTGCTGCTGTTCGGACTGTTGTTCTTCTGGCAGCCGCCGCATTTCTGGGCGCTCGGCATCCGCAAGCGCGAGGAATATCAAGCGGCGGGCTTCAAGACGCTACCGGTCGTGAAAGGCGTGGAGCGGACGAAGCGGCAGATGGTGCCGTACTTGCTCGCGCTGTACCCGACCACGGTGTTGTTGTACACGGGAGGCTATGTCAACGTCTTCTTCCTCGTCGGCGGCTTAGTGCTGCTCAGCGTCTGGACGTGGCAGTGTTTGAAGGGCTTCTTTACGAAAGACGAGAGCGCCTGGGCGATGGGCGCGTTCAAGCATTCGCTTTACTATTTAACATTCATTTTTGTCTTGATGATCGTAGGAACGCCGATCGTATCGGCGTAATCGGGAGGAAGAAAAGTGTCGGGAGCATTTTGGCGGAAGCATTGGTATAAAGTTACGATGATCGCCGTGTCTGTCGTTCTGCTCGGCGCGATCGGATACGTATATTTCGGCGGGGACAAGGAACCGCCGTTCCCGCAGCAAGGACCGGCCGCGCCGTTCACGCTGACGGACACGCAGGGCCAGCAAGTGATGATGGAAGCGACGACCGGACAAGTGAAGCTGCTCTACTTCTTCTTCGCGAATTGCCCGGACGTCTGCCCGCCGACGAGCCATATGCTGTCGCGCGTGCAAGATCGTCTGAAGGAGAAGGGCGCGTTCGGGGAGAAGGCGCAAATTTTCCAAGTGACGATCGATCCGGAACGGGATACGGTCGACAATTTGAACATCTACGCCTCGAACATGAACGCAGATCTTAGCGGTTGGAGATTCCTGCGGGGCGGCGTGGAAGAGACGTTCTCGATCGCGGAGGACTATGGGATCTACTATCAGGAGGACGAGGAAACCGGCTTCTTCATGCACTCGAATACGGTCATCCTGATCGACGAAAACAATCAAATTCGCAAGCGGTATAACGGGGACGACTTGAACGACGAATTGGTCGCCGACGACATCATGAAGCTTATTAACAGTTAATTCGACGGATGCTTTGCGTTACGTAAAAAGGTCGGACTCGGGATACACGATGTATTCCTCGAGCCCGGCCTTTTCCAATTGTCGGATCAGATGCTCGTCGGGCGTCCCTTCGACGCCGGCATACCCCGACTTCGTATACAGCTGCTCCGCGTCGGGGAACAGCTCGCGCAGCATGCCGCGGATGCGCTTGCCGGAGGCGTCGTTGTCGGTGTAGATGTACACGTTCCTGTCGCCGACCTTCTTGACGAGCTCCTGCAGCTTCTTGGCGCCGGGCGTGCCGAACGTGCATAGAATCGGAACGTCCGGGGCGAGCAGGCGGGCGAGACGGCTGCGGTCGTTCTTCCCTTCCACGATGATAACGAAGTCCATTGTACCTCCATACTCGTTCGACATAGTTCTCGGGGTTGTATCCTACAATCATTGTAACCATTCCCCGGGAAATGTCGAACGTTGCTCCATTACGTCTTGGCGGATGCGGGATGCGTCCGCTTGAACGGCGGCGGAAGCAGCGCGAGCGCGGTCATGAGGACGACGAAGGCGACGTAATACGGAGAGAGATGATCGCGCACTTGCCCGGCGACGATCGGCCCGAAGAACGCGCCGAGCGAGAAGGCGATCGACAGTACGGAGAAGACGCGCCCGTACTTGCTCTGGTCGGTAACGGATGCGAGCAGGGCGGCGATCGCGGGGAAGATGACGCCCTTGGCCATGCCGATGAGGAGCAGCGAGACCGGGAGGGGCACCGGCCAGCGCATCGCGAGACCGAAGAAGACGAGGGCGAGGGCCAGCGCGCCGAACATCGTCCGGCGAAGCGGCGGCACGCGATTGAAGAACGCTATCGCGAGCGTGATGAGGGCGCCGACGCTGACGATCGAAAATAATACTCCGGTTTCGACGACAGACGTCGACGAGCCGGAGAGCAGCGGCAGCTCGAAGAACAGAATGCCTTGCGAGCAGGAGAGGGCGAGCGGCACGCCGTAGAACAGCCACGGCAGCTTCTTCGATCCGGCGGAATCGGCGGGCGCGGGGGCTACGTTCGTCGGCCGGGGATCGTGCTTCGCCGTCTTCGCGGGCGCTTCCTTCACGCCGAATGCGGCGAGCGCGCCCGTCGCGATAAGGCCCCAACCGAGCGCGACGAAGGCGGTCGTGAAGCCGACCTTCGCGACGAGCAGGGCGCCGGCGGCCGGGGAGACGACCGAGGCGAGCGTATGGACAAGGCCGTTGCCGGACATCAGCTTGCTCTGGTGAACGCGGTCCTTCGCCAGCTTCGCGAGCAGCGCAAGACAAGCCGGCGATAAGAACGCCAGCACGAAGCCGCTGACGGAGCGGACGGCCAGCAGCTGCCAAGGGTCTGCGACATGCCCTTGCGCGATCAATAGGACGCCGGCGGCGATCAGGCTCAGCACGATGAACGGCTTGCTTCCGAACCGATCGACGCTGTAGCCGGCGAGCAGGTTGCCGGGGAGATGGGTCAGCGAATAGATGCCCATAATGAAGCCGATGAACGAAGGGGCCGCGCCGAGCGAGACGGCGTAGGGCGTCAGCATCGGAAACTGAGCGTGCAGGTCGAAGAAGGCGACGAAAATGAACAAATACAGCCACATGACGGTTTTCACGGGATCTTCCCTCCATGCCGTCCCTCGCGGACGGGAATCGATATTGCTTGGACGGTTTGTCTTTTCCCTACATGTATGGAAGGCCGGGGCGCTCTAGACCAAAATGATGTATAATGAAACATACAATATTACGAGGAAGTCCTACGGGGACGGGAGCGGAGGAATCGATCGGGATGCCTGAGCAATGGATGTCGTTCGTACAGGAGAAGTGGTGGGTCATCTTAGCGGCGATCGTGGCGCTTATGATCGTCGTGAGCGTCGTGAAGACGGTGCTCAAGTGGGTGCTCGTCCTCGCGATCGTAGCGGCGGTGCTCGTCTACGGCGCGAATTATAAAGAAGAGCTCACCGCGATGAGCGGACAGATGCTCGAGGAAGCGAAGACCCAAGCGTTCCAAGCGTTCGTGTCCGGCGCGTTCAACGCCGAATACGAGACGAACGCGGACGGCTCGTTCGCCGTGTTCACCGAATCGGTGCGCGTCGAAGGCGTCGAAGGGTCGAACGAGGTGACCGTGTTCTGGAAGGGCGTCAAGATCGGTACGTTCCAGATCGACGCGACGATCGAAGCGTTCCTGAACGAGGCGAAGCAGAACCAGGAGTAATGCGAGGCGGCCGGCTCCCGCCGGCGCCGGAGCGACATGTCCCGAAGGAAGGAGATTTGCGATTCGCATGGACCGATTTACGCTCGATAACGATCCGCAGAAGAACGAAATCGCGAAGCGGCGTCATTTCACGTTTCGGATCAACGTATTTTTCTTTACCGTCTTTCTGTTGTTTTCCGTCCTGATCGTCCGCCTCGCCTTCATACAATTCGTCGACGGCAAGACGTTGTCCGCGCAGGAATCGGAGAGATCGACGCGCACGGTGCTCATTCCGCCGATCCGCGGCAACATCTACGACCGCAACGGCTACCCGATCGCGCATTCGACGTCGACGCAGTCGGTATATTATCGGATGGAGCCGGGCAAGAAGCTGGAAGACCATAAGGCGCTGGCGCAGAAGCTCTACGATTTATTCGTTCGGTACGGCGAATACCCGGACGGGCCGCCGAAGATCGAAGACGTGTTCGACGCGATGGACGTCGGGTACGCTTGGAACGGCGAGAAGAAGACGATGTTCAATACGATGTACGAGCCGCGGCGGGTGAAGTCGGGGCTGACGAAAGAGGAGATTGCGTACTTGATGGCGCATTCCGAGCAATTTCCGGGCATCGAAGTGACCGAGGAGAGCGTGCGGCATTACGATCCGAACACGATCGCGACGCAGTTAATCGGTTATCTGAAGCCGTTCTCCAGCTCGTACAACCAGAAGGCGAGTTATTTAGATTTCTATAAGGATGAAGAAAAAACGAAAGATTATTTACGATCGGAGCAGGTCGGCTTCGACGGATTGGAATTTTTATATCAAGAGACGCTTCGCGGCAAGAGCGGCGCGCGCAACTACCCGGTCAACAGCATGGACCAAATTGTCGGACCCGTGACGACGATTCCGCCGACGAAGGGCAACTTTTTATATTTGACCCTCGATAAGGACGTGCAGCTGATCGCGGAGCAAGCGATTATGGATCAGATCGAATACATGCAGAAGTCGAAGGAGAAATACCCGTCGATGGGCAAGGACGCGCTGGCGGGCTACGCCGTCGCCATGGAGGTCGACACCGGCGACATCGTGGCGATGGCATCGATGCCGGATTACGACTCCAACGTATGGTCGGGGACGACGATGCCGACGTCGGTGTGGAAGTCGATCGAGCCGTTCTATCAGAACGGGACGATCAAGACGGTGTATCCGGACGTGCCGGAAGGGAAGAATCGGGATCGATACCCGTCGTCGATCGTGCCGCTCGGCTCGACGCTGAAGCCGCTCACCGTGTTGATCGGGTTGAACGAAGGCTTTTACGGGCCGCAGTACCGTTACACGGATTCGGGTCGATTTTATTACGGTCGGGACGACTCCGCTTCGATCGGCAATTCCGAGGGCCATTCGTACGGCAAGATCACGCCCGCGGACGCGATTCGCGTCTCGTCGAATACGTTCATGGCCGCGATGGTCGGCGAGAAGCTGTACGAGAAGTACGGCGGCGAGAACGGCGGGCCGATCGAGAAGTGGGACGAATACATGAAGAAGTTCGGTCTCGGCGTGCCGACGGGCAGCGGATTGCCGATGGAAAACGCGGGCGTGCTCGATTATAAAGACATAGGCGCCAACGGCAGCGTCCAGAGCGCGATGGTCATGGCTTCGTTCGGACAGCAAGGACGCTACACGACGCTCCAGCTCGCCCAATATACGGCGATGCTGGCGAACCGCGGCAAGCGGCTGAAGCCGAACTTCGTCGACCGAATTACCGATTTCGAGGGCCAGCTCGTCGAGGAGATCGAGCCGACCGTGTTGAACGAAGAGACGTTCGATCCGGCGCATTGGGACGTCGTGCATGCGGGCATGAAGGCGGTCACGAAGAGCAATACGCTGCAACGTTGGTTCGGCTCCTTGCCGTTCGAGGTCGCTTCGAAGACGGGGACGTCGCAACAGGATACGGCGGCCGGCAAGATCGAAAACTCGGTGTACGTCGCGTTCGCGCCCGCCGACAACCCGAAGCTGGCCGTCGCTGTCGTCGTCCCTTGGGGCGGATACGGCTCTTGGGGCGCCGCGCCGATCGCGGCGAAAATCTTCGAGGCGTACCACCAATACGTCGGCTTCGACGGCAAGCCCGCAGGCGCGCCGTCCTCGTCCTCCGGCGGGACGGAGGAGCTGCCTCCGGGCGAGACGACGCCGGCGGACGTTACGCCGCCTGCCGAGTAATCGAATACGCAAGCGAGAACCGCTCTTGGCGTCGATGCCGGGGGCGGTTTTTCTTTGGCGTCGATGCCGACGGACGGGCGAGGGGATTCGCGGGGGAGCGGCACGACGCAAAATAAATGTTGCACTAGCGCAAAACAATTGTGTATTATAAATAAAAAGTAATGCGTACAACACTTATAGTCATATAAAACAAATAGGCTGGAAAACAACATAAGTGGTATGTCCCACAAACGATGAGGAGTGGAAACAATGGAAACACGGAAGGGAAGCGCGTGGAATCACGCGGAAGGAACGGGGCGGAAAGCGATGACGGGCTCGACGGCCGGACGGGAACGGAAGGCGACGGCGGGCCGGCCGAACCGATGGATGCGGACGACAGTCGCGGGCTTGGCGGTCGTCGCGATCGCAGCGCTGGCCGGCTGCGGCGCGGCGGGAACGACGTCCGGCGAAGGCGAAGGCGCCGTACGCGTCACGACGACGATCGGGCAAATTACCGACATCGTCGACCATATCGGCGGCGAGCACGTCGAAGTGGCGGGCATCATGCCTCCCGGCGTCGATCCTCATTTGTACAAGGCGACGCAGGGCGACATCGCGAAGTTCGAGGATGCGGATATCATTTTCTATAACGGTCTGCACTTGGAAGGGAAGATGACGGAAGTGTTCGAGGAGATGGCCGAACGAAAGCCGACGATCGCGGTAGGCGAGTCGGTCGATCCGGCGTCGCTCATCGTCGTCTCGGAAACGGACGGCGCGAAGGAGTACGATCCGCATATCTGGTTCGATGTGTCGCTGTGGATGAAGGCGGCGGAGACCGTTCGCGACGAGCTGTCGAAGCTCGATCCCGACAACGCGGCCGCTTACGCGGCGAATGCGGAAGCGTACCTCGCCGAGTTGGAGGAATTGCACGCGTACGCCAGAGAGCGAATCGCGGCGATCCCGGAAGGGCAACGGGTGCTGGTGACGGCGCACGACGCATTCGGCTACTTCGGCCAGGCGTACGGTATCGAGGTTCGCGGCCTGCAAGGCATCAGCACCGCCTCCGAGGCCGGCAGCAAGGACGTCACGGATCTGCGCGATTTCCTGGTCGAACGGAAGATCAAGGCCGTCTTCGTGGAGACGAGCGTCTCGAACCGATCGATCAAGGCCGTCATCGAAGGCGCCAAGAAGCTCGGACACGACATCGAGGAAGGCGGCACATTGTATTCGGACGCTATGGGCGAGGAGGGCACGCCCGAAGGGACGTACGTCGGGATGGTGCGGCATAACGTCGATACGATCGTGAACGCGTTACAATGAGGAGGAAAGCGGCATGAATACAACGGTTGCACCGCTTGAAGTGAACCGATTAACGGTCGCCTACCAGAAGAAGCCGGTGGTCGAGGACGTCTCGTTTAAGATCCCGGAGGGGAAGCTGATCGGCATCGTCGGGCCGAACGGCGCGGGGAAATCGACGCTCATCAAGGCGATTCTCGGCTTGCTGCCGGCCGCGGCGGGCGACGTTCGCATCTACGGCAAGCCGTATAAAGAACAGCGCAAGCTGGTCGGATACGTCCCGCAGCGCGAATCGGTCGATTGGGACTTCCCGACGAACGCGCTCGACGTCGTGACGATGGGCACGTACGGGAGGCTCGGCTGGTTCCAGCGGCCTGGCGCAAGGGAGCGCGCGTCGGCGATGGAGGCGCTCGAGAAGGTCGGCATGGCCGCCTTCGCCGACCGGCAGATCAGCCAGCTGTCCGGAGGACAGCAGCAGCGCATCTTCCTCGCCCGGGCGCTGGCCCAGGACGCGAAGCTGTATTTCATGGATGAACCGTTCGTCGGCGTGGACGCGGCGACGGAGAAGGCGATCGTCGCGCTGCTGGACGCGTTGAAGCGGGAGGGCAAGACGGTGCTCGTCGTGCATCACGACTTGGCGACCGTGGCGGAGTATTTCGACTGGGTGATGCTGCTGAACAAGACGCTGGTCGACATCGGGCCGACGGCGGACGCGTTTACGGCGGAGAAGCTCCAGCATACGTACGGCGGCAAGCTTACCATTCTCGGCGGGAGCTCGGACTCGCCGTTCTTGGTCGGAGCGAGGTGAGCGGGCGATGAATCTCGTGCAACTGGCGCTCGATCCGAATATTCGATGGATCTTGCTCGCGACGATGCTGCTCGGCATCAGCAGCGGCGTGCTCGGCAGCTTCGCGTATTTGCGCAAGCAAAGCCTGATGGGCGACGCGCTCTCGCATGCGGCGCTGCCGGGCGTCTGCGTCGCGTTCATGCTGACCGGCATCAAGTCGCTTTGGTTTTTCATGCTCGGAGCCGCCGTAGCCGGCGCGATCGCCACGTTCGGCATCGGCTTCATTACGCGGCACAGCCGGATCAAGCAGGACGCCGCGCTCGCGATCGTGTTATCCGCCTTCTTCGGTCTCGGCATCATGCTGCTGACGCGCATCCAGCAATCGGGCAGCGGCAGCCAGGCGGGACTCGATAAGTTCCTCTTCGGGCAAGCGGCGGCGATGATTCAAGCGGACGTGTACACGATGGCGGGGCTCGCGTTAGGTCTGATCGCCGTGTGCGCGTTGTTCTTCAAGCACTTCAAGCTGATCAGCTTCGACGCGGGCTTCGCGCGGATGATCGGTTATCCGACCGCGGCGCTGGAGCAGCTGCTCATGCTGCTGCTCGTCGTGGCCGTCGTCGTCGGCATTCAAGCGGTCGGCGTCGTGCTGATGGCCGCGATGCTCATTACGCCTGCCGTGGCGGCGCGGTATTGGACCGACCGCCTCGGCGTCATGGTCGCGCTGGCGGGGCTGTTCGGCGGCGCCAGCGGCGTGCTCGGCACGCTCGTCAGCACCGTCGCGAATCAGCTGCCGACCGGACCGCTCGCGGTGCTCGCGGCGACGGCGATCTTCACGCTGTCGGTGCTGTTCGCGCCGCGGCGCGGACTCGTCGCGAAGCGGCTGCAGCAAGCGCGGCTCAAGCGGGACGTTCGCAAGGAGCAAGCGAACCGGGTGGGCGCTCCGGAGAAGGGGGTGTCGTTATGAGCTCGAACGAGATGATCATACTCGCGACCGGCATTCTAGTCGCCGTCTCCTGCGCGATCGTCGGCTCGTTCCTGATGCTGCGGAAGATGGCGATGATCTGCGACGCGATCTCGCATGCGGTGCTGCCCGGCATCGTCGTCGCCTTCCTGATGAGCGGCTCGCGCGATTCGCTCTGGATGCTGCTCGCGGCGACGGGCGTCGGTCTTCTCGCCGTATTCCTGATTCAATGGTTCCAGCGGCAGGGCGTGCAGTCGGACGCTTCGATCGGCGTCATCTTCACGGCGATGTTCTCGATCGGCGTCGTATTGGTCAGCTTATACGCCGACCAAGTCGACTTGGACCTCGACTGCGTCTTGTTCGGCGAAATCAATTACGTGCCGTGGACGAAGTTGGAGCTGTTCGGCGTCGACATCGGACCGAAGTCGCTCTGGGCGCTCGGCCTTGCGCTGCTGCTCATCGTCGGCTGCATCGGCGCATTTTATAAGCAATTCAAGCTATGCGCCTTCGATCCGTTCATGGCGGCGGCGGTCGGCATTCCGGCGGCGCTGTTCCACTACGCGCTCATGGGACTCGTCAGCGTGACGACCGTCGCCTCCTTCGAGAGCGTCGGGGCGATTCTCGTGCTCGGCATGATCGTCATCCCGCCGGCGAGCGCGTACCTCATGACCGAAAAGCTGTCGACGATGATCTTCTACGCGATTGCGTACGGCGTCGTCAGCGTCGCGCTCGGCTACTTCGCGGCCGCATGGCTCGAATCGTCCATTACCGGCACGATGGTCGCCGTCGCGGGCGTATTGTTCGTCTTGACGCTGCTTCTCTCGCCGTCCCACGGACTGCTGTGGAAAGCGAAGCGGACGAAGCGAGTCGCCGGCGCCGCGCAATAATCGGAAGGGCTGCCGAAGCCAAGTCGGGTCGACTTGGCGTTCGGCAGCCCTTGTTCGATCGGAGGCCGCGAGAACGTTACGAAGTGAGCGTCTGCAGACGAAGCGGCAATCTGACGCGGAACGATAAGACGCGGTCCGCTTCCGTGTCTACGTCGAGCTCGCCGTGATAATGGCCGACCCGCTCTTTCACGATCGATAACCCGAGGCCGGAATGGGCGCCCTCCTTCTTCGTCGTAAAACCGGCGCGAAACATGTTGGCCTTCTGCTCTTCGGTGACGGTGGTGACCGGGTTCGAGACGGTCAAGTAGATATTCGCCTCGTCCGTCCAACCCGCGATCTTCACCCACCGTTCTTCCGGGGGGCGGTGCAGCACCTCGTCCAGCGCATTGTCCAGCAGGTTGCCGGCGATCTTCACGTAGTCGACGGAGGCGATGCCGTTCCCGATTCGCCCCATTCCTTCGAAGCAATAGCGGAAATCGATCTTCCGGTCGAGCGCATACACCATCTTCGACTTGACGATGGCGGCCAGCGCCGGATGACCGATCTGGAGCAGATCGTTGATTTCGACGATCTCCCCGACAAGCTCCGAAACATACCGTTCGAGGTCGTCCAGCTTCCGCTTGCGTACGAAGGCTTGGATCACCTGCACATGGTTGAGGAAGTCGTGACGCTGTCCGCGGATGGTCGTGAACAGGTTTTCGATTTCGTCTACATAGGTCTCTTGCGTCGTAATGATTTCGCGGTTTTTCACGGCGACGATCGAGCGGATCGTAAACAGCACGAGCAGCACGCTTACGATCGAGGTCGCGAACAAGGTGTAGGACGCGGCGAACGGGTGCGCGTCCATGACGTAATAAAACAACACGGACGAGATGATGACGTTCGCGACGAACAACAAGACGAGACCGGACATCAGACGGTTCTTGCGTTGGCCGAGGAAGACGCGGATCGACTTGCCGGGAGACAGCCGGCAGCGATGCATCAGCCAAGCGCCCAGCGCGAACAGCATGTTCCCGATCGCTAGGTACGGGATGACGACGCGCGGATCGTCGGCAAGCAGCTCTTGACTCACGATACCGGAAGACACCAGTATGAACGCCGTCGGAAGCTCGACGATGTTGTACATGACCGCTAACGTCGCGAAGACGAGGATGCGATCCCGCAGGGGATGTTCGCGGAACAGAAGCAGAGTCACGGCTAAATTGCCGAATAAGCTGAAAGGGCGCATCCAATCGGGCAGCAGCAAGATCGCAACGAAGTAGACCGCGGCGAGGCCGGCGTATTGAGCGCAGCGAAGCCACTTCCGCTCAACGCGAATATCCCAGAACGTCAAGGCGAAGAAGAGGCAGACGAACGCTTGCGGAATCGTGGAGAGGAGTCCGATTTCAAGGGCGATTCCAAGTTTATCGTACATGGTTAACACCTGCATGAAATATGTCGTATTATGTCGAATGCGTAGCTTACCATTACTTTACCTTTTTTTATGCGCGTTGCCTACCTTTTTTTTGGATTTCCCCTCGTCTTCATATACAATATAACGGAATCGATTGACCGCGCGAGGGAGAGGGAAACCATGGGGAAGCCTTATAAGCTGTTGGCGCTCGATATGGACGGGACGCTATTGAACGAGAAGAGCGAGATCAGCGGGGAAAACGAGCGATGGATCCGCGCCGCGATCGAAGCGGGCATCGTCGTGTGTCTCTCGACGGGACGCGGCTATCCGAGCGCGCTGCCGTTCGCGGAGCAGCTCGGCTTGACGTCGCCGATGGTGCTCGTCAACGGGGGCGAGGTATGGTCTTCGCCGACGACGCTGCACAGCCGCGCGACGATGCCGCCGGACGATATCGTCCGGCTGCGCGACATCGCGCTTCGCCACGAGACTTGGTATTGGGGGTACAGCGTCGAGCGGGTATATAACCGGAACGAATGGATCGACGATCCGTACAGTACGGAGTGGTTGAAGTTCGGATATTATACGGAAGACGCCGCCGCGCTCGCGGCCGTCGCCGCTGCGATCCCCGGCGTGGGGACGTACGAGACGACGAACTCGCATCCGAGCAATATCGAGCTCAATCCGCTCGGCGTGACGAAGGCTTCGGGCCTGAAACAGGTGTGCGAGCTGCTCGGGATCGGCATGCACGAGATCGTCGCTTGCGGGGACAGCTTGAACGACGCCGCGATGATCCGGGAAGCCGGACTCGGCGTGGCGATGGGGAACGCGCAGGCCGCGGTGAAAGAGATGGCCGACGCCGTGACGCTGACGAACGAAGAAGACGGCGTCGCGCACGTCATCCGAACCTTCATGTTATAAACCTGGAGAGGGGAAGGCGAAGATGGACATTCTCGGTTGGTCGTTAGTCGCTGTCTTGTTTTTGGTCGGCATGGCGGGGGCGATTTACCCGATTCTGCCCGGCGCGCTCGCGATATACGGCGCGTTCTTCGTATACGGCTTGTTTTTCGGCTGGTCGGAGTTCGGATTTTGGTTTTGGACGATTCAGACGCTCGTCGTGGTCGTGATCTTCGTGGCGGATTACGCCGCCGGCGTGATCGGCGTCAAGAAGTTCGGCGGGGGCCGCGCTTCGGTGTGGGGCAGCACGATCGGCCTTATCGTCGGACCGTTCGTCATTCCGGCGTTCGGCATCGTTCTCGGGCCGTTCCTCGGCGCGGTGCTCGGGGAGCTGCTCGTCGGCACGAAGCCGGTGCCGGCGATGAAGGCGGGGCTCGGCGCCGTGGTCGGGCTGTTCACGAGCACGGTCGCGAAGTTCGTCCTGCAGGCGGGAATGATCGTCGTGTTTGCGGTTTGGGTTTGGATGGTTTAATCTAGTATCAACATTTCCAATTGCGAAGGTGGCATCTATTCCATGACGATCCGCGTAACGGTGTGGAACGAAAACAGACACGAACACAAGAACCCTACAGTAAGAGAGATTTACCCGGAAGGCATCCATGGCGCGATCGCCTCGGGCATCGCCGAAGACGGACTCGAGATCCGCACGGCATGGCTGGATCAGCCGGAGCACGGCTTGAGCGAAGCGGTGCTCGCCGATACGGACGTTCTGATTTGGTGGGGTCATATGGCGCACGGCGACGTGCAGGACGAGATCGTGAACCGAGTTCACCAACGCGTCTTGGACGGCATGGGATTGATCGTGCTCCATTCCGGCCATTTCTCGAAAATCTTCAAGAAGCTGATGGGCACGTCCTGCGATCTGAAGTGGCGCGAGGCGAACGACAAGGAGCGCCTATGGGTCGTCGATCCGTCGCATCCGATCGCGGAAGGACTAGGCGCATATATCGAGCTTCCGGCGGAAGAAATGTACGGCGAGCACTTCGACATTCCGGCGCCGGACGAACTCGTCTTCGTGTCGTGGTTCACGGGCGGCGAGGTGTTCCGCAGCGGATGCACGTATCGCCGAGGCCAAGGCAAAGTATTTTATTTCCGTCCGGGCCACGAGACGTATCCGACGTATCATAACGCCGAGGTGCTGCGCGTCCTTCGCAACGGCGTGCGCTGGGCGGCGCCGGTTCACGGGGCGAAGCCGGTGTACGGCAACGCGAAGCCGCTGGAGCCGGCCGCTTCGCAAGAATAAAGAGACACCGTTCCGACGCAATGCTTGACGGGCGGCCCTGCGGGGCCGTCGTTTTGCGTTCGGCGGTACGCGTTCCATTCGCGGTTATCTTCAGAAACGAGGCGTTGAAGCTTGAGCGGGAAGATGTTACTCAGAGGCACGTTGATTCTGGCGGGAGCGGCGCTCGTCGCGCGCGTGCTCGGCGTCGTGCAGCGCATTCCGCTGCAGCGGCTGTTGGACGATGCGGGGATGGCCACGTACGTCACGTCGTACAACGTCTATATGTGGCTGCTCGTGCTGGCGACGGCGGGCTTCCCGAGCGCGATCGCGAAGCTCGTATCGGAGAAATACGCGGTCGGCCGTCCGGAAGAGGGGGAAGCGATTCGCCGCGCGGCGAATCGGTACGCGCTCGTCGCGGGCGTCGGCGCCGCTCTGCTCGTCTTCTTCTTGGCGCCGGCTCTCGCCGCGCTCAATAAGATCCCGGACGCGGCGCTGGCGATTCGCGCGCTCGCGCCTGCCTTGATCCTGTTCCCGTGGATCGCGGTCGAGCGGGGGTACTTCCACGGCAGGCAGCGCATGGGCGCGAACGGGCTGTCCCAAGTCTGGGAGCAGATCTTGCGCGTCGTCACGTCGATCGTGCTGGCGTACTTCCTGTTAGAGCTCGGGTACGGCATCGCCTGGGCGGCCGCCGGCGCATCGTTCGGCGGCGTGCTGGGCGCGGTCGCGGCGGCGATCGTTATGTTGTACTACGGCGTGAAGCTTCGCCGCGAGCCGGCCGCCGCGCGGGCGTTCGCGGGGGGCGACGGCGCCGTGGCGGTATCGGCGCCGCCGGTGCCGGAAGCGGGGCTCGCGGCGGACCCGTCGCGGGCGACCGCGGACGTGTCTTCGTTCCGCTCGATTTTCCGCGCGATCCTGAAGCTGTCCATACCGGTCTCGGTGACGGCGCTGGCGGTGCCGACGATCTACTTGATCGACTCGCTGGCGACGAAGCCGCTGCTCATCGCGGAGTACGGCGATGCGATGGCCCAGACGATGCAAGGTTGGCTCACGAGCCGCGCGCAATCGCTCGCCGGCATTCCGGTCATCTTCGCGATCGCGCTCAGCCAATCGATTCTGCCGATTATTTCGTCGGCGTTCGTCAAGCGGGATACGCTCGAAGTGGAGCGGCAAACTTCGCTGGCGCTGCGGATGACGTACTTATCCGGCGTGCCGGCGGTCGTCGTGCTGGCGACGTCGGCGTTCTCGCTCAACACGTTCCTCTTCAAGAATGCCGAAGGCTCCTGGGTCATCGTCGCGATGGTAGGTTCCGTGCTGTTCCAAGTGTTGATGATGATTTCGGGTTCGATTCTCCTCGGCATCGGACGTCCGGAGCTGCCGATGAAACATATCGCTGTCGGGGTTCTCGTCAAGCTGGCGTTGACCTTCGCGCTTGCTCCGTTCTTCGGCATCTACGGCGTCGTGGCGGGCACGACGCTCTGCTTCGCCGTCACGATGGCGCTGAATCTGCGATCGCTGCGAAAGCTGATTCGATACGAGGCGTTCGGCCGACGCGCGGTCCCGTTCGTCGCGACCGCGGCGCTCCAGGCCGGGATCGGCGCCGCGATCGGCTGGGCCGCCTATACGTATGTGCATCCGTTCGGCTCGTCGTTCTGGGACGCGATGCTGCAGACGCTGCTCGCGGCGGGGCTCACGGCCGCGCTGTATCCGGTGCTGCTGCTGCGCACCGGCGCGTTCACGGCGGCCGACGCCGAAGGGCTGCCCCCGAAGGCGCGCAAGCTGTGGGACCGCGCCGCGCCGCTGCTGCGGAAGCTTCGCCTCGTCCGCTAACGAAGCGCCGCCTTCGCGAGGACGGCGAGCTCGATCTTGCTCAGGCCGTAGCACGCCTCGGCCCCCATCTCGAACGGCGGCGTCGCCCGTCCGTCCGTCATATACGCGCACGCCTCGCCCGCGTCGCGCAGCCAATCGTACCGCTCCGGCTCCCGGAGCGGTCTTGTTTTCCACGCGGCGTCGAGCCGCGGGCTGTACAGGCGCGCCGCGCCGGGGCGCAGCTTCGCGCCGTCGAGGCGCGGCGCGTAGGCGCCTCCGGGCGGTCCGTCGCGGAGCGGCGCGAACAGCTCCGGCCAATAATCCGCGCGCGACCCGGTATGCGGCGTCTTCGCCGCGAACGTCTCGGCGCCGCCGGCGATCGCGGGGACGCCGAACAGCATCGCGTACAGCGTCTTGCCGACCTCGATGCGCTCCGCGAGGCTGCCGAAATTTTCGAGAATGAGCCCGGCGAGCCGCTGCCGTCCTTCTTCGTCTTTCCCGCCGTACGGGAAGTACACCTGATTGAGCTGCAGGGCGGCTTGCGCTTGGAACGGCAGCGACGACAGCACATGCGCCTGCACGGACGGGTTCTGTACGATACGGCCTTCGATGTAATGCTGTTCGTTCACGATGAGCGCCGTCGTCAGCAGCGCCGAGTCGCGCTTCTCCCAGAACCGATCCCACACCGGACGCATGAAGCGGGAGACGCCGAACGCCGGCAGCAGCGCGAACAGCGGGCGGCTTCGCTTCAAGCTCTCCTCATACAGCAGCAGCTGCGGGAACGCGTCGCCGAAGATGAACGAATTGGCGTCCTCGAGCATGTCGAACAGCCGCTTGCGCGTCGCCGAAGCGAGCAGGCGCGGCAGGAGCTCGCCCTGCAAGTCGGTCATATTCCAACCGCCGTTGCGCGACACCATATGGGCGAGGAACGCCCAATGCACCTCGGGATGTCGGATGTAATATTCCCGGTACGCGTTCGTGCGGGTGACGTTGTCCCGGTTCCGCTCCCGCGTCTCCGTCCGAATGCGTTCGACGATCCGGGCCGCATCGGCGTCGAGACTCGCCGCCGGCGGCGAAGGGCGCGCCAGCTCGCGCCGCAGCCGTTCGCGTTCCTTCGCGTCGACGCGGACGACGGCGGGGACGGCGGCCGTTCCGGCCTCCGTCTCCGCCGCGCCGGCGCCGAACCAGGCGGCCAATCGCCGCAGCATCGTCTCCCATAGCGACTTCTCGCGCGTTCGCATTGTTCTCTCGCCTCCTGCTACAGTGTATCCAGCGGCGCGGCGCGGCATGAACTTTTTCAAGCAAGAGAATGCGGTTCTTTACGGATTTTCTTATGCAATTTCGGAAGGAACGAGCTATAATCATAGATAAGGTTTTGGGAGAAGCCGGAAATCGGGATGGGGGAATGACGGATGAACGCGAGAATGAAACGCAGCCTGCTGTCGATCGCGGCGGCGGGCTCGATGATCGGCTTGATCGGGTGCGAGACGGTGGGCGGCGTGAACGTGAACGACGCGATCGTCGCGATGATGGACGTGGAGTCGTCGGAAGGGACGATGAAGCTGACCTGGAAGATCGCCGCGGAGAAGACGGGCGATCCGGAGACGGACCGCTTGGCGGAGCTGTTCGCACGCGGCGCGATCGTCGTGACGGAGTCGCTGCAGGAGGACCGCGACACGGCTTCGATGGAAGGAACGATCGAGCTGTCGAAGGGCGAGATTCCGTTCGCGTTGTACGTCGACGGCGAGACGATGCTGTTGGACGTCGAAGGGGCGCGGAAGCCGTATCAGCTCGATACCGCCGCGTTCGGCGGGGCGGACGCGAGCGCGCTGCCCGGCGGGGACGCCTTGACGGAAGCGATGTCGGGCGAAGCGGGCCGGGAAGCGTCGCTCGCGCTCGTGAAGTACGTACTCGGGCACGTGCCGAATCCGGAGAGCGTGAAGCTCGGCACGACGACGGCAACGATCGACGGCGCGTCGAAGACGCTGACGTCCGTTACGGCGAACG
>JAPSKX010000312.1 GCA_031181325.1 Paenibacillus sp.
GTGGTGTGGATACTTCGAAACTACCGGTATTAACCAATGCCGAAATGCGCGAATTGTTCGTCTCGCTGCAACAGAAGGGGGACCGGTCCGCAAGGGAGAAATTGGTGAACGGCAATTTGCGCCTGGTGTTAAGCGTGATTCAGCGATTCAACAACCGCGGGGAGTTCGTCGACGATCTGTTCCAAGTCGGCTGTATCGGCCTAATGAAGGCGATCGACAACTTCGACCTCAGTCAGAACGTGAAGTTCTCGACGTACGCGGTGCCGATGATCATCGGAGAAATCCGGAGGTACCTTCGGGACAACAACCCGATCCGCGTGTCGCGCAGCCTGCGCGATATCGCCTACAAAGCGCTGCAGGTACGCGATCAGCTGACGAACCGCAATTCGCGGGAGCCGACGATCACGGAAATCTCGATCGAGCTGAACGTGCCGAAGGAGGATGTCGTCTTCGCGCTCGACGCCATTCAGGACCCGGTGTCGCTGTTCGAGCCGATCTATCAGGACGGCGGCGATCCGATCTACGTGATGGACCAAATCAGCGACGACAAGAGCAAGGACGTCTCGTGGATCGAGGAGATCGCGCTTCGCGAGGCGATGCAGCGGCTGGGCGACCGGGAGAAGATGATTTTATCGATGCGCTTCTTCGAAGGCAAGACGCAGATGGAAGTGGCGGAGGAGATAGGCATCTCCCAAGCGCAGGTGTCGAGGCTGGAGAAGTCGGCCATCAATCAAATGCAAAAGCACGTTAAGACGTAACGCTTCGTTCGTCCGTTCCGTTCCGCGCAGGCGGCGGAACGGGCCTTTTTCGTTGCGAACGGAAAGTTTGGGACACATAATCGCGAGCCGCCACATATAGTACTAGAGATAGGCGGGTGTCCGTGATGAAAATATCCGACTTCCAAACGAAAGACGTCATCAACATCGTCGACGGCAAGAAGCTCGGTCAAATCAGCGATATCGAGCTGGACTTGCGCGTCGGGCGGATCGAATCGATCGTCGTGCCGAGCGCCGGGCGGTTTTTCGGCTTCTTCGGGGGCGGCGCCGACGTCGTCATTCCTTGGCGTTCGATCGTGAAGATCGGGGCCGACGTCGTCTTGGTGAAGCTGGACGACCCGAAGGCGTACCGCGTGGACGAACGGGGCAAAGACGGCGGAAGAAGCTACCGGGAACGAGACCGGGAGCGCGATCGGGACCGCGAGCGGCAATGGCAGGGCGAGCGGGTGCGGGACGAACCGGACGACGACGAGTACCGGTAGCCCCATGGCGGCATACGCGCGAAGCGGATCCGGGCGACCGGAGGGTTCGTTCGTATGCCGTTCGGTTTTGTGATACACTGATGGAAAATGATTTCGCGCGAACCGGTACGGTTCCGAGACGGAGGGAATCCCATGACCGAGTCATCGTTCGAGCCTCTCGAGCTACGCGCGCCGCAAGAGGGCGCGACGCTGTTCCGATGGCGCGCCTGGGAGGAGAAGTTCCCATGGCTCTCCGCCGGGTTCTCTTCCCGCCTCGGCGGCGTCAGCGAGGAGCCCTGGGGCAGCCTCAACTGCGGACTGCACGTCGGCGACCGCGACGCTGCCGTCGCCGAGAATCGGCGCCGCGTGGCGGAAGCCGCAGGCTTCGACTTCGCGCGATGGACATGCGCCGAGCAGACGCACGGCGTCGACGTGGCGGCCGTGACCGAGGCGGACGCAGGCGCGGGCCGCGTCTCGAGAACGGACGCGCTGCAAGCGAAGGATGCGCTCGTCACGAACGTACCGGGCGTCATGCTGAACGCGTTCTACGCCGATTGCGTGCCGATCTGGTTCGTCGACCCGGCGCATCGCGCGGTCGGCATCGCCCATGCCGGCTGGCGCGGAGCGGTCCATGACGTGGCCGGAGAAACGGTGCGCGCCATGCGACGCCTCTACGGCTCCGAACCGTCGGAGCTCCTCGCGGCGATCGGACCGTCGATTCGCGGCTGCTGCTACGAAGTGGACGACCACGTCGCCAAATACATCCCTGAAGGGAGCGAATCGATCAAGGCGTCCGCCTCCCCCGGACGTTACTTGCTCGATTTAGCAATTTTCAATCGACAAAAGCTGACAGAAGCAGGAATTTTGGCGAATCATATCGAATTAACACAATACTGCACTAGCTGCCGGACGGATTTGTTCTTCTCCCATCGGAAGGAGAACGGCCGAACCGGCCGAATGACAGCGTGGATCGCGCGGAGAGAGTTGAGGTGACGCGGCCGTGAACCGAACGCTGCGGGAAGCCGCCGGCGACGTCGAGCGACGCATCGCGAACGCATGCGGGCGAAGCGGCCGGCGACGCGACGAGGTGAACGTGATCGCCGTAACGAAATACGTCTCGCTCGATCGCACGATCGAAGCGATCGAGACGGGATACCCGAACGTCGGCGAGAATCGATGGCAGGACGCGAAGGACAAGTGGGAGGCGCTGCAAGGAAGGCAGGACGTCGTCTGGCATTTCATCGGACATCTGCAGACGAATAAGGTGAAGGACGTGCTGGGGCGCTTCGCGTACGTGCATTCCTTGGACCGGCTGTCGCTGGCCGAAGAGCTGCAGAAGAAGGCGAGTCAGCTGGGCATCGTCGTTCCGTGCTTCGTGCAGCTGAACGTATCCGGCGAACAGACGAAGCATGGCTTGCAGCCGGAAGCGTTGGAGCCGTTCCTCTCGAAGCTGTCCGATTGCGATGCGATCGACGTCGTGGGCTTTATGACGATGGCGCCGCACGAGGAAGATCCGGAGCGGACAAGACCCGTGTTCCGGGGACTGCGCGAGCTGCGGGACGAGGCGAACGCGAAGGGCGCCTATCGGAAGCCGATACCGCACTTGTCGATGGGGATGTCGAACGATTTCGAGATCGCCGTAGAAGAAGGCGCGACATGGATCCGCTTGGGATCCGTTCTTGTAGGGAAATCATAAAGAAAGAACAGTGCTTAGTCGGGGAGGACTAGTCATGGGCGTAATGAACCGTATTTTTAATTTTCTCGGGCTGCAGGAGGAGGAAGAGGTCGCGGAGCGCGAGCCGGCGTACGAGGCTCAAGAGGAGCAGGAACGGGATCGGGAAGCGAACGAGACGCGCAAGGTGCGAAATAACGTCGTCTCGCTGCACTCTTCCCAAAAATCTTCGAAACTTGTGCTGTGCGAGCCGCGTAATTATGAGGAGACGCAAAATATCGCGGACCATCTGCGTTCCCGCCGCGCCATTCTCGTGAATTTGCAACGGGTTCGCCCGGAGCAGGCGATGCGGATCGTAGATTTCTTAAGTGGAACGGTGTATGCGCTGAACGGGGCGATCTCCAAGGTCGGTCCGAACATCTTCGTGTGCACGCCGGACTCCGTCGAAATTCAAGGCGTC
>JAPSKX010000095.1 GCA_031181325.1 Paenibacillus sp.
TTTTTTTGTTGCATGTTTTTGGGTAAGTACTATATACTACTATTAAGACTAGGTACTAATCGTTAACGACATAGAACATTAATGTTGCGTACTCCGGGGGGTGTTCGGAATGGAGCGATTACCGAAACCGAAGCGTCAGGAGCGTCTCGCGGAGACGCTGCGCGCGAATCCGTTCGTCACCGACGAGGAGCTGGCCGGCGATTTCGGCGTCAGCATCCAGACGATTCGGCTCGACCGGATGGAGCTCGGCATACCCGAGGTTCGGGAAAGAATAAAGCAGATGGCCGCCGTCTCGCAGACAATCGTGCGTTCGTTGCCGATGGACGAGGTCATCGGCGACGTCATCGATTTGTCGCTCGATAAATCCGGCATCTCGATCCTGGAGATCGGCGAGGAGCACGTCTTCTCGCGTACGGGCATCGCGCGCGGACATCATATATTCGCCCAAGCGAACTCGCTCGCGGTCGCCCTGATCAACGACGAGATCGCGCTTACGGCTTCCGCCGACATCCGCTACCTGCGGTCGGTGCGGCTCGGCGAGCGCTGCGTCGCCAAGGGGTACGTCAAGTCGGCGCCCGGGGACAAGGGGAAGGCGAAGGTCGAAGTATTCACGTACGTCGGGGAAGACTTGGTGTTTCAAGGGCATTTCGTTATTTATCGGTCGGCGAAGTCGGCCGAAGCCATGAGAGGAGATTCGATCGATGCGAATCGCCATTGACGCGTTCGGGGGAGACAACGCCCCGGAAGGAATCGTTGCGGGCGCTGCGGAGGCGGCGAAGGAATTTAAGGAAGCGCGCATTACGCTCGTCGGGGACGAGACGCGGATTCGCGAGCTGCTGGCTTCGAACGGAGCGGCCTCGCTGCCCAACGTGGCCGTGCGCCATGCGGCCGAGGTCATCGCGACGGACGAAGAACCGGTGCGCGCGGTGCGGCGGAAGAAGGACGCCTCGCTCGTCGTCGCGGCCGCGATGGTGAAGGACGGCGAAGCGGACGCGGTCATCTCCGCGGGCAATACCGGCGCCTTGATGACGGCCGGTCTGCTCGTCGTCGGCCGGATCAAGGGGATCGAGCGCCCGGCGCTCGCGCCGATGATTCCGACGATGGACGGCGTCGGCGTGCTGGCGCTCGATCTCGGCGCCAATATGGACGCGACGGCGGAGCAGCTGGCGCAATACGCCGTCATGGGCAGCGTATACCGCGCCAAGGTGCACGGCCTCGCTTCGCCGCGCGTCGGACTGCTGAACGTCGGCACGGAGCCGAGCAAGGGCAACGAGGTGACGAAGGCGGCGTATCCCTTGTTCGAGGCGGCGCCGATCCGGTTCGTCGGCAACGTCGAGGCGCGGGACGTGTTGCATGGCGTGTGCGACGTGCTCGTGTGCGACGGCTTCGTCGGCAACGTGATGCTGAAGACGCTCGAAGGGACCGCTTCTACCGTGTTCGGGGCGCTGAAGGAAGAGTTCACGCGCAATACGCTGCGCAAGCTCGCCGCGGCGATTCTCAAGCCGGGCCTCAAGAAGTTTAAGGATAAGATGGACTACAAGGAAGTCGGCGCGGCGCCGATGCTCGGTCTGAACGGCATCGTCATGAAGAGCCACGGCTCGAGCGATGCGCGGGCGATCAAGAACGCCGTCCGGCAGACGATAACCGCGATTCGCGGCGACTTGGTCGGCACGATCCGCTCGGAATTGGGGAAAGGGGAATGAACGCATGATGATGGGTAGACCGGTCGGCATTCTCGGCACGGGTCATTACGTGCCGGAGAAGGTGCTGACGAACGCGCAGCTGGAAGCGATGGTGGAGACGAACGACGAATGGATCGTGACGCGCACAGGCATTAAGGAGCGTCGGATCGCAGCAGACCATCAAGCGACGTCGGATCTCGCCTACGAAGCGGCGCAGATGGCGCTGAACAATGCAGGCATCTCGGCGGAGCAGCTGGGGCTTATTATCGTCGCGACGATGACGCCCGACGTGATGTGCCCGTCGACGGCATGCATCTTGCAGGATAAGCTCGGCGCGAAGAAGGCGGCCGCGTTCGACCTCGCCGCGGCATGCTCCGGCTTCGTCTACGGCGTCGCGAACGGTACGAACTTCGTCGCTTCGGGCATGTACGACTATGTGCTCGTCGTCGGCGCCGAAGTACTGTCCCGCGTGACCGATTACACCGACCGCAACACCTGCATCCTGTTCGGTGACGGCGCGGGCGCGGTCGTGCTCGGGCCGACGGAGCAAGGTCGCGGCTTCGAAGCGTTCGAGCTCGGCGCGGACGGCGCGGGCGGACCGCTCCTGCGCGGCGGCTGCGTCGGCGGCTCGCGGTACCCGAACCAGGAATGCCTGCCGGAAGGCATGACGCATTACATCTGGCAGAACGGCCGGGAAGTGTTCAAGTTCGCCGTTCGCATTATGGAAAACTTAACGGAGAGCGTGCTGGCGAAGGCGGGCAAGTCGAAGCGAGACATCAAGCTGCTCGTGCCGCATCAGGCGAATATCCGGATCATTCAGGCGGCGATGGACAAACTCGAGCTGACCGAGAACGAGGTCATGATCAACGTCGACCGCTACGGCAACATCTCCGCGGCGACGATCCCGATCGCGCTCTCCGAAGCGGTGGAGGCGGGACGCGTCTCGAAGGGCGACACGGTCGTGCTGGTCGGCTTCGGCGGCGGCCTCACGTGGGGCGGCGCGGTGCTGACGTGGTAAGAGACGCCGCAGCGTAGCGTCGGGCATTACGGAATCAGAACGGGAGGGCGAAGGAAGATGGGCAAGATCGCATTCGTCTTCCCCGGCCAGGGCGCGCAAGCGGTCGGCATGGGGAAGGACGCGTTACATATTCCCGCGGCGAAGCAGCTGTACGAGGCCGCGGACGAGGCGGTCGGATACGCGCTCTCGCGGATCGTCTTCGACGGTCCGGAGGAGGCGCTGAAGTCGACCTCGAATACGCAGCCGGCGCTGCTGACGACGAGCCTCGCGTATCTCGAGGCGTTCCGAGCGGCGGGCGGCGCGAAGCTGACGCCGGATTACGTCGCCGGGCACAGCCTCGGCGAGTGGACGGCGCTGGCGGCCGCGGGGGCTCTCGCGCCCATGGACGCGGCGCGGCTCGTGCATCTGCGCGGCCGCTACATGGAAGAGGCCGTCCCCGGCGGGCGCGGCGGCATGGCGGCCGTGCTCGGCGCGGAGCGCGAGGCGCTGCAGGCGCTTTGCGACGCCGTAACGGCGGAGACGGGGCGGGTCGAGCTCGCGAACGTGAACTGCCCGGGACAAATCGTCGTATCGGGCGCGAAGGAAGGCGTCGAGGCGGTCGTCTCGCGAGGGAAGGAAGCCGGCGCCAAGCGGGTCATTCCGCTCGAAGTGAGCGGCCCGTTCCATTCGTCGCTTATGCAGCCCGCGGCGGACCGACTCGAGGCGCTGCTCGCGGACGCCTCGCTCGACGCGCCGGCGGTGCCGCTCGTCGCGAACGTCACGGCCGACATCGTTCGTGAGCCGGACGCGATTCGACGCCTGCTTGTGCAGCAGGTGTGCGCGCCCGTCCTGTGGGAGGACAGCGTGAATCGCTTGATCGCCCTCGGCGTCGATACGTTCGTGGAGTTCGGACCGGGCTCGGTGCTCAGCGGGTTGATCAAGAAAATCAATAAAGACGTGCGCATCGTGACGGTGAACGGCGCGGAGGCGGCCGCGGCCGCCGTTCCGACGCTGCTCTGACGGGGCGCGCGGGAGGAGGAATCGAGCATGCTGGAAGGCAAAGTGGCGCTCGTCACCGGCGCGTCGCGCGGCATCGGCCGGGCGATCGCGGTCGAGCTGGCGAGGAGCGGCGCCGACGTCGTGGTCAATTACGCCGGCAACGAAGCGGCGGCGTTGGAAGTCGTCGGCGAGATCGAGGCGCTGGGTCGGTCGGCGACGGCCGTCAAGTGCAATGTGGCGTCCGCCGCGGAAGTCGAGGCGATGGTATCCGGCGCTGTGACACGGTTCGGGAAAATCGACATCCTCGTCAACAACGCGGGCATCACCCGCGACAATCTGCTGATGCGGATGAAGGAAGAGGAGTTCGACGAAGTTATCGACACGAATCTGAAGGGCGTGTTCAACTGCATCAAGGCCGTGACGCGGCCGATGATGAAGCAGCGCAGCGGACGAATCGTCAACATCTCGTCCGTCGTCGGCGCGCTCGGCAATCCGGGACAAGCGAACTACGTCGCGGCGAAGGCGGGGGTCATCGGCCTCACGAAGTCGGTCGCGCGCGAGCTGGCGTCGCGGAACATTACGGTCAACTGCGTCGCGCCGGGTTTCATCGAAACCGACATGACCGACAAGCTGACGCCGGAGCTGAAAGAGGCGATGCTGAAGCAAATTCCGCTTGCCGCGTTAGGCCAGCCGGAGCAGATCGCGAAGGTCGTACGGTTCCTTGCGTCCGACGAGTCGTCTTACATGACGGGCCAGACGTTGCACGTCGACGGCGGCATGTATATGTAAGACTTGCAGGATATGGCTTTTTGCTTGTCCGTCTCGTATAATACCAAATGAGGAGGTGAACCGGATGTCCGACGTATTGGATCGCGTGAAGAAAATTATCGTCGACCGCCTCGGCGTAGACGAGGCTGAAGTGACGCTTGAAGCTTCTTTCAAGGAGGACTTGGGCGCCGACTCGCTTGACGTCGTCGAATTGGTCATGGAACTGGAAGATGAGTTCGATATGGAAATCTCCGATGAAGACGCGGAGAAGATCACTACCGTAGGCGAAGTAGTGAATTACATACAAGCTCATAAGTAATTAAGTGGACACCAGCGAAAGTCCCGTCTCTTCCAGGGGGCGGGACTTCTCCACATCTATCGAACGCATGCGCGTTATGACATAGCATCGGCGTTATCATACTATATCGGAATGTTGAGGTGGGTCGCGTGAAAAACAGAGTCGTTATCACCGGCATGAGCGCCATAACGTCGCTCGGCCAAGATTTGGATACGTTTTGGAACCACTTGATGGAAGGCAAGTCGGGCGTGTCGGCGATCGAATCGTTCGACGTCGGCGAATACCCGACCCGCATCGCCGCCGAAATCAAGAACTGGGACCCGGAGGCGTACATGGATCGCAAGGAAGCGCGCCGCGTGGACCGCTACGTGCAATTCGCGGTGGCGGCGGCGACGCTCGCGCTGAAGGACGCGAATCTGGACGTCCGCGAGGATACCGATCCGGAGCGCGTAGGCGTCTACATCGGTTCGGGCATCGGGGGTCTCGGGACGTTCGAGGATCAATATCGGACGCTGCTCGAGAAAGGTCCGAAGCGCGTCTCGCCGTTCTTCATCCCGATGATGATCGCGAACATGGCCTCCGGGCAAGTGTCGATCCTCACCGGCGCCAAGGGGCCGAACTCGACGACGGTCACCGCCTGCGCGACGGGTACGCACACGATCGGGGATTCGTTCCGCTTGCTCCAGAACGGCGAAGCCGACGTCATGTTATGCGGCGGCGCCGAAGCGACGATCCGTCCGACGGGGCTCGCCGGCTTCTGCTCCATGCGGGCGATGTCGACGCGCAACGACGAGCCGGAACGCGCGAGCCGCCCGTTCGACCAAGATCGCGACGGCTTCGTCATGGGCGAGGGCGCCGGCGTGCTCGTGCTCGAGACGCTCGAGCACGCGCAGAAGCGAGGCGCGCGGATTTACGGCGAAGTGATCGGCTACGGCATGAGCGGCGACGCGCACCATATGACGGAGCCGGATCCGAACGGCGCGGCGCGCTGCATGAAGAAGGCGATGGCGGACGCCGGCCTCGCGCCGGAGGACGTCGACTACATTAACGCGCACGGCACGTCGACGCCGGTCGGCGACATCTCCGAGACGACGGCGATCAAGTCGGCGTTCGGCGATCATGCTTATAAGCTCGCCGTCTCGTCCACGAAGTCGATGACCGGCCATCTGCTCGGCGCGGCCGGCGGCGTCGAAGCGGTCATCTGCGCGCTCGCGCTGTCGCGCGGCAAGCTGCCGCCGACGATCAATCTGGACAACCAAGACCCGGAGTGCGATCTGGATTACGTCCCGAACGTACCGAGAGAGACGAACGTTCGCGTGGCGCTGTCGAACTCGTTCGGCTTCGGCGGCCATAACGCGACGATCATCCTGCGCAAATTCGAAGAGGCATAGGCGATATTCTATGGACGCTTTCGCAAGACTTCAAGAACAACTGCATATCCAATTCCGGGACGCTTCGCTATTACGCGAAGCGTTCACCCATTCTTCGTACGTGAACGAGCATAAGGAAGCCACGCATAACGAGCGGATCGAGTTTCTCGGCGACGCCGTGCTTCAGCTCGCGGTGTCCCAGCATCTGTACCGGATTTACCCGTCCTGGCCGGAAGGCAAGCTGACGTTCGTCCGGGCGGCGATCGTCCGCGAGCAGGCGCTCAGCAAGCTCGCGAAGAAGCTGTCGCTCGGCGACTACCTGCTGCTCGGCCGCGGGGAGGACTTGTCGGGCGGACGGGAGCGCCCCTCGCTGCTCGCGGACGTGTTCGAAGCGTTCGTCGGCGCGCTGTATCTCGACGGCGGGTGGGATGCGGTCATCGCGTTCCTCTCGGCGCATATGTTCCCGGAGATCGAAGCGTACGTCGAGCGGGGCGTCATCGACGCGAAGTCGAGACTGCACGAGAAGGTTCAGCAGCTCTCGCTCGGAGCCGTCGAATACGTCGTGCTGGAGGAGCGCGGCCCCGCCAACGACCGGGAGTTCGTCATCGAAGCCCGCGTGCAGGGCGAATCGTACGGCGCAGGCTCGGGACGGACGAAGAAGGAAGCCGAGCAGGAAGCCGCGGCGGAAGCGCTGCAGCGCATCGGGTCGCGGCGCGGCGGGGACGAATGACGGGCGCTTCTTTTTTCGGCGGGGAACGCGGTTCGTGTGCTACAATAGGCTGGGGTGATTTCACTTGTTTCTCAAGAGACTAGAGCTGGCCGGGTTCAAGTCGTTCGCCGATCGGACGGAGCTGGAATTCGTGTCCGGCATTACGGCCGTCGTCGGTCCGAACGGCAGCGGCAAGAGCAACATATCCGATTCGATCCGCTGGGTGCTCGGCGAGCAGAGCGCGAAGAGCCTCCGCGGCGGCAATATGCAGGACATCATCTTCGCCGGCAGCGATTCCCGCAAGGCGGTCAACTTCAGCGAGGTGTCGCTTACGCTCGATAACGGCGACAACGCGCTGGCGCTCGACTTCGCCGAAGTGACGGTCACCCGCAGATTGCATCGCAGCGGCGAGAGCGAATATTTCATCAATAAACAGCCTTGCCGACTGAAGGATATCACCGAGCTGTTCATGGATACCGGCATCGGGAAAGAAGCGTATTCGATTATCGGACAAGGCCGCATCGAAGAGATCTTAAGCACCCGGTCCGAGGACCGGCGCGGCATCTTCGAGGAAGCGTCCGGCATCGTGAAATATAAATCGAGAAAGCGGGAAGCGTCGAAGCGGCTCGAGGAGACGGAAGCGAACCTCGTGCGGATTCGAGACCTTACCTCGGAGCTGGAGGACCAGCTCGAGCCGCTGAAGAAGCAGTCCGAGAAGGCCGTACGCTTCAAGGAACTGAAGGAGCAGCTAAAGTCCAAAGAAGTTTCGCTGTACGTGCACAGCATCGGCGAGCTGCACCGGTCGTGGTCCGAGGCGTCGGAGTCGCTGAAGCGGCTGCGCGACGAGGAGCTGAAGCTCTCGTCCGTCGTCTCCGCGCACGATGCGGAGCTGGAAGATCGCCGCCTTGCGCTGCGGAAGCTCGACGAAGCGCTCGAGGCGCTGCAAGCCGAGCTGCTGCATACGAGCGAAGAGCTGGAGAAGACGATCAGCGCCGGCGAAATTTTGAAGGAGCGCCGGAGGCACGCAGAGGAGAACGTCGAGGCGCATCGCGAGACCGCGAAGTCGCTCGGACGGAAGCTGGAGGAGCGCGCTTCGGAGCGCGAACGGCTGAAGGCGCAGCGAGACGCGATTTCGCAAGAGCTGGACGAGCTGAACCGCAACATTCGGCTCGAGGAGGACCGGCTGCTCGCGTCGGCCGGCGGCGCCCTCGGCGAGGCCGAGGAGCGCCTCAAGGCGGAGCTGCTGGACAAGCTGAACGAGCTGGCATCCGCCCGCAACGAGCTGAAGTACGTGGAGGCGCAGTCGGAGCAATCGGGCCGACGCGCCGCGAGACTCGCCGAAGATCGCGAGAAGGCGTCGATCCGCGTGAAGGAGCTGGAGGCCTGCCGCGAGGACTGGCTGTCTCGACTCGAAAGCTTGAAGGCGCAAATCGAAGGCGAGCGCAACCGGTATATGGAGCTTAGCCAGCTCATTCACGAAAAGCAAGGGCTGCTCGAAGAAGCGCAGGCGACCGTGCGGAAGTGGGAGCAGAAGGTCGATGCGCTCGTCTCCCGGAAGCAGACGATCCAGGACTTGCAGGACGATTACGACGGCTTCGCCCTCGGCGTCCGCGAGGTGCTCAAGGCGAAGCAGAAGAGCTCCTTGCAGGGCATCCGCGGCGCGGTCGCCGAAATTATCCGCGTGCCCGGCGAATACGAGATCGCCGTCGAGACGTCGCTCGGCGCCGCGCTGCAGCATATCGTCGTCGAGAACGAGGCGCGCGCCCGGGAAGCGATCCAATACTTGAAGGCGCGTCAGCTCGGCCGGGCGACGTTCCTGCCGCTCGACGTCATTAAGCCCCGCTCGATTCCCGACGCCGAACGGCGGCAGGCCTCGAGCGCCGACGGCTTCGTCGGCGTCGCCGCGGAGCTCGTCTCGTTCGACGCCCCTTACGCCGGCATCGTGCACAGCCTGCTCGGCAACGTCGTCATCGCGGATACGCTCGAGCACGCGAACCGCATCGCGGCGAAGCTGCACTACCGATACCGCGTCGTGACGCTCGAGGGCGACGTCGTGAACGCCGGCGGCTCGATGACCGGGGGAAGCCTGCAGAAGAAGAACGTCTCGCTGCTCGGACGCACGCGCCAGATCGACGAGCTGACGAAGGAGATCGAAGCGTCGGAACTTAGAATCGAGAAGCTGCGCGAGTCGGTGGACGCCGTCCGCGCCGAGGCGGCCGCGCTGCAGAAGCAGCTCGAAGGCTGCCGCGACGCGGGCGAGCGCAAGCGCGGGGAGGAGACCGAGGCGCGCTCGGAGCTGAACCGCATGGATTCGGAGCTGCGCGCCGCGAAGCAGCAACTGGACATTCTCGACGCGGACGCGGCCGGGCTCGCCGAGGAGGCGTCCACCGAAGCCGACCGGCGGAAGGAGCTCGCGGCGCGGATCGGGCGTCTCGCCGGGGAAGAGACGGCGCTGACGGAGGCGATCCGCGAGGCGGAGCTTCGCCGCAAGGCGGCGCAGTCGGCGAAGGAGGAGACGCAGCAGCAGCTGACCGATTGGAAGGTCAAGGCGGCGGCCGCCGCGCAGGACAAGATGTCCGTCGTCGCGCAGCTGACGCGCTTGCAGACCGAAGCCGACGCGCTCGAGGAAGAGCGAACGACGGCGCTGCAAGCGGAGTCGCGGCTCCTCGAGGAGCTCGCCGGGTACGAGCGTGAGTCGAACGAGCGAACCGAGCAGGCGAATCACCTTCGCATCTTGAAGGATCGGTGCGCGGAGAAGCTCGACTTCGCCCGGGCGGAGCGCGCGGAGAAGACCGCGGAGCTCGAACGCGAGGAGAACGCGACGCGCGAGGAGCGCAACCGGCTCCGTTCCGTCGAGGAGCAGACGCGCCAGACCGATATTCGCGTGAACCGCTTGGACGTGGAACTGGACAACCTGCTGCGCAAGCTGGCGGAAGACTACGAGATGAGCTACGAGCTCGCGAAGGAGCGCTACGAGGTGCCGGAGGACGTACCGGCCGCGCAGATCGAGGTCCGCGACCTGAAGCGGGCGATCTCGGCGCTCGGGGAAGTCAATCTCGGGGCGATCGAGGAGTATGCGCGGGTGTCCGAACGGTACGAATTCCTCTCGGGTCAGCGCAACGATCTGATCGAAGCGAAGACGACGCTGTACGGCGTCATACGCGAGATCGAAGAGGAGATGTCGAAGCGGTTCCTGCAGTCGTTCGAGGCGATCCGCGAGCAGTTCACGGACGTGTTCGCCCGCCTGTTCGGCGGCGGACGCGCCGACCTCGTCCTGTCGGAGCCGCACAATCTGCTCGAGACGGGCATCGACATCGTCGCCCAGCCCCCTGGCAAGAAGCTGCAAAATCTGCAGCTGCTCTCCGGCGGCGAGCGGGCGCTGACCGCGATCGCGCTCCTGTTCGCGATTCTCCGAATCAAGCCGGTGCCGTTCTGCGTGCTCGACGAGGTCGAAGCGGCATTGGACGAAGCGAACGTGGCGCGCTTCGCGCAATACTTGCGCGAGTTCTCGATGCATACGCAATTCATCGTCGTGACGCACCGCAAGGGGACGATGGAGGAAGCGGACGTCTTATACGGCGTCACGATGGAAGAAGGCGGCGTGTCGAAGCTCGTGTCGGTGCGCCTCGATCAGGATGAAGAGCCGATGACGGCGTAAGGTAAGGAGCGTGGAACGAGAACGATGAGCTTTTTCAAACGATTGCGAGAAAGCATCTCCTCCAAGGCGGAGGAAGTCACGAACAAGTTTAAGGAAGGCTTGTCCAAGACGCGCGACGCGTTCGTCGGCAAGGTCGAGGACCTGTTCTCCCGTCGGAAGAAGATCGACGAAGCGTTCTACGAGGAGCTCGAGGAGATACTCATCGGGGCGGACGTCGGCATCAACACCGTGCTGAAGCTGATCGACGAGCTGCGCGGCGAGGTGCGCAAGCGGAAGATCGAAGACCCGGCGGAGCTGCGTCCGATTCTGACCGAGAAGCTTGTGGAGCTGCTCTCGGGAGGCGAAGAGACGGAGCGGCTGAAGACGGCGCCGGAAGGGCTGACGATCTACCTCATCGTCGGCGTGAACGGCGTCGGCAAGACGACGACGATCGGCAAGCTCGCCCATCGGCTGAAGCAAGACGGCAAGTCCGTGCTGCTGGCGGCCGGAGATACGTTCCGCGCGGCGGCGATCGAGCAGCTGGAGGTGTGGGGGCAGCGCGCCGGCGTGGACGTCATTCGCCAAGGGCAAGGCTCCGACCCGGCGGCGGTCATCTACGATGCGGTGCATGCCGCGAAGCAGCGCGGCGTCGACGTGCTCATCTGCGACACGGCGGGCCGTCTGCAAAACAAGGTCAACCTGATGGAAGAGCTGAACAAGATTTTCCGCGTCATTCGCCGCGAAGTGCCGGATGCGCCGCACGAGGTGCTGCTGGTGTTAGACGCGACGACCGGCCAGAACGCGCTGCAGCAGGCGAAGCTGTTCGGCGAGAAGACCGGCGTCACCGGTCTCGTCTTGACGAAGCTGGACGGCACGGCGAAGGGCGGCATCGTCATCGCGATCCGCCAAGAGATGGAGCTTCCCGTGAAGATGGTCGGCCTCGGCGAGAAGATCGACGACCTGCAGCCTTTCGACTCCGAGCAGTTCGTGCATGCGCTGTTTATGGGGCTGGGCGGCGCCGAAGCGGAGAACGAGAAGGAGTAGCCGCACCCGTATATCGATTTTGAAAATGGACCTGTACCCGCGTTCCGTCGCGGCGGCGGGTCTTTTTTTGTTTCCGCAACTTTTGTTATATCAATTTTCGTTATGGAAATTACTCGAGCGTTCTACAGGGCAAGCTCCGCCTCGATTTATTCGGGTCGTCATTTAGCATGATGGAGGATTGCGAAGGATTCATAAGTATTCCTTATGTAATTGGGCGAGAGCCCTTCTGAGGCCGACTCACGCCAGAAGAGCGGTCCTGAGCCGGGTTGAGCGATGGCAAAGAAGACCAGTATAATACTCATCATAGAATTATTAATTCATCGCAGAATTACGGAAACGAATCCCGTCGGAAGAAGGTGATGCTCCGTGAAACGGGAACAGGGTACGCTGCTTGCGGCTTTCGCGCTTTCCTTGCGTGCCGAAAGGAAGGAGGAAAGCACGATTCTGCTGTACGTCAACGCATTGGAAGGTCTGCTTGCAAGATTAGAAGGCTCGGGGGGCATCGCCGCGGCGACGCCATCGGATTTGCTCCGTTACCGCGAAGCGTTGCTGGCGAGCGGGATGAAGCGGGCCACGATCAACAAGCGGATGTCGATCGCGCGTTCGTTCTTTCACTGGGCGGGCCGGGAAGGGTTGGCGAACCCGGACGTCGCCGACGGCTTGCGGTTGGAAGCCGACGCCGCGCCGCCCGTCCGTTGGTTATCCGAACCGGAAGAGCGCGCGCTGCTCGAGGCCGCGTCGACCGACGGAAACTCGGAACGGAGCGTAAGGAACGCCGCATTGGTCGCCGCGATGCTCTACGCCGGCCTCCGGGTGAAGGAGGTGTCGGCCCTGCGGCTGGACGCATTGCGGCATGCTCGGTTGATCGTGCACGACGACGACGGCGTCGGCGATTCGCCGGCGCGGGTCGTGCCGCTCGAGGACGACCGCGCGATCGTCCCGCTCGCGAGATGGCGCGCGCATCGGTTGGCTTCGATTCATGCGAAGCATAAGGAAAGCCTTCGCTTCTTCGTGACGGAGCGCTCGGGCATGATGCAGCCGAGGGCGGTGCAATTCGCCGTCGAATCGTTGTCGGCGAAGGCGGGCTTCCCCGTACGGTGCAGCGAGCTGCGGCACACGTATTGCAGAAGGCTCGCGGCGCAAGGCGCCAGCGTCGAACGCGTCCGCGACTGGGCCGGACATAAGTCGGCGCAGACGACGCTGCGGTATTTCGAAGGACTGGAAGGGCGAACGGGAAACCATCGGAGAGGAAGTGACGAACCGCGGGATGATTAAGCTGGAGAAAGTAAACAAAGCGTACGACGACGGGTTCCAGGCGCTGCGGGACATCGATCTGGAATTTCGCGAAGGGGATCTGAACGTCTTGATCGGCCCCAGCGGCTGCGGAAAGACGACGACGATGAAGCTGATCAATCGCCTGATTCGACCGTCGAGCGGGCGCATTACGATCGCGGGCAAGGACATCTCGACGATCGACCCGGTGGCGCTGCGCAGAAGCATCGGTTACGTCATCCAGAGCATCGGATTGTTCCCGCATATGACGATCGCGGCGAACGTGTCCGTCGTGCCGAAGCTGCTGAAGTGGGACGCGAAGAAGACGGAGCGCCGCGTCGACGAGCTGCTCGACATGGTCGGACTCGCCCCGGATACGTACCGGAATCGTTATCCGCGGGAGCTGAGCGGCGGACAGCAGCAACGGATCGGCGTCATCCGGGCGCTTGCCGCCGAACCGGACATCATCTTAATGGATGAGCCGTTCAGCGCGCTCGACCCGATCAGCCGGGAACAGCTGCAGGACGAATTGGTCCGATTGAACCAGGAGCTGAAGAAGACGATCGTCTTCGTCACGCACGACATGGACGAAGCGATCAAGATCGCGGACCATATCGTGCTGATGAAGGATGGCCGGGTCGTGCAGCAGGGAAGCCCGGAATCGATCCTTCGTCACCCGGCCAACGAATTCGTGTCCAGCTTCGTCGGCAGGAAGCGTCTGCTTGGCCAAGAGTTCGCCGACGTGCCGACGGTGGACGACGTGATGACGTCGCAGCCGGTGACGGCGTATCCGTCCAGAGGTCTTGCGGAAGCGGTGAAAATGATGCAAAACAAACGGGTCGACTCCCTGCTCGTCGTGGACCAGCGGAAGAAGCTGCGGGGGACGGTGACGGTGTACAGCGTGCTCGAGCATTATCGCGACGAGACGAAGACGCTCGGCGAGCTGGCGAAGCCGTTCCCGCACGTCCTTCCTTCGGGGGCGCCGCTGTCGGAGGCGCTGCGCATCATGACGGAGCAACAGACGCCGTACGTCGCCGTGGAGGATCGGGAAGGCCGTTTCCTCGGCATGGTGACGCGGGGCAGCGTCGTGAAGCATCTGGCGGACGTCTACCCTTCGGAGGGAGCGTGATCGCTGCGATGAACGATTACTTGACGTTCCTGCAGGACCGCTATCCGGACGTACTGCGCGCCGCGGGCGAACACCTTACGATCTCCGGCATCGCCGTATTGCTCGGCTGCATCGTCGCGATTCCGCTCGGCGCGTACTTGTCGGGGAACCGCCCTAATTGGGTGCGGACGGCGGCGTTCGGCGCAGCGAACATCTTCCAGACGGTTCCGAGTCTCGCGCTGCTCGCGGTGCTCATTCCGTTGTTCGGCATCGGCTTGAAGCCTGCGGTGTTCGCGCTGTTTCTCTATTCGCTGCTCCCGATTCTCCGAAACACGTTCGCGGGCTTCCGTTCGGTCGACGCGGGCGTTCTGGAAGCCGCGCGGGGCATGGGGTTCGACGCTTGGCAGCGGATGTGGAGAATCCAATTGCCGCTAGCGTTTCCTTATATCATGTCGGGCATTCGCATTACGACCGTGTACGTCATCAGCTGGACGACGCTGGCGACATTGATCGGGGCGGGCGGCCTCGGACAGTTGATCTTCTCGGGACTCGGCGTCAATAAAGAGGAACTGATCTTTACCGGAGCGGCGGCCGCGATCTTGCTCGCATTAGCCGCGGATCTTGTGCTCGGCCGCATCGAAAAACGATTCAGAGGAGGATTCGCTTCATGAAAAAGCTCGGACTGCTGTTATTGTCGACAACGGTCGCGGCGGCGATCGCCGGCTGCGGAGCGCAAGGCGGGGCGGACGGCGATACGATCAAAATCGGTACGCAAACGTATACAGAGCCGAAAATCGTGGCGGAAATGTATAAGGCATTGATCGAGGATCGCACGGAGCTGACCGCGGAAATCGTGCCGGATCTCGCCGCGAGTCCGGTCGTCATTAACGCGATGAAGGAAGACGAAATTCAGATGGCTTCGATCCTGTATACCGGCGAAATCTTCAACGGGTATTTCGATATCGAAGATACGAAGGATCGCGCGAAGGTGATGGAGCAGGCGCAGAACGGCTTCGACGAACACTATGGATTCACATGGTTCGACGGGTTCGGCTTCGAGAATACGTACGGCTTTACGGTGCGCCGCGACGTGGCCGAGCGGCACGGTCTCGAGACCGTGTCGGATTTGGCCGCGGTCGCGGGCGAGATGCGCCTCGGCGTCGACACGACGTGGCTGGAGCGGGACAGCGACGGATACAGGGCATTCCAAGAGTTCTATGGCTACGAATTCGGACAGACGTTCCCGATGGAGATCAGCCTTGTGTACGAAGCGGTCGCGAACGACGAAGTCGACGTCGTCCTCGCCTATACGACCGATCCGCGGTTGAAGGAATTCGACTTGAAGGTGCTCGCGGACGATAAGCAGTTTTTCCCGCCGTACGACGGATCGCCGGTCGTTCGCAACGATACGCTGGAGAGCCATCCGGAGCTGAGAGAGGTCGTCGAGCTGCTCGTCGGACAGATCGATACGGAGACGATGACGGGCCTGAATTACGAAGTCGACGTGAACAAGCGCGACGCGGCCGAGGTCGCTGAGGAATTCCTTCGTCAGAAAGGCTTACTCCAATGAACGCGTTCTTCGAGTACGTGACGAACAACGGCGATAAGATCCTCTCGATGACGGTCGATCATATCGCGATGGTCGCGTCCGGGCTCGGGCTCGCTTTATTGGTCGGCGTCCCGCTCGGCATCGTCTGCGCGAGGCGCGAGCGGCTGGGGCGATGGATCATCGGGACGGCGAACGTCATTCAAGTGTTCCCGAGCCTCGCCTTGCTCGCCCTGCTCATGATCGCGTTCGGGCTCGGCTTCAAGACAGTCGTCGTGGGCTTATTCCTCTACTCGCTGCTGCCGATCATACGCAATACGTCCGTAGGGCTGAAGCAGGTCGACAAGGGCGTGGTCGAAGCGGGGCGCGGCATCGGCATGAGCTCGATGCAATTGCTGTGGAAGGTGCAGTTCCCGCTGTCGCTGCCGTTCCTGCTCGCCGGCATTCGCGTCGCGGCCGTCATCGCGATCGGCGTAGCGACGATCGCGCCGCTCATCGGCGGCGGCGGCCTCGGGAAAGAAATATACGCCGGCATTAACCTGCGCAACGACATTCGGATATTCGCCGGCGCGGTGCCCGCGGCGCTGCTCGCGATGATCGCGGACGCCATGCTCGGACGGTGGGAGAAGAAGGTTAATGTCAAAAATAATTAATGAGAGCAAATAAAAAGACGCATGCCGGATGTTTGTGTCCGGCGGCGTCTTTTTCCGTATTATTTCAATCGATTCGTCAGGTGCGAGCGCCAGCTGTCGGCGAGGGCGTCGACGGCGAGCAACGCTCGCAAGCCGCGCAGATCGTCCTTGTCCCTGTGCATGATTCGATTCGCCTCCGCGACGGTGACGCCGGCCGGATGGGGCGCATCGAGCAGCAGCCGGTCGCCGGGGGCGGCCGAGCCGGGACGCAGCACGCGCAAATAAAAGCCGGTGTAACCGGATGCGGTCACTTCGGCCTCTAATGTCGGACGTTCGTGAACCGCCGACAGCTTGAAGCAGGGCACTCTCGGCTGCGAAACTTGAAGCAGAGCGTCGCCGACGCGGAACGTATCGCCGATGCGGACGTCCGCTTCGGTCGCGCCGCGCAGCGTGAAGTTTTCCCCGAAAGCGCCCGGGGTCAGCGGCTTGCCGAGGACGTCTTCCCAATACGGATAATGATCGTGAAAGTAGGCGCAGATCGCCTTGTCCGGTCCGCCGTGATGAACGACGTCGGCCTGCTCGTCGCCCGCGAGCGGAGCCGAATCGAGCCTGATCGTTTCGGCGACGGGCTTCTTCGCGATGGCGCTCCGCACTTCCCTTCCCTTATATATGAGTAGGGCCGGCTTGCCGACGTTGAGCGAGACGAGTTCGATGTCGAGCGTGGTCATGTTCGTTCCCTCCTATATCATGAACCATATCATATCGTCATTCGGCCTATCAAGGAATGGACCTTGACAACGGTTCGGCATTCCGGTACACTTACGAATGTCGCTGTAAAGCGTCAAGCCTTGACGATGTCGGAACGGGCGGAGGGACTTACCGGATGACGGAGCGGGAGCGCGACGCGCTGGCCAAGACGAACCGCATTAATTCGCTTTTCGATTTCTACGAGCCGCTGCTTACCGATAAGCAGCGAACGTTCTTAACGTACTACTTTCATGACGACTACTCGCTCGGCGAGATCGCGGAGCAATTTTCCGTATCGAGGCAAGCGATTTACGAACATATTAAGCGCGCCGAGACGGCGCTCGAAGAATACGAAGGAAAGCTTCAGCTGCTCGCGAAGCACGAGCGCCGGACGGCGGCGGCGGCGCGGGTGGCGGACGAGCTCGAGGAGCTCGGGCATTCGCCCGAGGCGGAGCGAGCCCGCGCGTTGCTGCGCGAGCTGCTGTCCGCGATGTAGCAGCAGCATTACATATGAAAGGGGGAGCGGCTATGGCACCGTTCGAAGGGTTATCGAGCCGATTGCAGAACGTATTCAGCAAGCTGAGAGGCAAGGGCAAGCTGACCGAGGACGATGTGAACGAGGCGCTCCGCGAAGTGCGGCTCGCGCTGCTCGAAGCGGACGTGAACTTTAAGGTCGTTAAGGAATTCGTCGCCAAGGTGAAAGAGCAAGCGGTCGGACAGACGCTCGAGAAGGGCTTCAACCCGGCGATGACGGTCGTTAACATCGTTAATAAAGAGTTGACCGAGCTGATGGGCGGCTCCCAGGCGAAGCTCGCGCGTTCGAAT
>JAPSKX010000096.1:0-9132 GCA_031181325.1 Paenibacillus sp.
GTTCGCCCCGTTTTCGTCGGTGCCGGCGGCTCGCTCGCCGTTCCGTTATATGGCACCTGCTGGCTCGTTACCGCGCTGCCGCCGTCCGTATCGAAGCTCACGACGAACCGCTTTTGCACCCTAAAAGACACCGTCGTCGTATTGCCCGCCGAATCCATAACATGCAACATGTACGATCCGTCAGCCGTCACCGTCGTTCCGCTCTGAAACGGCATGCCGTTAAGCATTCCGACCCCTTCGTTGAACGTAATCGTCGGGGGGGCGTCGTAGACTCCCCCTCCGGTGACGCCTTCTACCACAGGCGGAGTCTTGTCGATCGTAAATCGCACCGTCGTCGTAGCGTCGGTGCCGGAAGTCGCGACGAGCGTGTAAGTCCCTTCGTTCGTTACTTGGCCTCCCTCGAACGGCGAGTCATTTAAGGTAACTGAGACAGCATTACTAAACGTGATCGTCACATTTTGACTATAGATTCCTCCGTCGGCGACGCCGTAGACAACCGGAGCATCGCTTTTGACTTCCAAATGAACGGTGGCCGGCTCGCTGTGGAACCGGTGATTATTTGCTTTGTAGACGAACGAATCCGAACCGAAGTATCCGGCGCTCGGCGTATACTCGAAGCTCCCGTCCGGATGAAGGACGAGCGTTCCGTTGGAAGGAGGTTGAATCAAATGAGCCGCAAGGGCATCGTTATCGTTGGCAAGCACCCCTGGCGACGCAACCGTCAACTTGACATTCCTTACAGTCTCGTAATTATCTCCGTTTGCCGACGGCAGCGGCATACCGGATTGCTGAGGATAAATCCCGGTGGTCCAAATATAATAGCCTGGCCTTTCGCCTACTGAAAATTCGGGAAGCGCAAATTGTTGTCCTGTTCCCCCGAATTTGTTCCCGATCTTGGAGTAAAGCGGTTGATAACGGGGATCCATATAATCAAGTAAGGTTCCGTCCGTCGGCAAAAACTCATTGTTCTTTGCAAAAACACCCGCGTTGAACCCGTAAAGCCGGATGGACCCCACGTATTCGACTGTCTCTAGACCGTACTCGTAGCTTGGGTAATATGCGGTTTGCTCCACAGCAACGTAATACCCGACGCCAGGCACGGGAGCGACAAGATGGGGTAACCCGAACGTCGTATGATTCGGATCCCCCCCGTATGTATCTCCGAACAAACTGTACAAAGCTTGGTGATCAACTACCGCTAAACTCCGTCCATCCGCGGGGAGCCATCCGTTCGGGGTAAATGGATAAGGAAACATGCGAATTTCTCCGATTAGCATCTCGACCGTTTCCGGATCGGTCGTCGGTGGGACCCCTGTCGTAGCGATATAGTAACCCAATCCTTCGGCCGGAGCCGACCCGCTTAGGTCTGGAAGGCGGAACGTCGTGTGAGGCGTTCCTCCGAAACGATTTTCCAAAACCGAATACAAATCGTCATACTCCGTCGCGGACAGTTCCTGTCCGCCGCTGTACAACCAACCGGGAGGCGCGTCGTTGTTGGAAAACAAGCGAATCTCCCCGAGTAGATGGAGATCTTCGGAGGCGCTTGCCGTCTTCGGCGCTGCATACGTACCTGCCATTGCCCCCAACAGAACCGACATAATCATAAACCATTTAAGGAACGCACTCGCGGAATGTTTCAAATCGATCCCTCCTGATAAGCAAGCTTGAAATTCGTTAACTGAGAAGCGCTAACCTTGATCGAACTTGACCGCTCCTCATTCTCACCTCACGTATTTTACCAACCGCACCGCGCCGACGCCTATAAACGAAAGTTAGTTTCATGAAAAAAAAAGACCTGCTTCGGTCTTTTTTCGCGGCAAAACTTATAACATACCCTTTTCCTTCGCCTTCGAAATCGCCTGCGTCCGATTCCTCGCGTTCAGCTTCTGGAAGATGACGTGATTATATACCTTGACCGTACCTTCCTTTAATCCCAGCCTTTCCGCGATCTCTTTGTTCGTAAATCCTCGCTCTACCCATTGCAAAATCGTGATTTCTTGCCCCGTCAATACGCCGCCGACGCCTTCCGGGCCCGAAGCCGGGCCGGGCAGCGCTCGCGATCGTCGCAATATGGCCTGGATTCTGGCCACCAATACATTAGGATCGAACGGTTTCGTCAAGTAATCGTCTCCGCCGACCGCTAACCCGGTTACGATCTTTTCCGAATCCTGAAGGCAGCTCAAGAAGAGAATCGGAACCTCGCAACGCTCTCGAATGCGCCGACACACCTCGAGCCCGTCCATGTCGGGCAGCATAATGTCAAGCACGACCAAATCGGGAGCTTGCCTTTCGATTATCGCCAGCCCCGCTTGTCCGCAATCCGCGGCGAGCACCCCGTAATGATTCGCTATGAGATACATCTCTACCAACGAGCGAATGTCCGGTTCGTCGTCGATGACAAGAATGCTCCCATGCCCCATGCCCGTTCCTCCTTCCCCTCGAATCCTATGAGACTTCTTCCTCCCGATCGAATCGAATCGGAAGGTTGAAATAGAACGTACTACCTTCTCCCGCCTCGCTTGCGACTCCGATGGATCCGCCGAGCGTCTCGACGATTTCTTTGGAAATGGCAAGTCCCAACCCTAGCCCCGCTGGAGCGCTTCGCGCGCCTTCCCCCTGATAAAAGCGTTCGAAGACGCGCTCCGCCTCCTCCTTCGGAATGCCCGGTCCGGAATCCGTAACAGAGACCCAAAGCCAATCGCTTGCGCCTTCGCGTCGGAGTTCCGCATGAACGGCGACGCGGCCGCCCTCGGGGGTATATTTTTTCGCATTCATCATGAAGTTGGCGAATACTTGCTCCGCCCGGACGACGTCCGTATCCACCACCGCTGCGAAGCCGTCGGGCGCGACGATCGTTTCCGACAATTCCACCTTCAGCCCTTTCGATCGTACATCCCATTCGTACTTGTCGTAAAGTAGATGAACCAAGACATCTGCCGGAATGCGCTCGATATGGAACGCGGCCTTGCGCGCTTCCAACCGGGACAGTTCCAAGAGATCGCGGAACAGGCGATCCATCAACTCGACCTTGGCATCGATCAAGGACAAATATTTCTCCGGTCGTTCCTTAACGATACCGTCGAGCATCGCCTTACAATACCCGCGGATCGCCGTCAACGGCGTGCGAAGCTCGTGCGAGATGTTGGACAAGAGCGACCTGCGCGCTTGCTCTTCACGCTTCAACCGTTCGTTCGCTTCTTGCAGTTTGACGTTGGAATGATGCAGCTCGCGCGTGCGTTCCTCGATTTTCGTTTCCAACGTCTCGTTCAAATCCGTCAGCTGTTCCGACAGCCGTTCCGAACGGATGAATGCTCGGGAGAACTTCGTAGCCAGTAACACAGACTGAACGAATAAATAGAAAAAGAGTCCGTAGGACACCATCTCGTTCGTGTGAACGATATGATTGTAAAATAAAATGTCGTTCAGGATCGTACCGAGGAAGACCGTCAACGCCGCGAAATTCCACCCTGCTCCTTCGCGGCCCCGTATCGCGGCGGCGCCGAACCCATATACAATGTAGAGAAACGCCGCCAACGCGAACACGGAGTAGTACGGCATGAAGTGCGTGTAAACCTTCGCCGGAAGCGCCAATACCGCGAGATTATAGACGACAACGAGTAAGAAAGCGCCTCGCGCCCATGTCCTGCGTATCTCCATCGGATACTGGTAATAGCAGTATAATAAGAAAAACGGTACCGTGAACGTTGTCGACCAATACTCGAATTTCACGGCGACTTCCCAAGGGATCTCCCGGAAGAACCGAACCAGCAGCGTCTCCCCGAGCAGCAGCGTCCGGACGGCGATCGATATACAGGCCGCGCCGAAAAATAAAGGCGCACGATCCTTCGTGCGGAAAAAGTAAAGTCCGAAATGATAGATGCCCATGAAAAATAAGCTGCCGATCACGAGCATCTGCACGGCAACGCTCTTATCCCGTTCGTAGGCGACCCGTTCTTCCGTCCCGATCCGGATGCTCTCCCACAGCCCGCCCTTCCGCTGCACGAAGTTGGCCACCTGAACAATCAGTTCCACCTCCGATCCGGACGGCTCGAAGACGACGACTTTGCGGTAGTTTTTCGGTACCATCTCCTCCGGACGGTCTCCGACGGTCCCGTTTTCCGCTCTGAATCGGCCGTCGATCCACAGCCGGTAAGAGGTCGCCACGCTCGGCATATACACGCCAAGCGTTCGACCCGCAACCGATTCGTCAAGCCGGACGGTCAACCGGTAGGTCGCGTATCCGAAGTTCGACATCGGCACGTTCGCGAACGTCTCCCGTTTCCAAGTATTCGGCACGGGATAGTAAACGGGTTTCGGCGGGTTGCCTGCCCGGAACGAATCGGGGGGCAGCAGCTCGGACCAATACAGCTCCCAGTCTCCGTCCAACTTTAGTAATCTTCCCGATTCGAAATCGAATGCAGCCGCATCCAGGAATCCTTCGACGGCCTTCGGCGATTCCGCCTCCGGTTCGGCGAACAACACATAACAACAACCGATTACCGCCGCGACGGCGACGAATAAGAATTTAAGCCTCATAACTGCCGCCGCTCTCATATTTCATCAAGTCTTGGTTGAATATGAAGACCGTCGGCGGCAAGCACGCCAACCGAAACGGCTTGCGCATTATTTCGATCAACGCCACGGGCATCCCGCCTTTGGATCAGTATGTAAGTATCGTAACGATATCCCGCCCCTTGGTCTATAACGATGCACGGAAAAAGGTACAGCCTCCTTATTATCGGTGTCGAGAGGATGTACCTTTATTAGCTTGGGGAGACGATTTCAGCTGCCTTAGTCGCCCGTGACCTTCCGTTAAAATTCCTAATGATTATCGAGTCGGACGCATCAGGCCGCGTCACGCGGACAACGTAATCTCAATGAATGTATGAGAATTGCCCCAACGATTAGTGCGCTCCTCCGGGCTTCATTTGCATAACAGCATTTGGAGGACCGCTCTATTTCCGGCCGTTTTTTGCATTTGCATGATTTCATGTGGATGTTGTTTCCGCGTTTCCCTTCGCGAAACGACTTGCAGGTTGACTTTCTTTGCCTTTTGTTTGCCGGCATCGCTGTACATCAAAGTCCTCCTTTACTTGGATACATTTCCCTATATCCCCCAGTCTACACTATTTCTAGCGCCAACAAATTATATTTTTACTTCGCCGGCGAAAGTTTTCGACCGTATTGGGAATTGTCGCTACGGCTTCAGCTTCGTGCGCGCGGCCCAGCCTTCCGGCGTAATGCGGAATTGCACTTCTCCGTTCCAGTCCGTTCGCAGCGTCATGATCCCGGCCTCCTGAAGGCGAACCGTTACTGTCGGATGAGGATGCCCGTAGATGTTGTTCCGCCCTGCGGAGACGACGGCGATGCCCGGTTTCGTCGCTTCAAGCCACTCGTCCGTCGTGGACGTCTTGCTTCCATGATGAGCGACCTTCAATACATCAATACGCGGAAGAGGCGACGATCGCGGCGCCGTCGAGACGGACGCGGCAGGCGCTGCAACGCTTCTCTCGCGTAAAGCTTCGGCGATGGCCGCTTCCTCCGCCGCTCCGATGTCGCCCGTGAACAGAAACGTCCTCCCGTACACGGTCATCAACATGACGACGGAGAGTTCGTTTTGTTCCTTGCGGATCTCGAGCTCGCCTCCCGGCGCCCGCTCCGGGAACAAGACGCGAAGCTCGGTCGCCGCATCCACGCGGATGACCATCCCTTCATACGCGGCCGTGAGCGGAATCCGCTTCGAGACGATCGTTCGCAGCAGCCTCTCGCTCGTCTCCCCTTCCTTCGCCGTGCCGTTGAAGAAGACGCGACGTACCGGGATGCTCTCGACGACGGCCTGCAGCCCCCCGATGTGATCCGTATCGGCATGCGAGACGAACAACGCGTCGATCGATTGGACGCCGCGCTTCCGCAGCAGCGGCACGACGACGTCCGCTCCGACCTCGAACGGATCGCTTCGGATTTTCCATTCCTCGCCCGGCTTCGCGAACCGAATCGTACCGCCGCCGTCGATCAGCATATGCTTGCCGAACGGAGTGCGGACGAGAATGGCGTCGCCCTGGCCGACGTCGAGGAAGCTGACGACGGCGCTGCGTTCGAATGCGGTCGGCGCATAAGCGTACAGCAGGGCGATGCCATACAACGCAAGACTCGCCGAGACGAGGACGGATCGTCGCTGCAGCAGCCGGGATAGCCGTCCCGCAATCGTTCGCGGCGCAGGAATGCGGTCGGCGGCGGCGGCGAGCGCCGCGAAGAGCGTTGCATAGTAGGCGCCGATCCACCAGAGCGGGGGCGTCGGCCAGATGGAGGCGGCTCCGTCGAACGTCGACAACCAGCCGACGACGCCAAAGCTAAGCGACGTCAGCTTCTCCGCGACATACGCGAGCGCCGTCGCGCCCACCGGCCATACGTATGCGAGCAGCATCGCGATGGAGCCGATCGGCATGATGGCTAGGCTGAACAACGGCACGATCGCGAAGTTCGCGGGGAAGGACAGCAGGTTGAACGTATTGAAGTACGTCACGGTCAGCGGGAAGGAGACGCATTGCGCTACCACCGTGACGGATACGGCCGATTGAAGCGCCGGCCTTCCGATGCGAACGATCCGATTCATGAGCGGCGTTCCCAAGATAATGCCGGCCGTTACTGCGAACGACAGCTGAAAGCTAATATCGTACAAGAAGTACGGGTTCCAAGCCGTCATGACGAGCGCCGCTGCCGCCAGCACGTTCATTCCGTCCTTAAGCAGACGGCGGCGGGCCGCATATAACGCGATCATCGCCATGATGCCTGCTCGTACGACAGAGGGGGACGCTCCCGTCAACGCAACGTATACGGGCACGGCGGCGATCGCCGCGACCAACCTGGCTTCCCGGGTGATAGGCAGCCTTCCCAATCCCCACAGAATCGCGCCGACATAGATGGCTACGTTCAATCCCGAGATCGCGAGAATGTGGGTCAATCCGACCTGCGAGAACGCTTGATAGTTCACCGGATCGAGATCCTCGCGAAGGCCCAGCACGAGCCCTTTCATAAACCCAGCGACCGGCTCCTCGTATTGCGCTTCGATTCGCTTCCCCATATCGTCTCTGACGCGGTCGATATAGGACAACGCCCTCGGAACGGACCACTCGGTCGGCGGAAGCCGTTCTACGCTGGTCATCCCTTCCGCTGCCACCGTCCAATGGATGCGCTGGCGCCTAAGATATTCCCGGTAGTCGAAGCCGCCGAAGTTGGTCGCCTGCATCGCCTTGCGGATCGTGCCGGACACCGTCGCGCGGTCGCCTCTCGACCAAGACGAAGCCAGACCGCGCTCCGCCTCCGTGTCGAAGTACAAGTTCACCTTCACGACTTCCCCCGAGAGCGGATACGATACGCCGCGTACCGTCCATCGGTCCGCGGCAAGCTCGAACGAGGCGCGGTCGCCGTCCGTCTCGGGCTTCGTCCGGAGGATGCCGGATATCAGCACGGACTCCTCCGCTTCGTCCGAAAGCGGTATGGAGGTGTCGTTGCCTGCGTCGTACCGCTCGAACCATGCGCCGCCGACAGCGAAGGCGACCGCAACCGCGAATGCGGTCATCGCGTTCTTCCGACGCTGCCCTCCCGCCCATGCCAGGACGACTCCTCCCGATGCCGCGCCGCCGATCGCGATCCAAACCGCCTCGAACCGAGAGGCGACCGCCATGCCGCACAGCCAAGCGACGACGATCCATAACAACGGTCGTCTGATCTCCATTGCGAGCTCCTTCCCCGAAAACGAAACATGCGCCGCTCCCGGTCGACGACCGAAAACGGCGCATGTGCTTCATACGCTGACTATTCTCTTACGAACTCACCCGCTCCGTCGCGATGCCAGGGGGCGGCGTATAGGGCTCCAACCGGCGAAATCGGATGCCGAGTTGATCCATCAGCTTCTCCACCTTCTCGGCGTCCTTCGGATACGAACGATGATAGACGATCTCCTTGACTCCGCTGTTCGCGAGCATGTTCGCGCACGTCCAGCACGGCTGGTCGGTCACGTATACCGTCGCGCCGTCGCGGTCGTGCAAATCCGTGAACAACAGCAAGTTCTGCTCTGCGTGAATCGTGCGGACGCAGCGTTGCTTCTTCACGAGCTGCTCTTCGCCTTCGACCGCCGCCAGCTCGTACTCCTCGACGATCATGCAGCCGGCCTCCGAGCAGTCCGGCACGCCCATCGGCGCACCGTTGTAGGCCGTTCCGAGCAGCTTCTTGCCTTTCACGAGTACGGCGCCGACGTGTCGACGGGAGCACTGCGACCGCGTGGAAGCCATATAGGCAATGTCCAGGAAGTACGTGTCCCAGTCTTTCCTCATGCTTGTTGGCTGGCCGCTAACGCTTGGTCGAGATCCGCGATAATGTCGTCGATGCCTTCCGTGCCGACCGAGAGGCGCACCATGCCCGGCGTCACGCCGGTCGACAACAGTTCGGCGCCTTCCAGCTGGGAGTGCGTCGTGCTCGCCGGGTGAATGACGAGCGACTTGGAGTCGCCGACGTTCGCGAGATGCGAGAACAGCTTCACCGAGTTGATCAGCTTCTTGCCCGCTTCGATGCCGCCCTTGACTTCGAAGGTAAGGATCGCGCCTTGCCCCTTAGGCATATACTTCTGAGCGAGTTTATAGGACGGGTGCGACTCAAGGCCCGCGTAGTTAACGCTCTCCACCGCCGGGTGAGCGGCGAGATACTTCGCCACTGCCGAGGCGTTGGCGCTGTGACGCTCCATGCGAAGGTGCAGCGTCTCCAGCCCTTGCAGCAGCATGAACGCGTTGAACGGAGACATCGCCGCGCCCATATCGCGCAGCAGCTGAACGCGCGCTTTAATGATGTAAGCGATCGGGCCGACCGCTTCCGTGTAGACGACGCCGTGGTAACTCGGATCCGGCTCGGTCATGCCCGGGAACTTGCCGCTCGCCTTCCAGTCGAACGTGCCGCCGTCGACGATAACGCCGCCGATCGACGTGCCGTGACCGCCGATGAATTTCGTCGCCGAGTGAACGACGATATCGGCGCCGTGCTCGATCGGACGGAGCAAATACGGGCTCGGCAGCGTATTGTCGACGATGAGCGGCACGCCGTTCGCGTGCGCGATGTCCGCGATGGCGCGAATATCCATGA
>JAPSKX010000096.1:9142-17559 GCA_031181325.1 Paenibacillus sp.
GCGTCGCGGAACGCTTCGGGATTCGTCGGATCGACGAATCGAACCGTAATGCCGAGCTTCGCCAGCGTATTCGCGAACAGGTTATAGGTCCCGCCGTAGAGGCTCGACGCGGAGACGATCTCGTCGCCGGCGCCGGCGATGTTCAAAATCGAATATGTGATCGCGGCTTGTCCCGACGCGACGGCAAGCGCCGCCGGCGCGCCTTCCAGCGCCGCGACGCGCTTCTCGAACACGTCGGTCGTCGGGTTCATGATCCGGGAATATATATTGCCGAATTCCTTCAAGGCGAACAGATTCGCCGCATGCTCCGTATCGCGGAAGCCGTACGAGGTCGTCTGGTACAGCGGGACCGCGCGGGACATGGTGGTAGGATCGAGCTCTTGGCCCGCGTGAACGGCGAGCGTATCGAGCGATAAGCGAGAATCGGTAGACAAATCAATCCCTCCCAGGACAAGTTAGGTTCTATCGGAATTTTCGCATATCGTACGCAGGAAAGAAAGCATTATTTTCCACCTGGCGATGTTCCTGCGTCAGGCTCGGCGCGGCCGACCGAAATCGACGCTCGTATTTTCTCGAAGATGGCAGGTCCGATGCCCTTGACGTTCGTCAGTGCCTCGGTCGTCGCGAACGGCCCGTTCGCCTCCCGGTACTCGACGATCGCTCGCGCCTTGGCGGGACCGATCCCGGGCAAGGCGTCGAGCTGCTCGATCGTCGCTCGATTGATATCGACGAGACCGCTCGCGTCGACGGAGTCCTCGACGGTAGGTTCCTCCGCCGGCGTCGGCGGCGCAGACGCGCTCGCGGCTTCGACATCGGCGGGATTCGGCGCCGGCGGCAGCGGAGCGTCTTCCGAATCGGCAGACTCCTCCCCGACCGGCGCTTCCGTCGAGCCGTCCAGCCACGCGGCGACCTCTTCGTTCATGACGCGCCAATCGGAACCGTCGACGTCCTGCGGACCCCCGAACGCGGAAGCCAGCCAGAGGAACGCGCCGCCTACGGCCGCCGCCGCCAGCAAGCGAATGGAATGGACATTCATGGATTTCACCTCGAAATCGGGCACTTGCGGATTCCGAAAGCATAAGACAACGCGTACCCTTCATATAGTTTACAAATTACGACACCCTCGTCGGGAACGCCGACGCTGCCCATCGGGAGAAAAGGAGGAATACGATGAACGTCGGATTTATCGGAACCGGGAGCATGGGGAGCATCCTGATCGAATCGATGCTGCGGACGAACGCCCTGCGGCCGGAACAAATCGTCGCGACGAATCGCACGTTCGCAAAGGCGGTGCGGCTTGCGGAAGCCCATCCCGGACTGAGAGCGGTGCCGACTAACCGGGAAGTGGCGCTGTCTTGCGATATGATCTTCTTGTGCGTGAAACCGAAAGAATTCAAGTGCGTCATCGACGAGATCCGGCCGCATGTCGATGCGTCGCAATTGATCGTATCGATTACGAGCCCCGTCTTGATCCGTCATCTGGAGGAGCATATTCCTTGTAAAATCGCAAAAATTATTCCAAGCATTACGAATTATGTATGCAGCGGCGCCACGCTTACGATGTATGGAAGCCGCATGGAAGCGGACGATATCGAGAGGCTGGAGCGACTGCTTACATCGATGTCGAAGCCGTTGAACGTGTCTGAGGAGTATACGCGGGTATGTTCGGATTTATCAAGCTGCGGACCTGCATTCTTGGCGTACTTCATCGAGCAATTCGTGCAAGCGGCCGTGACGTACACCGGCATCACGAAAGAAGAAGCGACGAAACTCGCCTCGGAGATGGTGCTGGGCACCGGAATGCTGCTAACCTCGGGGGGCTTCTCTCCCGAATCGCTTCGGGAGAGAGTGACCGTGCCCGGCGGCATTACGGCGGAAGGCCTTCGCATGCTGTCCCTCGATCTGGACGGCACGTTCGAGCGGCTCGTCCGCACGACTCACCACAAGTATAAAGAGGAGTTGGATAAGGTGGAGGGGCTGTTTTACAACCCCCAATCGTAACCTTACCCTACGACGATATTGACGAGCTTGCCCTTCACGGCGATGACCTTGCGGATTTGTTTCCCTGCCATCGCCTCTTTCACTTTATCCATGGACGTCGCCAGCGCTTCGAGCGCCTTCTCGTCCGCGTCTGCCGCCACGTTCGCGCGATCGACGATCTTGCCGTTCACTTGAACGACGATTTCGACCTCGTCGTCTACCGTCCAAGCCTCGTCGTACGTCGGCCATGGCACATACGATACCGAGCCGGAGCCGCCGAGCTTCTCCCAAAGCTCCTCCGCGATATGCGGCGCGATCGGCGAGAGCATCTGCACGAAGTGCTTCATCCCTTCGAGCGGAAGCGTCTCTTGCTTGTAGGCTTCGTTCACGAAAATCATCATTTGCGAGATCGCCGTATTGAAGCGCAGCGCCTCGTAATCCTCCGTCAGCTTCTTGATCGTCCGGTGCCAAGTCCGCTTGAAGGCGTCCGTGCCTCCGTCGGGCTTGATCTTCGGCTGAAGCGTACCTTCTTCGGTCATAAACAGGCGCCATACGCGGTTGAGGAAGCGGTATACGCCCTCGACCCCGTTCGTATTCCACGGCTTCGTCTGCTCCAGCGGCCCCATGAACATCTCGTACATCCGGAGCGTATCCGCGCCGTATTCGCGCACGATGTCGTCCGGATTAATGACGTTGCCGCGCGACTTGCTCATCTTCTCGCCGTTGTCGCCGAGAATCATGCCTTGGTTGACGAGCTTCTGGAACGGTTCCTTCGTCGTGACGACGCCGATATCGTATAGCACCTTATGCCAGAAGCGCGCGTACAAGAGGTGAAGCACCGCGTGCTCCGCGCCGCCGATATACAAGTCTACCGGCAACCAACGCTCTTGCGCTTCCTTGGAGCACAGCTCGCGATCGTTGTGCGGGTCGATGAACCGCAAGTAATACCAGCAGCTTCCCGCCCATTGCGGCATCGTGTTCGTCTCGCGGCGCGCCTTCATGCCGGTCTCCGGATCCACGACGTTCACCCAGTCGGTCACGTTCGCGAGCGGCGATTCGCCGGTGCCGGACGGCTTGATTTCGTCCACGTCCGGCAGCAGCAGCGGCAGCTCCGACTCCGGAACCGGCTTCATCGTGCCGTCCTCCAAGTGCAAAATCGGAATCGGCTCGCCCCAGTACCGTTGACGGGAAAACAGCCAGTCGCGCAGACGATATGTGACTTTCTTTTCGCCTTTGCCGTTCTTCTCCAACCATTCGATGACGGCGTGAATCGCGTCGGCCGTGTTCAGTCCGTTCAAGAAGCCGGAGTTGACGTGGGCGCCGTCGCCTGCGTACGCTTCCGCGCTTACATCGCCGCCTTGCACGACTTCGACGATCGGCAGGTCGAATTTCTTCGCGAATTCCCAGTCGCGCTGATCATGGCCCGGCACCGCCATAATCGCGCCCGTTCCGTAGCCGGCCAATACATAATCGGCGATCCAGATCGGCACCTTCGCGCCGTTCACCGGATTAATCGCGTACGCGCCTGTGAATACGCCGGATTTATCCTTCGCGAGGTCGGTCCGCTCGAGATCGCTCTTGCGGGAAGCGGCGTCTTGGTACGCCTCTACCGCAGCGCGTTGAGCGTCCGAAACGATCTTGCCGACGAGTTCGTGCTCCGGCGCCAAGACGCAATACGTCGCGCCGAACAGCGTATCCGGCCGCGTCGTGAACACGACGAGCGACTCGTCCGTTCCGTCGATCGCGAAGCGCACCTCCGCTCCCGTCGACTTGCCGATCCAGTTGCGCTGCATATCCTTGATGCTCTCCGACCAGTCGAGCTCCTCGAGATCTTCGAGCAGCCGCTCCGCATACGCCGTAATGCGCAGCACCCACTGCCGCATAGGTTTGCGGATGACGGGATGGCCGCCGCGTTCGCTCTTGCCGTCGATGACCTCTTCGTTCGCGAGCACCGTTCCGAGCGCCGGGCACCAGTTGACCGGCAGCTCCGCCACATAGGCGAGGCCGCGCTTGTACAGTTGGATGAAGATCCACTGCGTCCACTTGTAATACTCCGGATCGGTCGTGCTGAACTCGCGGTCCCAATCGTAGCTGAAGCCGAGCGACTTGATCTGCCGGCGGAAGTTATCGATGTTCTTGAACGTAATTTCCCGCGGATGCTTGCCGGTGTTGAGCGCGTGCTGCTCCGCGGGCAAGCCGAACGCGTCCCATCCCATCGGGTGCAAGACGTCGTAGCCGCGCATCCGCTTATATCGCGACACGATGTCGGTCGCCGTGTAGCCTTCCGGATGGCCGACGTGCAAGCCGTCCCCGGACGGGTACGGAAACATATCGAGCGCGTAAAACTTCGGTTTGCCCGGGTCTTCCAGCACCTTGAACGTCTTGTGCTCGTCCCAATACGCCTGCCACTTCGGTTCGATCGATTGCGGCGAATAGCCGCCTGCCGTGTTTCTGGTCGTCTCTGTCATCGTTACGTCGTCCTCCCGATTGCGTCGTCAAAAAAAGCCCCCGCCCCTAGCGAGATTCGCTAGGGACGAGAGCTTGTTCTCCCGTGGTACCACCCTAGTTAACGGCCCGTGGTTCTTCCCGGTCCGTTCACTTGACCTCTTAACGCGAGGGCTTCGCCGCGGATTTCCGTTCCGCGGTGCTCCAAGGCGAGTTCGCCGATCCGCCGTGCCGACTTCCACCAACCGTCGACTCTCTGAACGCTACGGGGTTCCGGGTACTATTCCTTATCGTTGCTTGCATGGTGTTCATTTTCCCAAATTATACGCGCATCCACCGCCAAAAGTCAAGCCGAATGCGGCTTCAGCCTTTCGCCGCGGCGAAAAACATGCGCGTCGTCTCGTCGTCGTCCACCGGCTCGAACGTGAAGTCCGCGTAGGTCTCGATGCGCGCGAAGCCCGCTTCGGCGAGCAGCCGGCGGATCGTCGCCTCCGAGTATACGCGCTGACGGTGCGTCTCGACCGATCGATCGTATCGACCGTCTTCGCTCCGCACGAAGAACGTCAGCCGATGGGCGATCGTCGACGTCGCCTCGTCCAGCTCGCACGTCCAGATGTACGACGCTTCTTCGTCGTCGTGGCAGAACGGCTCGTTCGCCATGTAGGCGTCGAGTTGATTGGGATGGTGCATGTCGAACAGGAACACGCCCCCGGGCTTCAGCGACGCCCGAACCGCGCGGAACGCCCGAACGACGTCGGCCTCCTCCGCTAAATAGTTCAAGCAATCGCACAACGATACGACCGCATCCACGGGCTCCGGCGCCGTCCATTCCCGCATGTCGCCGACCGCCCATTCCAGCTTGCCCGGAACGGCGAGCTCCGCGCGAACCGCGGCTTCCTTCCGTCGCGCCACTTCGATCATGTCGGCGGACAGATCGACGCCAATCACGTCCAAGCCGCTCTTCGCGAGCGGAATCGCGATCGTGCCGGTGCCGCAGCCGAGATCGACGATTCGCTCCGGCCTGACGCCGCCGGCGGCCCAATACGCGTCCAGCCAGCCGAGCCATTCTCCGTACGGCATGTCTTCCATCAACCGGTCGTATATGTACGCGAAGGCGCCGTACGGCCCTCCGGAGCCGCGCGGCGCCGCGCTTGCGTTCGTCATGACTCCGCCTCTTCCTCGGACGGCGCGGCCGCCTTCCCCTTCTCCGTCAGATGGGTCCAGCTCCCCTTCTGTTCGATGTACCCGTCCTTATACAGCTTGCCGATCGCTCGCTTGAACGCCGACTTGCTGATGCCGAACCGCTTCGCGATCGCCTCCGCCGGCGACTCGTCGGAATACGGCATCGCGCCGTCGGGACGCCGCCGCAGCTCCGCGAGCAGCTTGTCCGCGTCCTCCCCCCGGCCGACTTCCTTCTGCTTGCGCATCGACAGGTTCACATGGCCGTCTTCGCGAACGAACGTCACGCGCGCGTTGACCTTCTCGCCGATGCGCAGCGGCCGCGGGCGATCGTGCGACGGGATGAAGCCGATCGCGCCGAAGCCCAGCACGCCGCCTTCGACGACGACGAGCGAGCCCGCCTGCAGCGAGCGGTACACCCACGCGTCCATCCACCGGTTGCGCCAGGCGTCCGGAGCCCGGAAGGCGTAAGGCGCGAGATCCGCTTCTTTCACGGAGCGGGCGAGCAGCCGGCCTTCCTTGTCGCGATCGACGCGGACGTACAGCTCGTCGCCCTCGCGCGGCCATACGGACTGCTCGCTCGGCAGCTCCTTCAGCGGCAAGAGCATGTGGCGCGGCAGACCGATGTCGAGAAACCAGCCGAGCTTGGGGTTGAAGTCGGCCGCGCGAAGCCGAACGACCTTGCCGAACCGCGCCAGCGGCTCGCGCAGCGTCGCGGTCATCCGGTCCTCGCTGTCGTGATATAAATAAGCGTCGACCGTCTCGCCTCGCTTCAGCGTCCGGCCGAGCGCCTCCGGGAACGGCAGAAGCACGTCCTGCTTGCCGTTCGTGAGCGTGAAGCCGCGGACGTTTTCCTCCGAAACCTTAAGCGTCTGCACCGTGCCCGAAGCGAGCGGCGCGACGCGAACGATGTCTCCGCCCTTCATGCCAGCTCGACGGACTTCGCGTCCGACCACAGCCGCTCGATATTGTAATACTCGCGCTCTTCCCGATGGAACACGTGCACGACGACGTCTCCGATGTCGAGCAGCACCCAGCGCGCGGTGTCGAACCCTTCGACGCCGCGAACGCGCACGCCGGCTTCCTCCGCTTTCTTGCGGATCTCCGTCGTGATCGATTGCACCTGCGTATCCGAATTGCCGTGGCAAATCACGTAATAGTCGGCCACGGGCGAGATGCCGGTCAGGTCGAGGGCGATAATGTTCTGCGCTTTCTTGTCTTCGGCGGCTTCCACCGCAAGTTGAAGCAATGCGTTAGGGGATACGGTCATTCAAAAACCTCCCGGTCGAATATGTGTCAATAAATCGTTGCGGGTCAGCACCGTCAACGGATAGATGTGCTTGCCTTGTTCGATCAAAAAACGGAGCGTGCCGTCGAAGCCGGCGACCAGCGCTTCTTCCAGGCTGTGCCCGGACAGCTCCCGCAGACGTTCGACGCCGGGGTACTCGCGTCCCGGCTCGATATAATCCGCGAGGCAAACGATCTTCTCGAGCAGCGTCATGCCGGGCCGGCCCGACGTATGGTACCGGATCGCGTTCAGCGTCTCCGCGTCGGTCACGCCGAAGTCGCGTCTCGCGACGAACGCGCCGGCGTGCGAATGCCACAGCACCTTGTCGCCGGACAGCGTGTCGAGCCCCGCCGCGTCGCCGTCCTCAAGAATCGCCTCGCGCTGCCGCTCGACGGGCCAATATTTGGCGACGTCGTGCAAGAGCGCCGCGACGCGCGCCTTCTCGGCATCGCCGCCGAACCGCTCGGCGAGGGCGACGGCGGACTCGATGACGCCGAGCGTATGTCGCCACCGCTTCGCCGGCATCTCCTTCTCTACGAGCCTCATCGCCTCATCGACGGTCATCCGCATGCGCGTAGATCCCCCTCTCCTCGATATACAACCGTACCGGCTCCGGGACGATGTAACGGATCGACTGCCCTCGCCCGCGCCGTTCGCGGATGTCCGTCGACGACACGTCGAGCGCCGGCATGTCGGCCATCGTGACGCGGCCTTGCAAGTACGGCGGCAGCGAGTCCAGATCGACGTCGTAGCCGGGCCGACCGAGCCCGAGGAACGCGACGAGGCCGGCGATGTCCTCGATGCGGTGCCATTGCGGCAAGTACAGCACCATATCGCCGCCGACGATCCAGACGAAGTCGCTGCCCGGCTCGCGGCGAAGGAGCGCCTCCGCCGTCTCGACGGCGTAGGAGACGCCGCCGCGTTCGAGCTCGATCCCTTCGAGCCGGAAGCGCGGGTTGCCGCGAATCGCGAGCTCGACCATCTCGCGCCGCTCCTCCGGCGTCCCGCCCGGTCGCGACGCCTTATGCGGCGAACGGTGCGTCGGCATAAAGCGAACCTCGTCGAGCGCGGCGGCTTCGAGCGCGCGCTCCGCCGCGATCAGATGCCCGATGTGGACGGGATCGAACGTACCGCCCATCAGCCCTACGCGCCGCCGCTTCATGCGTTCGTTCCCGCCGGGTTCGAAGGCGGGTCGAACGTGGCGAGCACCGCCTCGCGCATCGCCGCGACCGGTGCCGCAAGTCCGGTCCAATACTCGAACGCGTATGCGCCCTGATAGACGAACATGCCGAGCCCGCCGTGTACGACATGTCCCGCCGCCTCCGCTTCCAGCAGCAGCTTCGTCTTGAGCGGATTGTAGATCAAATCGCTTACGACCGTCCCGCGCCGAATGCCGGAAGGGTCGATCGGGGTCGCGTCCGCATTCGGATGCATGCCGATCGGCGTCGTATTAATGATAATATCCACGTTGCCTATAATATGGTCGATTCCTTCCCAGCCGATTCCTTCCGCGCTCGCGACGGCG
>JAPSKX010000313.1 GCA_031181325.1 Paenibacillus sp.
GCAATAAGCGGACGGAACACAGAAAAAGCCGACGACTCGTCGGCTTTTTCCCGTTTCAATCCTGCCTTACACCCGGAACGGCGCGAGACGCTCGTTCAGCCCGCGCGTCTGCGCGTATACGTCCTTGTACACCTCGAACAGCTCCGCGTACTTCGCCGCGTTCTCGGCCTTCGGCGAATACGCCGCCCCGTATTCCAGGAACGTCTCGGCGCACTCGGCAAGCGAACCGAACCAGCCGCAGCCGACCGCGGCGAGCATCGCCGCGCCCATGCCCGGCCCTTGCTCGTTCTTCATCGCCACGACCTCGGCGCGGAACACGTCGGCTTGCATCTGCAGCCAGTCCGAATTTTTCGCGCCGCCGCCGATCGAGACGATCCGTCCGACGGACTTGCCCGCGCCGCGGAACAGCTCGATCGACTCGTTCAGCGAGAACGTGATGCCTTCCATGACCGCGCGGGCGAAGTCGGTCCGCGTATGCGACGCGTCCATGCCGACGAAGCTGCCGCGAATGACGGCGTCCGCATGCGGCGTCCGCTCGCCGACGAGGTACGGCGTATACAAAAGTCCCTTCGAGCCGACCGGCACGTCGCCGACGCCCGCGAGCAGCTCGCCGAACGGGACGCCCGCAGCGAACGTGTCGCGGAACCAGCCGAGGCTGTGCCCGGCGGACAGCGTGACGCCCATCGCGTAATACGCATCCTTCGCCGCATGGTTGAAGAAATGCACCTTCCCCGCGAAGTCGCGGTTCTTATCGTTCTCGTACGCGAGGATGACGCCCGACGTGCCGATGCTGCACATCGCCGCGTCTTCGCTTAGGATTCCGGCGCCGGTCGCGCCGCACGCGTTGTCCGCGCCGCCCGCGAACACCATCGTCGCTGGCCGCAGCCCCGTCTCGGCGGCGATCTCCGGCAGCAGCGTGCCGACGAGGGCGCCGGATTCCACGAGCGGCGGACAGAGCGAGCGGTCGACGCCGACGCGCTTCGCCACCTCGTCGCTCCATTGCTTCGCTCGGACATCGAGCAGCAGCGTCCCCGCCGCGTCCGACAAGTCCATCGCGATGTCGCCGGTCAAGCGATAGCGCACGTAATCCTTCGGCAGCACGAACACGTCTCCGAGCGCGTACAGCTCCGGCTCGTTCTCCTTCACCCACAGCAGCTTCGGCAGCGTGAAGCCCTCGAGCGCCGGGTTGCGCGTAATGTCGAGCAAGTCGGCGCCGAGCGCCGCCTCGATGTCCCGGCATTGCTTCGTCGTGCGCGTGTCGTTCCAGAGGATCGCGTTGCGCACCGGACGGCGCGCGGCATCGAGCAGCACGAGGCCGTGCATCTGGCCCGAGAAGCTGATCCCTTCGATCGACTCCGCGTGCGCGCCCGACTCGCGGACGACGTCCTGAATCGCCTGAACCGTGCCGCGCACCCAATCCTCCGGGCGCTGCTCGCTATGCCCCGAGCGCTCCTGCAGGAGCAGATATTCCCGCGACGCCTCCGCCTTGATCGCGCCGTCTTGACCGACGAGCAGCGCCTTGACGGCGCTCGTGCCGAGGTCGATGCCGATGACGTACTTCATCCTAGAATCTCCTCCCTAAAGAAGGAGGGCCGCCTGACGGAAGCCCTCCTTGGTTGCATTTTCGTTATAATTAGAAAATGTAGTCGTTGAGCGTCGCGCGAATTTGCTCGATGCGTCCGGACTTGTTCGCGATGTCGCCCTTGTCGATGATGTACGCTTCGAGCGACTTGAAGTCCGCCTTGCCGCTCACGATATCGAGGCCGATGCCGGAACGGAAGCTCTCGTAGCGATCCGAGATCACGTTCTCCAGCACCTTGTCTTCGACGAGCTTCGCCGCTGCCTTGAACCCGCGCGCGAACGTGTCCATGCCCGCGATATGCGCGTAGAACAAGTCGGCCGGTTCGAACGACGTCCGGCGCACCTTCGCGTCGAAGTTGACGCCGCCGGAGCCGAGGCCGCCGTTCTGCACGATCTCGTACATCGCGAGCGTAACCGAATACAGATCCGTCGGGAACTCGTCGGTATCCCAGCCGAGCAGCGGATCGCCTTGGTTCGCGTCGATGGAGCCGAGCATGCCGTTGATCCGGGACACTTGCAGCTCATGCTCGAACGTATGGCCCGCAAGCGTCGCGTGGTTCGCTTCGATGTTCAGCTTGAAGCGGTCCTCGAGGCCGTACGTGCGGAGGAACGCGATCGTCGTCGCCGCGTCGAAGTCGTATTGATGCTTGGTCGGTTCCTTCGGCTTCGGCTCGATGAGGAATTGGCCCTTGTAGCCGATCTCGTCCGCGTAGTCGATCGCCATGCGGAAGAAGCGCGCCAGGTTATCGAGCTCGAACTTCATATCGGTGTTGAGCAGCGACTCGTAGCCTTCGCGGCCGCCCCAGAAGACGTAGTTTTCCGAGCCGAGCTCGAGACCCGTCTCGAGGCCCTTCTTCACCTGCGCCGCCGCGTACGCGAACACCTCCGCGTTGCTGGACGTCGCCGCGCCGTGCATGAAGCGAGGGTTGCCGAACATGTTCGCCGTGTTCCACAGCAGCTTCACCTTGCTCGTCTTCATGTAATCCTTCATCATGCCGACGATCGCGTCGAGGTTCTTGTTCGTCTCGCGCAGCGTCGCGCCTTCCGGAGCGATGTCGCGGTCATGGAAGCAGAAGAACGGAATGCCGAGCTTCTCGTAGAACTCGAACGACGCTTCGACGCGCGCCTTTGCGAGGTCGAGGCCGTTCATGCCCTGCCAAGGACGAATCGCCGTGCCCACGCCGAACGGGTCGTTGCCTTCGGCCGTAAACGTATGCCAATACGCGCACGCGAAGCGGAGATAGTCTTCCATTCGGCGGCCGAGCACGATCTCGTCCGGATTATAATGTTTGAACGCTAATGGGTTCTTCGATTCTTTGCCTTCGTACTGGATGGTGCCGATTTCTTTGAACACGCTCATCCTGTAAGCCCTCCCATATTTTGAATCGTCGTTAGTATGACCAACTGAAATCAGTCTATCACGCCCCACTTAGTTTGTCGATACAACAAACTAAGTTTCATCATTTTCATAAGATGTGGTATGATAGGTGGAACATCGAACGGTACGGCTCCCTTACGCTTGGAAGGATCGAGGACCTCTTATGAAAATGACCGGCGATCAAACGCTCATTAAACGAATGAATAAATCGCTCGTGCTCGACACGATAATCGCGCATGCGCCGATCTCCCGCGCGGACATCTCGGCCAAGATCGGCCTGAACAAGGCGTCCGTCTCATCGCTCGTCGCCGAATGGCTCGAGGAGAAGCTCGTGCTCGAGACCGGACTCGGCGAATCGAGCGGCGGCCGCA
>JAPSKX010000097.1:0-15158 GCA_031181325.1 Paenibacillus sp.
TACGTGTTACTCACCCGTCCGCCGCTAACCTTGCCCCGAAGGACAAAGTCCGCACGACTTGCATGTATTAGGCACGCCGCCAGCGTTCGTCCTGAGCCAGGATCAAACTCTCCAAAAAGGGTAGTTCTACTGCGCTCATTACAAGCTAGCTTTATTACTTTAAGCATATGCTCGAGATTTTTTCTCGGCGAGAAACTCGCCTGCGAAAAAACTCGGCGCTCATGTTCAGTTTTCAAGGAGCAAGCGGTCTTGCTTGTCCGTCCCGCTCTCGCGGCCGGAATTAGAATATACCACAGCTTACCCCTCATATGCAAATGGAATGTTTCTCCATCGCATTCCTTTATTGCAGGTCCCTATAATCCATCGGAGAGACGCCGACATATCTCTTGAATTTCTTATAGAAATACCGCGTATCCGGGTATCCGACCATCTGCGCAATTTCATGCACCTTGTAACGCCCCTCGACCAGAAGCGCCTTCGCCTTGTCGACGCGGTATCGGTTGAAGTACTCGGTGAACGTGCTGCCCGTCTCCTGATGAAACAACTGCCCGAGATATACCGGATGAATCTTCAGTTCCTGAGCGAGCGACTTCAAGGACAGCGGCTCTGCATAGGACTGGGCGATGCGATGCAGCGCTTGCTTCACGACGGGCGTGGTCGTCCGTCGATCGAGTTCGTCGATGGCGCGATCCGCGACGCGAACGACCGAGGCGATCATCTCTTCGAGATCGAGCGCGTATCGAATCCGGTCGTATTCCTCCTCCAGCCCCACGGGGTCTGCTTGATCGGCGAGCCGGACTTCGGAACGAATATGGTTCAGCATATCGATAACCGTCTGCCTTACGAAGGACGGAGTCGCATCCGCCGACGCGACAAGGCGGCGCAGATCCGCTTCGACGAGGCTGCGAAGCTCCTCCCGCGCCTGGGCATGGATCAGCTTTATGTACCGATCCCACTCGGGTTCGAAGGACGGCGCGCGATGCGGCGTCTTCGGTCCGATCTCGTCGTACGACAACAGCCGGCGGTCCGGGCGGACGAGGAAGTACGGGAAGGCGGCCAGCGCTTCGGCGTAGCTATCGCCGGCCCCCTCCGGAGCTTCCTTCAAGCCGCCTGCCGCGACGCGCAAGTCCGGCGTCGGCATGCGCTCCAAGCCGCGCTCGAGAAGCCGAACGACCGCCCCCTTGCCCGCCTCGTCCGGCAGCGCGAACAACAGCGCGACGTCCCCCGACGCGTCGCGGAAGACGACGAGCCGGATCGGATCGCCCTCCGGAACGGCGAATCGGGTCCGGACGCGGTCTTCGAGGTCGGACGGATCGGACGATTTGCAAACCGCGGCCATATAGTACGCGGCGTCGACGGGAAGCCCCCCACGTCCGGCTGGGCCAGGTGCGCGGCCTGGGTCGCGTACCGCTCCGCCTGCTGCGCGCGCTCGAGCGCCGCCGTCGGCTCTCGTGACTGCAGCTCCTGCAGCTCATCGAGAGCGATGCGCCCCGTCATCCACCGGTGCATAATATTGTCCCGCAGCACGCCGATATCCCGAGCGGACCACGGGGATACGGCGGGCGCCGCCAGCTTCTCGGTCGTGCTCCGCAGCGATTCCCGCAGCTCTTGCGGGTTGACCGGCTTAAGTAAATAATTTTCGATGCCGAGGTGCATCGCTTCTTTAAGATAGTCGAAATCGTTGTAGCCGCTCAGGACGAGGATCTTGATCTCCGATCCCTTCTCGCGCAGCCGGCGGATGAGCTCGAGACCCGTCATCTTCGGCATCGAAATATCCGTCACGAGCACGTCGACGTCCGCCCCGTCCAACGCGGCCAATGCTTCCGCGCCGTCGTTGGCGTGGCCGACGATGCGCAAACCGAGAGAGGCCCAATCCAAAATATGGTACATCCCTTCGAGTATGAACGGCTCGTCGTCGACGAGGAATACGTTAAACACAGTACGATACCCTCCCTACAACGCGGGAAATTTTATGGTGATCGTCGTCCCCGAATCGCCCGAACGGATGCGCAGGCCGTAGTCGGCGCCATAGCGCAGCTCCAGCCGTTGATGCACGCTGCGCAGCCCGAACGATTGCCCTTCGGTTTCCGGCAGTCGCAGCGACTGTTGCAACGCGTCGAGCCGATCCGGCGGAATGCCGACCCCGTTATCCTCGACGACGATCTCGATGTCGTCGCCGATCGCATAAGCCCGGATCGTCAATCGGTTGTCCTTCCGATCCTTGCGAAGGCCGTGCACGATATAATTTTCGACAGCCGGCTGGAGCAGCATGCGAATCGTCTTCGCGCGCCCCAAGCTCGGTTCGTATTCGATCGCGTACGAGAACGAATCCTTATACCGGATGCGAAACAGCTCCAAATACAAGCGGCACATGTCCATCTCCTCGCGCAGCGTCGTCTCGTAGCTCGGATTGACGAAGCTCTTGAACAGCATCGCCAGACTGTAAATCATGTCCGCCACGTCGGCGACGCCGCTCGACAGCGCCCGCATCCGGATGACTTCCAACGTATTATATAGAAAATGCGGCTGGATCCGCGCCTGAAGCGCCGACATCTCCGCGTGCTTCTGCTTGATTTCCGCTTTATATTCGCTTTCGATATGCCGGGACAGCTCGTCCATCATCCGGTTGAAGCTGGCCGAGATGAGGCCCAGCTCGTCCTCGCGCCCGTCCGGCAGCCGCGCATCCAGATCGCCGTCCTCCACCTTCCGCATGAAACGAAGGATCTGATGCGTCCGCTTCGCATAGTTCAATACGAACAAAGACGACAGCAACGCCACGAGCGCCATCGCCGCGACGCTGACGATCCATATCGTTCGCTTCGCGCCCTGGTACGCCGTCTCCAGCTCGCGCGCCGAAACGACGCCCGCCACGAGATACCCGGAATTGTAGTCCGAGATCGTCGAGAAGTAGGCGTCTTCCCCCAGCCGTCCGCGTCCGTTCAGCGTAGCGAGCTGATCCATGTACGGGTAGGGCCGCCCGTAATGCCGGCCGGACGAATCGAACATGACACCTCCGTCCGAAGCAAGCACGAGAATATCCCCTTTTAATTGTTCCCGATAGCTCCGAATCGCGTTACGCACATCGTCCGACCGGAAGTAAAACAGCAGCTGCCCGATCTCCGTAATGCTGATCGGGTCGTTGACCGCCATCCGGATCGAGTAGAGTCCTGTTTCCGCGATCCCCGTCGCTTTGCGTATCCAGACGTTCGGAAGCGTAAAGGACGGCCCCTCCATGGACATCACGTCCGGGATATAGGACAACGCTCCGTTCGTATGCAAGATGCGGAGCGATTGCGAAGGGGAATAGATGTGCAAATATTGCCGCTCGGACCCGTACAGCATCATTCGGTCGATAGCGGGGTTGTCCGAGAGCATGTTTTGCAGGGTGTCCGTGATGCGCGGAGGCACCGGCAGCAACATGCCTTCGGATTGCTGGTCGAGCCGCTGCTGGATGTATTCCTCGAACGGGTGCCGCAAATAATACACCATATCCTGCGCCAACCGGTGATCGCGGTAGATCCCGTTCAGGAACGTCCGCATCTCGTCCTGCTGCCGCTGTAAATACGAGTTGACGCTTTCGATCGCCGCCTTCTGCGTCTCCAGCTCGTTGTCGATGACCGATTGGGCGATGAACCGGTATAGGAAATACGACAGCATCGCGACGGCCGCCCCGGAGAGAAGGACGAACACGACCATCATCTGAATAAACATGTTATGCCGAAGCGACAGCAGCACGCCGCGGCGCCGATGACGCAGCTTAATATTTCGCAAGATCTCACCCCCTCCGCGAGGTCGTCCGTCTCTTGCCGTAACAAGAGAACAAGCCCTCCTCCGGGGACTCGACGACGTCGGTTGTCGGACGTCCGCCCCGAAGGAAGACCTGATGGATCGGCGCTTCTTCAGTTTATCGTGTAACGCGTACGGTTTTCACTTCGTAAGGCGCGACGTCGAGACGCAATGCGCCGGCGTCGACATCCAGCTTCCGAACCGGCTCTTCCAGCAAATTCGTCTCCGTCGCCGCGCGCATGGCTTGCACGGCCGGATCGAACCGGATCGTCATCGCTTCTCGGCCGCCGGTCGATTCGTACAAGCGCAGGACGACGCCGTCGCCGTCTTCCGCGGGCTTCACCGTATCGAGCACCGCGCGACGCGCAGTGAGCGTCACGAACGATCCGCTCGACGTCAGAGCCCCTTCGGAGGCGATCGCGAACCGAGCCGCGGCGGGGTGATTCAGTTCGAAGCCTCGCTTCACCGCTTCTCCGGCGACCCAATCGCCTTCGTGCGGATAGAGCGAATAAGTGAATGCATGGGAACCCCGATCGGCGGTCGGATCCGGCCAGGTCGGCGCGCGAAGCAACGAGAGTCGCATCGTGCCGCCCTTCACATCATACCCATACTTGCAGTCGTTAAGCAACGCCACGCCGTACCCGCTCTCCGACAGGTCCGCCCAACGATGCCCGCACACCTCGAATTGCGCGCGATCCCACGAGGTATTGTTCGCGGTCGTCCGTTCGACGGCGCCGAACGGAATCTCGTAGGTCGCCTTGGACGACAGCACATTCACCGGGAATGCGACTTTCAGCAGCTTATGCGTTTCCTGCCACTCGACATGCGTGACGAAGTCGATGCGACGATGCCGCCGGTAAAACACGATGTCTTGCTCGATCGTCGAGCCGCCGAGCGTCCACTTCATGCGGATCGTATCCTGCACTTCGCCCGCGTGCACCGCTTCCGCGGAGACGAGGACGGGAACTTCCGCCGGCTGTCGTTCGAACTGCGGGTCGATGTCCCACGCGTCCCATTCGAGCGGACGGTCGTGGAACAGCTGCCACTGGTTGCCGACGGCGCCCGGCGCCAACACGTCGCGCTGCGCGACCTTGTCGTACAGCTTCGTCAATTCGCCGCGGTCGTTCCAGACCGCCAGATAGAACGGCGTGTCCCACGTGCCGTCGAAGACGGCCGACGACGGCTGCGACGACGCCGTCTCGCCGGGGAGCGCTTCCTCGCGCAGCCATACCGTCCGGTACCCCATCTGAGGGACGGTGATTTGCACGACAAGCCCGCTTCGACCGTCGGCGCCTCGCGCGACGTCCGCCGCTACCCGGTTGCCCTGTTCGTCATACACGCCTAGTCGGCTCCACTCCAAATCCCCTTCGAGCAAGACGGGATCCTCGCGATCCCACGACAGGCTGTTGAACAGCACGACGGGCGTTCCTTCGCCGCGCGTATCGATCGTATCCGCGAGCGCGGCCAGCGCCGCATCGCGTACTGCTGCGCCATTTTCGAAAATGAACCGATAATCGTCCCGCGACTCTACATACGCTTCCGGGATCGACGTCCCCGGGATAATGTCGTGGAATTGGTTATACAGCAGCTTCTTCCGGCCGCGCTCCAGCTGCTCCCACCGCTCCGCGGCGGACGCATCGCCGGCCCAAGCGAACGTGCCCCAGATTTCCGCGTCCCGATACAGGACCTCCGCCTTCCGATTCGAGCGCTTGTTGAACGCATGGGTCGTGTACGTGCCTCGATGCAGCTCCAAATACATATCCCCGTGCCAGCGCGGCAGATTCGTGTTCGCAGCCGCCACGGCGTCGAAAAATTCGTGCGCCTTGCCGAACCGAGCCGCAGGCAGCCCCGGCAGGTCGGACGAACGTGACGCGTACTCGATCATCTCGCGCGTGACGCCCCCGCCGCCGTCGCCGTGGCCGTACAGCAGCATCTGCTCCGGATGAGCGGACTTCTTCATATGATGATCCCAGTGCGTGCGGATTTCCTTCGGATGCGTGTATTCGTTAATGCCGTGGCATACGTAGGACAGCACGCTCGTGCCGTCGATGCCCGTCCAATGGAACAGATCGTACGGGAACTCGTTCGTATCGTTCCAATTCATCTTCGTCGTCATGAAGTAGTCGAGCCCCGCCTTGCGGAGCAGCTGCGGCAGCGACGCGCAGTACCCGAACGTATCCGGCAGCCACTCGATGCGCGGCCGGCGCCCGAATTCTTCGTCGTAAAATTTCATGCCGTAGATCAGCTGCCGGACGAGCGATTCGCCGGACGGCATATTCAGATCCGGCTCCACCCACATGCCGCCGACCAGCTCCCACCGGCCGGTAGCGACGTGCGCCTTCACCCGTTCGTACAGCTCCGGGTAAAACTCCTTCGCATAGGCATACGCTTGCGGCTGACTCTGCGCGTACGTGAAGTCCGGGAACTCGTCGAGCAGCGTGCTCATCGTGGAGAACGTTCGGCTGACTTTGCGCACGGATTCCCGGCCCGGCCACAGCCAGGCGAGGTCGATATGCGACTGCCCGACCAGCGTCAGGGCGCCTTGCGTAAAGCCCTGCACCGAGCGCAGGTCCTCCTTCAGCGTCCGCTCGACGGCGGCGACGCTCGCCTCGTCCTGCCAGTCCTCCGGGCGGCCGTGGCCGAGCGCGAGCGACGCCCGATGCAGCGCCTCGACGATTCTCGCGCGGTTCACATCGCCTTCCGGCAGCAGCGCGGCGGTTTCGAAATACGTCTTAACGGTAAAAAGCAGACTGACGACGGCCGGATTCATCAATACGGCTTCGCTCTGCAGCAGGTACAGGGGCGCCGGGTCGTATTCCGCGGGCTCGTTTTGCCCGTTGAGCCCGTCCCGCACCTGCGCGATCGGGTTGTACAGCTCGATTCGAAGCTCGTACGCATGCTTCTCCGCGCCGGACGCCGGCAGCGGCACATAGCTCCGGTTCCGGTCCAAGCCGTGATACGGCAGTCCGTCCAAGCGGAGCAGCGCCTCGTGCATCGTCGCGACGCCCTTGGCGCCCGGCCGAATCGCGAGTCCCGTCGTCCGGCCGTACCACGCCTCGGGAATCGTTACCGACGCCTCCAAGAACGCCGTCATGCCCGAATCGATCAGCCAATCGCCGACCTTCACCCGATCCTTCTCGGACGGGAGGTCGCGATAGGCGACCGGCTTCTCGTAGATCGCCCGCCGAACCGACCATTCGGGAATCGCGACGGATTCCAATATCGTGTGTTGTTCCATCTGCCGGATAAATCTTCGAATCCGTTCCATGCTCTCGCCCCTCTTCTCGGATCGGCCGCGTTAGGTCGCGGCCGCACTCGTTACGGTCATACCGCGGTATACGGCGTCGAGCTTGCCTTCGCGATCGACGGCGAACATCGCCGCGCGTTCCGGCTCCAGCTCGAACGAATAGACGCGCCCGGTCCGCGGATCGCGAACCGTCACCGTCTCCGCCTCGGCTTGCTCCGAGACGAAGACGAACAGCGAGCCTGCTTCGAAGCGCAGCGCCCGTCCGTAGACGCCTGCGGACGCTCCGCCCGCGAGCCATTCCAGATCGGCGCCGACCCCGGCTTCGCGCATCGCGTACCGGTACAACGCCGCGAGCGGCTCCGTCCGGTCGTTCAGCTCCGCGGGCAGCGGGCTCCAAATCAGCTTGCCCGCGCCCAGCGGCACGACGGTCAAGCGAGCCGCGCCGTCCCCGCGACCGTCCGCGGAAATCTCCTTGCACGCTTCGGCGATGCGTCTGTTCCCGTAAGCCAGACGATGCGAGACGCCGTCGATGTCGAGCCGCTCCTCGCGCACGACGTTAGCCAGCTCGCGCGCCCCCAGCGCCTCCTTCTCGGTCAGCCGCTCGACCTTCCGCCAATACGCGTCGATGCCGATCGGACCGGTGAACAGCAGCGTGCATCCGCTCTCGCGCACGTAGGCCGTCAGCTGCGCGAACGCCTCGTCCGCGAAGTTGTGCGGGCTCGGCACGACGATCAGCTTCGGCGGCGCCAGCTTCAATTCGTGCAGCTGGTATTCGCCGATCGCGCGGAACGGCTGCTTCAGCTCGTAAGACATTACGCGCGTCAGCTTCGTCGTCGCGTCGAACGCCAGCCGGCGGTTGGAGAAGTCGTTCGAATACGGAAACACGACGACGATCTCTTCCAGCTCTCTGCCGCGGAACAGATCGCGCGTCTCGCCCATGAACCGTCCGAAGTCGTACGAGACGTCTGCTTCCGGCTTCTCCGTTCCGTCCGCCCGCAGCGCCCCGATATGCGATTCGTTCGCGTTGTTCATGTAGTAGTTCGTGTTCCAAATCCACTGCACCGCGCCCGCTCCGCCCGTCGCGAACGCGTAGGCGTATTTGCGCTCGAGCATCGCGCGCAATTCCGCTTCGCTTCGCTTGGCCCGGCCGTCCGGCGTCTCCACGTACATCATGCCGGTCTCCTGCACGAGGTTCGGCCGTTCCGTCGTCTTCGCGAAGACGCCGTCCCACAGCAGATGATCGTTCAGCCACCAGGAGTGAACCGTCGTGTAATCCACGGCCTCGCCGTAGAAGAACGGAGACGGACGCTGGGCGCCGAGCGCCTCGTCCTGTCCGACGACGACGAGCTGATCGGGCGCGAGACGCTTGATCGTCGCGCGAAGCTCGGCAGCCCAGCGGTTGTGCATTTCCATCGAGAAGAGATTGAAGTCCAGCACCCGGGTTCCCTTCTTGCCCGAATGAATATCCTGCACGCTGAAGTTAATCTCGCTCGGCTCCGGCGGCTTCGCCGACGCGAAGTCCGGCAGCTCGTCCGGCGTCATGTTCCAGCGCTCTTGCAGCTCCTCGATCGATCCGTGACGCCGCGCGAGCCATGCCGAATAAGCCTCTTGCTCGAACGGATCGCCGCACGGGCGCGCGCCTTCGTCGAAGATCCGGGCGGGATCGAACATCGACGGCTCGTTGATCAAGTCCCAGTCGACGTTCGTCGTCCGGACGTGCCGCGAGACGATGGAGCGGATGAACCGCTTCTGCGCCTCCACGCTTCGCGGGTCCAGGTACGGGTTGACCCCTTCCCACGTCTCCGGCGTGAAGGAGAAGAACGTGAACGTCACCTGCAGATCGTGACGCTTCGCCGTCGCCAGGAAGGCGTCGATCGACCGCAGCACCTCTTCGGAAGCATGCCCGTCTACCTGCATGACATTCCGATACGCCGTCCAGATGCCCGTGCGGATCCAGGTAATGCCCGCCTTCTTCATCTGCGCCATATCGCGATCCCAAACCGAGACGTTGGGCAGGAACAAGAACTTGCGAGCGACGTCCGACGTCATGTACGTCATGCCGACGACCGGCAGCGGCCGGCCGTCCTTCCGGAAGTAGTCCCGATCGCAAGCGATCGGGCTGCCGGAGCGCAGGAGCGCCTCGTCCCTGCACCAGAACCCTTGCCGCAGCGTCCGCGACTCCCCGCGATCGGACGAGGCTTCAGCGATAAGCTCGTAATAGCCCGGCTCCAGGTCGACCGGCGCGACGAAGCGCCGCTGCTCCCAGTCCTCGCCGAGGACGAGCCGCAGCTCCTGTTCCCACAGCGCGCGAGCATCGCCCGCCTTGGATAACCGGACCTGCACCGTCCACTCCGCCTCGTTAGACCGGCCGCGCGCGCCCAGGCGCTGCCCTTGCACCGCGAACTGCAGCCGCTCGCCCAGCTCGTAGCTGGCGTAGCTCGGCTTCAGCCACAGGTCGGTCACGCCGCAGGCGCAGTCGCGCGCCCAAGCCGCCAGCCGCTCCGTGCCGGCCGGCGTCCGATACGCGTCGTCGCCGAACGGCTGCAGGACGAACAGCCAGCGTCCGCCCGCGAAGGCGCCGCCGAGGTTGTCCCACAGTACGACGGAAGCCGCGACCTCGCGGCCCTCGGCGGAGATTCCCTTCACGACGGCGGTCAAGCGCGCGTCCATCGGTCCCGCCGAGCCCATCTGATGCGGCAGGTCGCTCGCTTTCGTCACGTGCGGCACCAGGTTCCACACCGGCGAGACGGGCAGCAGCGCCTCCGCTCCCGCGAACGCCGGATAATCCCGATGCGCCTTGAGCCTGCGAATCGGATCGACCGCGACCGGCAGCGTCTCGTGAATGTTCAGCAGGCGGTGGTAGGCGGTCTGTTCCGCCTCCGCCCGCCAGCCGTCCGCCGTCCGCCGGACCGGCCGCTTGAACGGCGCGCCGCCGACGCTGACGAGGCCGCCCCCGCGCCGCAAGAATGCGAGGATCGCGCTCCACGCGTCCTTCGGAAAATAAGGAGAGTGAAGGCTGACCAAGCAGCCTTCACCCGATTCGATGCTCGCCAGCGCGTCCGCCAGTCGATCGGCGGCGCACACCTCGCCGATCGCGGACAGCCGAGCGGCGTCCGCGCCGGTCGGCGCTCCCGGGAACGACGGGTCGTAAAACACGACGATGTTGCTCATAGCAGTTCCTCCCTCATCGCTTGAAGCACGAGCTGGGAGAACAAGCTGTTCGACCAAGCGAACCACTTGCGCGTGAAGTTCGTCGGATCGTCGGCATGGAAGCCTTCGTGCATGAAGCCCGTGTCCGCGTCGGTCCGCTCCAGCATCTCGATCATCTCGAGCTTCTCCTCGCGCGTCGATGCGGTCAGCCCTTGCATCGCGAGCCCCATATGCCAGATGAAATCCGGCGGCGTATGCGGACTGCCCATGCCGCGCGCGACTTTCCCTTCGAAATAAAACGGATTTTCCCGGCTCAACACGAACGCGCGCGTATTCCGATAGATCGGATCGTCCTGCTCGACGTAGCCGAGGTACGGCGCCGACAACAAGCTCGGCGTTCCGGCGTCGTCCATCAGGCAGTAGTTCCCGAAACCGTCCGTCTCGTACGCGAAGATCGGGCCGTGCGCCGGATGACGATAGATGCCGTACCGCCGAATGCCGCGGTTTACCTCGTTCGACAGCGCCGTCAGCGCCTTCGCGAGCGTCAGATCGCGGTACACCCACTCGGCGATCTCGGCCATCTGGCGCAGGGTGACGACGGCCAGCATGTTCGACGGAATGTTGTAATGGAACTCGCAGGCGTCGTCGCTCGAGCGGAAGCCCGACCAAATCATGCCTGTGTAGTTGACCGGCATCCCGAGGCCGTCGTTCAGCAACGTATCCTCGACGATGCCGTTATCCCGCTCGAACCGGTACGGCGAAAGCTCCGCATGGCGCTGCTCCGTGCGCCACACCCGAAGGATCGTCTCCATCGCTTGCTTGAACTTGCCGTCGAAGATGTCGCTGAACCCCGTCTCCTTCCAGTAGCGGTACGCAAGCTTCATGGAAAAGCACATGGAATCGAGCTCGAACTTCCGCTCCCACACCCACGGGGACATGTCCGTGCGATCGTCCGCGTTCCAGTGCCAGTCGTTCGCGCTTTCGTTGAACGCGTTGGCGTACGGATCGATCTCGATGTAAGCGACATGACGGCGCACGACGCCGGCCACGAGCCGCCGCACGTCGGCGTCGTCCTTCGCGAGCGGCACGTAATGAATGACCTGCTCGACGGAGTCGCGCAGCCACATCGCCGGGATGTCGCCGGTAATGACGAACGTCGTGCCGTCTTCGAGCGGCTTCACCGTCGTCTGCAGCGTATTCGGGAAGCAGTTCACGAATTGTTGCAGCAGCCGGGGACGATGCGCGAGCTTCCGCTTCGCTTCCTCCAGCACGTCCTGCACCGCTTGCGGCAGGACGAGCTCCCCCATCGGAATTTTCGGTAATCGAAATTGCTCCATCTTAGTTGCCCTCCCGAACGGTCAGCGTCGCGCCGATCGTCTCGACGCTGCTGGTACCAACCTTAATCTCGAACCGCCCCGGCTCGACGTAACGCACGCCGGACGCATTCGCGTATTGCAGCTGCTCCTTGCCGATGCGGAACGCGACTTGCCGCGACTCGCCCGGTTGGAGATATATTTTACGGAAGCCTCTGAGTTCCATCGCAGGCCTCGTGACGGAGCTGACCGCATCGGACACGTACAACTGCACGACCTCCGCGCCAGCGACCGTCCCGGCGTTCGTGACGGTGACGCGGACCGTCGTCTCGCCGTCGGCATCGATCTCGTCCGCGTCCAAGGACAGACCGTCGTACGCGAACGTCGTGTAGCTGAGGCCGTACCCGAACGGATACAGCGGCTTGCTGTCCATCTCCAAGTACCGCTTCCCCCTCGAGCGCTTGCCCAAATAATGAACGGGCAGCTGTCCCACATGCCGCGGCACCGAAATCGTCAGCTTGCCCGACGGATTCGCGTCGCCGAACAGCAAATCCGCGATCGCGTGTCCGCCCTCTTGTCCCGGATACCACGCCTCCAGCACCGCGTGCGCGCGCTCGTCGATGCGAGGTTCGGCGACCGGCCGGCCGTTGATGTACACGACGACGACCGGCTTCCCGAGACGATAGATCGCCTCGAACAGCTCGGCCTGCACGCCGGATAACGTCAAGTTCGTCCGGTCGATGCCCTCGCCGCAATCCATATCGCTCCATGGGCGATCCGTCACGACGGAAGCGCCCGTCGTCAAGTTGATCGTTCCTTCGCCGAAGTCGCGCGCGCTCGAGCCGCCCAAGACGAGCACGACCGCGTCCGCCTGCGACGCGCATGCGATGGCCGTCTCGAACCCTTCCCGGTCGTCTCCGTTAATGCGGCAGCCCGGCGCGTACGCGACGCGGCTCTCGTCGCCGCCGAGCTTCGCAAGCACGCCGTCGCGTACCGTGGCGACCTTCCCGCGCGGCTGCGGCGACGTATAATCGCCTAACTGATTGTACGCGTGATCGGCATTCGGCCCGATCACCGCAATCTTGCCGATGTCCTTCGACAGCGGCAGCGTTCCGGCGGCGTTGCGCAGCATAACGACGCCTTCCGTCGCGATCCGGCGCGCTAGGTCCCGATGCGCCTCGCAATGAATCCAGCGTTCCGCTTCGTCCGGATCGACGTACGGCGCATCGAACAGACCGAGCTCGAACTTCAGCTTCAGCACGCGTCGCACCGCTTCGTCCAACGTCGACTCCGCCAGCCGGCCGGAAGCGATCGCCTCCGGCAAGGCGCTCGGATACACTTGCCCCGACATCTCCATATCGATGCCGGCGCGCAGGCTTCGGATCGCCGCATCGATGCGGTCCTCGGCGACGTCGTGACCGTCAAACAGCATCTCGATCGCGCCGCAATCCGTAATGATCATACCATCGAAGCCCCATTGCTTGCGGACGAGCTCATCCAACAGCGCTCGATTCACCGTACACGGCACGCCGTCGATCTCGTTATAGGCCGGCATGATGGAGCGAGCGCCCGCCCGCACCGCCCGTTCGAACGGAAGCAGGTCGACGTTATGCAGCTCCAGCGGCCCCATCGACACCGGGCCCGCGTTGCGCCCGCCTTCGGAGCCGCCGTACGCGACGAAGTGCTTCAGCGTCGCGACGACGCGGTCCGGCGCGGCGAGCGACTCGCCCTGCAAGCCTTCGACCGCCGCAACGGCGTATTCCGACACCAGATGCGGGTCTTCGCCGAAGCATTCCTCCGTCCGACCCCACCGCGGATCGCGCACGACGTCCAGCACCGGCGAATACGTGACGGCGCCGCCTTGGCTTCTCGTCTCCCGGGCGACCGCCTCGCAGACGCGGCGATACAACTCAACGTTCCAAGCGCTGCCCATGGCGAGCGGCACCGGAAACACCGTCGCCCCGATCGCCATGTGGCCGTGCGAGCATTCCTCCCCGAATAAGATCGGAATGCCCAGTCGGGAGCCTTCGATCGCCTGCCGCTGCAGCTCGTTCAGCAGCTCCGCGCCCTCGCGGGGCGACAATCCGGTGTCCAGCGTGACGCCCGTCCATGGATCCGCGCGAAGCGTGCCGTAAAGCGAACCGACGCCCGTCGCCGCGAGCCTGCGGATGAAATCGGCGGTCGGGACCGCCTTGCCGTCCTTCTTCTCGAACGTCTGCCAGCCGAACGGCTGCGCGAGCTGAGCGACCTTCTCCTCGATCGTCATCTGCGCGAGCAGCGCCTCGACGCGCTCCGCGATCGGCTTCGAGCCGTCTGTATGACTCATTCTCCGATGCACCCTTCCCTTGACTTCCTTATTCCTTGACGGCCCCGACCGTCAAGCCTTGCACGAAATACCGCTGGAAGAACGGGTACGCCAGCACGATCGGACCGGTCGCCAGCACGACCATCGCCATGCGCGAAGAATCCTGAGGCAGCGATTGCAGCAGCCCGACGTTAACCGACGGGTTGCTCGCGTTCTGCAGCAGGAACTGCATGCTCGTCTCGATGCGCATCAGCATCGATTGCAGCGGCACCAAATTCGGATTGTCGATATACAGGAGCGCGTTGAACCAATCGTTCCAATAGCCCAGCGTACTGAACAGGCCGATCGTCGCGAGCCCCGGCAGCGAAAGCGGAAGCACCAATCGGACGAAGATGCCGAACTCGCTCGCGCCGTCGATCTTCCCGGCCTCGATCAGCGATTCCGGAACGGAAATCGAGAAGAACGTCCGCATGATCATGATGTAAAACGCATTGACCGCAAGCGGCAAAATGAGCGCCCAGACGCTGTCCTTGAGCCCGAGCAGCTGCGTCACGACGATGTACGTCGGCACGAGACCGCCATTGAACAGCATCGTGAAAAACGCGAAAAACGAAAAGAAATTCCGATACTTAAAGCTTCTGCGCGATATCGCATACGCGAACAGCGAAATGAACACCAAGCTGACGATCGTGCCGACCAACGTCACGAACGCGGTAACGCCATAGGAACGGAAGAGCTGTTCGCCCGTCAAGAAGACGTAACGGTACGCTTCCAAGCTCCACTTTTCCGGAAATACGCTATACCCGTTCTTCGAAAGCGCCGCCTCGTCCGTGAACGAAATGATGACGACGAAGACGAACGGAAACACGCAAGCGATCGAAAACAATCCGACCCCGAGCGCGGAGAAGAAGTTCGCGATTGGAGAAAGCTGATGAAACTCGCGTGATGGTTTGCGCATAGACAGATTTCGCCTCCTCTTTACCCTCGGTCCGCGGAATTAGAACAATGCCTTGTCCTTATCGATTCTGCGTACGATCCAGTTGGACGTAATGACTAATATAAATCCGACGACCGATTGGTACAGGCCCGCGGCGGCGCTCATCCCAATCTCCCCGGTTACTTTCAATCCCCTGTAAACATACGTATCGATGACGTTCGTGACGGAATACAGCGGCCCCGAATCTCGCGGCACCTGGTAGAATAAGCCGAAGTCGGCGTAAAATACTTTCCCGATCGCCAGCAGCGTCAAGATGATGATGAGCGGCATCAGCATCGGAATCGTAATCTTACGGACCTGCTGCCACTTGTTCGCTCCGTCGATCATCGCCGCTTCGTACAGCGACCGGTCGATCCCCAT
>JAPSKX010000097.1:15168-17557 GCA_031181325.1 Paenibacillus sp.
CCCGCCAAGTAGATAACGCTGTTATACCCTACGCTCTTCCATAAGAACACTAGCACGATTATGATCGGCCAATACGTCTTATCGTTGTACCACTGGATCGGGTCCGCGCCGAACCAAGCCAACACCTGATTGGCGACGCCCTTATCATAACTTAGGAAGCTGAATAAGAAGTACCCCACGATGACCCAAGATAGAAAATGCGGCAAAAACATCCCCGTCTGGTACACCTTCGCCAGCTTCTTGTTCACCAGCTCGGAGAGCAAAATCGCGATCGCCACCGACATGACGAGACCGAGAATGATGAACACGGCGTTATATAACACTGTGTTTCGCGTAATGATCCACGCGTCGGGGGTATTGAACAGGAACTTGAAATTTTCGAACCCGATCCACTTGCTGTTCACGATGCTGGCCAGAAAGCCGTCGCGCGTGTACCGGTACTCCTTGAAGGCAATGATCATGCCCACCATCGGCATATACGCGAAACAGATGAACCAGACGGTTGCGGGCAGCACCATCAACAGCATCGCCTTGTTGCGGTTCAGATCCTTGAAAAATGCGGTTATGGCTTTCATTCCCTCACTCCTCCGAGTCAATGGAACACAGCCGGAACGAAACAGATTCGTCCTCCCTTGCAGGAGGACGATGAGATTGTTCCGCTATGTTCTTATTGGGCTTTGCTCGCGACCCACGCGTCCAACTGCTTCTGCGCTTCCGCCATCACTTTGTCGAGACCGGCCGCTTTGAACTTCTCGATCGCTTTCGGCACGTTTTCGACCGGATCGACGGTGCCCGTCATAATCGCTTGCCAGAACTCTTCTTTCACGTTTTGCAAAGACGCGATTTCCGTCGCGACGCCGGACGTATCGAAGTTGAAGCCCAGGATCGGCGAAGGTACGCCGGAATCGTTGAACTTCTTGAACTCGTCCCACTTCGTCGCCGGATCTTCCGGATACAGGTACGTCAGCATGACGTTGCCGAGCGAGAACGTCGGCATGTCGTAGTTCGACGATTCAGGAAGGTTCTCCATCACATTGTCGCTGACCTTCTTGTAGTGAACGCCTTCGATGCCGGAATCGATCAGGTTGCGAAGGTAGGCGTCGGAGTTGAGCAGGTTCAGAAACTCCATCGCCTTCTCCGGATAACGCGTGTTCGCCGAGATCGCTTGCATCGAGCCCATGACGGACCAGTTATACACGACCGGTTCGCTCGCCGGCGTGGAGACGACCGGCATACCGTAGCTCGCCGACCATAGGTTATCCGCGAACGGCTGCGTCGCCGCGCGATCCGTGAACCACGTGCCCGCCATCAGCGCGTCGTTCATCGTGTCGAGCGTCGCGACCTCCGTCGCGATGTAGCCCGCCTTGTAGTACTTGTGCATCGTCTGAAGCTGCTCCATCATCTCCGGCGTTTCGAAGATATTCACGACTTTATAATCCGTCGTATCGAGCTTCACCGCGAACGGCATCTTCTCGATCAGGTAATCGTAGCCGGCGAGCGGCACGAAGTCTCTCGCGATCGCGAGCGGCGTAACGTTCGGCTCGGCCGCTTTGATTTTCTCGAGCAGCGGCTCGAGGCTTTGCAGCGTATACACGCCGTCGATGCTCAAGCCATGCTTGTCTAACAGCGTCTTGTTGAAGCGCCATACTTCCTGCGCCGGCAACTCCTTATTGGCCGGGATGCCGTAGTTCACGCCGTCCACCTTGGAGCCTTCGAGGAACGCCGGGTCCAGCGTCGCGACAATGTCCTTGCCGTGCGTCTGGAGCAGCTCGTCGATCGGATAGAAAGCGCCTTTCCGCGCGTTTTGTACATAATCGAACGCCCAAGACGCCGTGAACATAATGTCGACCTCTTCGCCGGATGCCGTCATAACGCCCATCTTCTGCGAGTAGTCGCCCCAATCGAGCATGTTCATGTCGACCGTCGCGTTGATTTTCTCCAGCAAATATTTGTTGACTTCCTCGTTGACTCTATCCAAATCCTTCTGCGGCGTACCGATCGTGTACCATACCAGGTTTACCGGCTGTTCGGCTTCCGCGCCGCCGTTCGTCTCTCCCGCCGCGTTGTTGCTGCTGCCGCTTTCTCCGCCGCCGCCGCAGGCGGCCAATACCATCGCCGACGCAAGCAGCACTGCCATCGACTTTGCAACCGGTTTCTTACCCCAATCCATTTTTACTTCCCCCTCAGGTTTCTGAATCCATTAATAAACCCCTTACATGCTTAAAGATACCTTATGAAAGTACTTACAAATAGGAACAAAACTAAAGATCCGGTGTGTAAAAGGAAAGATATATTATGCGCAATTCATGCGAAAAAACGCAAAGAACGCCTCAAGATCGAGTATCCGATCTTGAGGCGTTCTTGTCGGCTTGGCGACGTCCTACTCTCC
>JAPSKX010000098.1 GCA_031181325.1 Paenibacillus sp.
CGGAAGGGAACCACGCGTACCCATCCCGAACACGACCGTTAAGCCTTCCAGCGCCGATGGTACTTGGACCGCAGGGTCCCGGGAGAGTAGGACGTCGCCAAGCCGACAAGAACGCCTCAAGATCGGATACTCGATCTTGAGGCGTTCTTTTTTCGTTGCGGCAGGCAAGCGGTATAGCGAGGAAATCTCAAAGCGGAGGCGGGACCATACTTCAGGCGTACGCCGGCGAACATAAGGAACCCTCCGCCGGTTGGCGGAGGGGTTATTTTCGAGGTTGAAGGCAACGATCCCCTTACTCGGCTGCAAAGCCGCCGATGTACGCGTACCGGATGTTCCGGACGATGATGCGCAGCGGCCCGCTCGGAACGTCCAAGGTGAGCGGCTGCGTCGGAGGCGCGAAGAGAAGCTGTCTTCCGATCGGGGAGAGGAAAGAGATGCGGTTCCGGTCCGGATCGCTCTCGGACGGGAAGACGACGGTAAACGACTCTTCGTAGTCGTCGTCCTCGAAATAGACGTCGGCGCGGCTGCCGATCAGCACGACGGCGCGGAGGCTTTCGTGCAGCGATTCGTCATCCTTTTCCAATAAACTCACTAAAGTTTCGCTATACTGCCGGACGAGCTTCTCCATCTGGGCTCGTTCCGTTCCTTGCAGGCCGGAGAGGTAAGAATCGAAGAATGCCGGGTATTGCTCATCGAAATACACAAGCTGATGAATGAAATGTTCACGGGTCGCGGTAAGGGCGCTTACACTAGGGTTCATAGTATGTGTCACCCCCTACTTGGTTTTCCCAACCTCGCTGGACGGTTGCTATGCGTTGCATACGCGTCTCCTCCTTAAAGAAAATAAGCCCCGGAAGGGCTTACATCGATTGTACCACGGTTCCAGATGTTGGTCGACCGAATAAGGCAGAATTTACAGGATTGTTGTTGCGTAATGGGCTGTTTTTATGTAACATATTGTGTTAAGATTCTTAATTACTCTACGGATAAGGTGGATACCCAACGTGACGAATGTAATGGAAAACGTGAACGCTAAACAGTATGTACAGGATGTATACGAGACAATCCTCAGACGTAATCCGGGTGAAACCGAGTTTCATCAAGCGGCCAAAGAAATCTTCCTCTCCCTTACTCCCGTGTTCGACAAGTTTCCGATCTATAAGGAGCTTAACATCCTTGAGCGCATCTCCGAGCCGGAGCGCCTGATCACGTTCCGCGTACCGTGGGTAGACGACCAAGGCAAGGTAAGAGTCAACAGAGGCTTCCGCGTACAGTTCAGCAGCACGCTCGGCCCGTACAAGGGCGGCTTGCGCTTCCATCCGACCGTTAACGCCAGCATCATTAAATTCCTCGGCTTCGAACAGATCTTCAAGAACGCGCTCACGGGCCAGCCGATCGGCGGCGGCAAGGGCGGCTCCGACTTCGACCCTAAAGGCAAATCCGATATGGAAATCATGCGTTTCGCCCAAAGCTTCATGAGCGAGCTCTTCCGTCATATCGGACCGGACATCGACGTACCGGCCGGCGACATCGGCGTCGGCGCGCGGGAGATCGGCTACATGTTCGGCCAATACAAGCGCCTTCGCAACGGGAACGAAGCCGGCGTCTTGACGGGCAAGGGTATCGGGTACGGCGGCAGCTTGGGCCGGAAGGAAGCGACGGGCTACGGCACGGTGTACTTCGTCGAAGAGATGCTGAAGGAGAAGGGACTGAGCTTCGAGGGGCAGACGGTCGTCGTCTCCGGCTCGGGCAACGTCGCGATCTACGCGATCGAGAAGGCGCATCAGCTCGGCGCGAAGGTCGTCGCATGCAGCGATTCGGGCGGTTTTATTTTCGATAAGAACGGCATCAATCTCGACACGGTACGTCGCTTGAAGGAAGTCGAGTACAAGCGGATCAGCGAATACGTGAAGGAGCACCCGCACGCGGTGTATACGGAAGGCTGCGAGAAGATCTGGTCGATCCCTTGCGACATCGCGCTCCCTTGCGCGACGCAGAACGAGATCGACGAGTCGTCGGCGAAGCTGCTTATCGTGAACGGCGTGAAGGCGGTCGGCGAAGGCGCGAACATGCCGTCGACGCTGGAAGCGATCGACGCGTTCCTCGAAGCGGGCGTCCTGTTCGGACCGGCGAAAGCCGCGAATGCGGGCGGCGTCGCGGTATCGGCGCTGGAAATGTCGCAGAACAGCATGAGATTCTCGTGGAGATTCCACGAGGTCGACGGCAAGCTGCATGAAATTATGAAGAACATCTACCGCGAATCCGTGAACGCGGCGGAAGAGTTCGGCGTGCCGGGCAACTTCGTGGCAGGCGCCAACATTGCAGGCTTCCGCAAGGTCGCGGACGCGATGATCGCGCACGGGGTCATCTAATCCCGTTCCGAGACGTTCTAAGGCTGTCCCCCGAGTCTTCGAGTGTGTTATGGTAAGAGGAAAAGGGACAGCCTGAAGGGGGAACCGATCCGGATGACGTACGCGGATATTGTAACGTTCGGCGAGACGATGGCGCTGATGATGCCGGGGCAAGGGAAGGGGATCGAGCACGCGAAGACGTTCGAGAGCTCCTTCGGGGGAGCGGAGAGCAATCTCGCGATCGGCCTCGCCCGCCTCGGCGCGAAGGCGGGTTGGTTCGGGCGGCTCGGCGACGACCCGCTGGGCCGCATGATCCTGAAGGGCATTCGCGGCGAGGGGGTCGACGTCTCGCGCGCGACGCTCGTCGAAGGCGAGCCGACGGGGCTCATGCTGCGGGACGTGACGTGGGGACGCTCGTCCGTCTATTACTACCGCAAGCTGTCGGCCGCGAGCCGGATGTCGCCCGAGCATCTCGACGAAGACTATATTCGGCAGGCGAAGCTGTTGCATGTGACCGGCATTACGCCGGCGCTCAGTCCTTCGTGCCGGGAGACGGCGTTCGCGGCGGTAGACCTCGCGAAGAAGCACGGCGTCAAGGTGAGCTTCGATCCGAATCTTCGGCTGAAGCTGTGGTCGAGCGAGGAGGCGCGCCCGGTGCTGCAACGATTGGCCGAGTCCGCCGATTACTACTTGCCGGGGTATGACGAGCTGCAGCTGCTCTACGGCACCGACGACTTCGACGCGATTGTAACCGAGCTTCGCCGGTTGGAGGCGGTCTCGATCGTGAAGGGGGCCGGGGAGGAGACGCTCATCGTCGAGAAGGACCGGATCGATCGCGTGCCGTTCTTCCCCGCGAAGCAGGTCGTCGACACGGTCGGGGCCGGCGACGGCTTCTGCGCCGGCTTCCTGTCGGGCATCGTCCGCGGGCTGAGCCATGTCGAAGCCGTACGGCTCGGCAGCCTGGTCGGCGCCCTCGTCGTGCAAGGCGCCGGCGATTGGGAGAGCATCCCGACGGCAAAGTTAGTCGAGGCGGAGCTCGGGCTCCGCAAGCATGTAGAGAGATAACTTATAGCGATTCCTGCTCCGCTTCCGCCGCCGACGTCAACGTCGGCGGCTTCTTCCGTTTACGCACGAGGACGAGCAAGGCGACCGGCAAGCCGAGCTGGAAGAAGGCCGAGATCGGCGTCCAGAAGACATCGAAGGCGAAAATCTGCAACGAGTTCCGGAACGCGAAGATGGTCGTCGCCGTCGCGACGGCACCGACGATCCATACGAGGCCTCTCAGCTTGAGCCGCGGGAAGATGCGCGATATGCCGTTCGCGGCGATATAGAGGCTGAAGCTTGCCTTCACGATCGTGGCCGGGAGCCAGATGCCGACGAGCGGCAGATCGAGCCGATCCAGGAAGTCGGTTAAGCGGATCTTTCGAATCAACTCATAATTCGGGTAAAACGTGCGAGCCGGAATTTCGACGCCCAGCGCTAGGACGGTGGAGAGCGTCAGCACCGTTAACACCGTCCAACCGATCAGGACGGATAAGACGCTATACCGCATGCTCCACGAACGATGGGTCGCGATCATAAAGATGCCGATCGCTTCCCCCGTATAGGCGAAGAGGTGGCTCCCGCCTCGCCACACCTCGACGGCGGAATGCTGGAATGCGGGAAGCAGCGACTCTCCCGACAGCGTCGTGCTGAGGAAGAACGGCAGCATAATGATAACGATCAGGAGCATCGGCTGCCAGAGCTGGCTCATGCGGGCGACGGAAAGCTTCCCATGTCGAGCGATCATGACGAGGCAAAATCCCATCATCCCCGTGATGACGCTCAGCGGGGTGACGGTCAGGAGCGCAACCTTCACGAAGTCGGTCGTCGTTCGTATGTCGCGAACGAGAACGCCGAGAAAGAAGAAGACATACCCCGCCGCAACGACGCGGCCAAGAAGCGGGGAGGCGTCTATCATGCCTTCGAAGAAATCCTTCCTCGGAAACCGCGAAGCCAACAGGGCGAATACGACCACGGCGATCAGCGCGTACCCTAAGTTCGTCAGCATGCCTTGCCAGAAGTCGGCTTTCAAATCGCGAATGACTAAGCCGGGCTTGCTGATAAGCGTGCTGTCCAAGACGAAGGCGCTGCCGATCATGAGGATTTGCGAACGATTCAAGCGCGTACTCAACGTTCCAATTCCTCCTTCGGGATGCCGAGCGGATACGTAAGCGTCCCAGGGTGCTGCAGTCGAATGCGCGATTCGACCGTCAATTCGGATCTTCGGTAGGCGTCGCGCCATTCGCGCTGGATCCGCCGCCATGCGGACGGGTCGTGCCGATATAAGTGGAGGCCGAATCCGACAGGGTCGGCGCCGAGTTCCTGCGTCGCCGACAGCGCGGTGCGGATCACCTCTTCGATATCCCGGTTCACGGCTTTCTCGAGTCGAGCAATGGTAGAAGCGTTGTCGGAGAAGCGAAAGGTGGACTTGTTCTCCGATGCGACCATCTCTCCGGTGAGCGTCAATCGGATGCCGAGCGTCGATCCGCGGAGCCGCGTATCGATCCGCACCTTGGACCCCGTTACGCGCAAGGAGAGATATCCTTCCCCTTCGGGCGCCTTGACCGTTACGATCGGCTGCTTCGTCTGGCCTAACGCGAACAGCAAGCCGCGCGACTTATCGCCGGTGAACAGGGCGACGAGCTTGTCGGCCTTAAAGACGGCGAGACCCTTCAACTGTACCCCCATCGGCGCATGACCCTCCGCTTGCTCCTTCTGCGGGGCGATGAGCGGGATGTAAGGATCGAGGCCATCCGTCAACAACGCGTCGACGGTGTCCTGAATCATAATCGGCTTCGCGTACGACAAGGCGGCAAGCTCCCGCAGCGTCTCGGCCGGGAGCTTCTCGAGCGAAGCGTCCACCTGGAATAGGTCTTCCGCTTTTCCTTCCGCGATCAGGAGATAGGCCGTCATCCGATTTTGCGGAATGCGCCCGAGAATATCCATCGTGCCCGCGATGCCGCTCCTTGCCTTCTCTTCCCCGATCACAAGCACTCTACGGTGGGAGAAGTTGAGAAAGCGCGATAAGGAGTTCTGCTGAAGCGCGTTCGCTTCCTGGCCCGTCCTCGCGACGGACGTTACCGTATGCCATGGCTTCTTGCCCGCCGTGCCGCCGCCGCCGCCGGTGGAGCCCGCTCCGCCCATCTGGCCGGGCAGGGGGAACTGCACGGTAACCCGAACCTTGTCGTCGGCCTGATCGACCGCAGTCGCGGAGACGAAGGCGATGTCGTTGATTTCGCGTCGATCCCAACAGGCCGTAAGCGGAAGCAGCAGCAATGCCGATAGGATCGCTCCGGCCGTTGAACGCAGTCGCATGGTACGTTCTCACCTTCCTTATGTTACTAGCGGAGGCGACGCCGTCGCCGCGGAGCGGCCGTCGACGGCCGCAGCTTCATCCGATACCACGGCGCGCGCATAACGATATCCTTCAGCTCGGCGCGTCGAAGCGGAGCGATTCCCGTCATGTAAGGCAGGCCGAAGGACGTCAGATTGCACAGGTGGCAGGCGAGCAGAATCGTGCCGAAGATCATGCCGTACAATCCGAACATACCGGCGAGGAACATTAGAGGGAATCGCAGCATGCGCACGGAGATCCCGAAGTTGAAGCGGGGCATCGTGAAGGAAGCGATCCCGGTCATGGATACCACGATGACCATCGGCGCGGAGACGATGCCCGCCTGAACGGCCGCCTGCCCGATGACGAGGGCGCCCAAGATGCTGACCGCCTGTCCTACCGTCTTCGGCAGCCGAACGCCGGCCTCGCGCAGCGCTTCGAAGCTCAGCTCCATGAGCAGCGCCTCGATGAGCGCCGGGAACGGGATCGTTTCCCGCGCGGCGGCGATGCTGAGGAGGAGGCTGGTCGGCAGCAGGTCGTGGTGGAACGTAATCGTAGCCACATAGATACCCGGTAGAAACAAGGCTAAGAACAGCAAGACGTAACGAAGCAAATAAATAAAGGTCGCGAACGAAAATTTCTCGTAGTAATCCTCCGCCGAGTGCAGCATCTGCCAGAAGGAAACCGGGGCGGTCAACACGAACGGCGTTCCGTCGACGAAGACGGCGAATCGGCCTTCCAAGAGCTGGGCGGCGACCGTATCCGGACGCTCCGTATAAATCATCTGAGGGAACGGCGAACGCGGTTGGTCTTCCATAAATTCTTCGATGTACCCGCTCTCGAGCACGCCGTCGATCCGGATCGCCGCCAATCGACTCCGTGCCTCCTTCAGGACGTTCTTTCGAATGAAATCGGCATGATACGCGAGGACTACACGCGTCTGGGACTCCGAGCCGATACGAAATTGCTCGAACTTAAGCTTGGGCGTCCGTATTTTGTTGCGCAGCAGCGCGAGATTCGGATCGATGCGCTCGATGAAGCCCTCGCGCGGACCGCGGATGACGGCTTCCGTCTGAGGTTCCTTAATGCCGCGCGCCAGCGTGCTTGGCAGGACGAAGCTGTAAGCGTTCGACGCTCCGTCGACGAAGAGGACGACCATGCCGAGATACACTTCGTTCATTGCGTCCTCGAAGGCGGCGACCTTCTTCCCCGCCATCGCCCGGAGCGCGACGTCGTCGAAAGCGGCTCCGCGCAGCGGCTCGATCAGCTGTTCCTCCAGACGGTTTTCGTCGACGGCGCCTTGCAGGTACACGATCAAGCCTGCCGCCCCGTTCGCATCCTCCGCCTTCCGAAGCATGGCGTCGGAAGCGGGGTACATCTCGGATCGGACGGCTTCCGACAGCTGGTCCAAGGACAGCGGCAACGTCTTAAGACTCAAGGCGGTTCCCTCCTTCCGCATATTTTCCCAAACGAGGAGTGAATTCATTCCGAAAAATATTAGACTAACGGTCTAATATTGCATATAATAAAGAAACCAAGGAAGGGCGGTGCCTGCGCGATGGCGACGTTCATGAGAGCGTCGACGCAGAAGAAGCGTCAGCGCGTCATTGATACGGCAATTCGGCTGTTCGTGGAGCGCGGATACGAGCAAGTGTCCGTCGACGAAATTATTCACACGGCGAACATCTCCAAGGGAACCTTCTATCACTATTTTCAAAGCAAAGAAGAGCTGTTGGCCGAGCTGACCGCATCGCAGATCGGCATCGTCGAACGATGGGTTCAGACGTCGCCCGCGCATGTCTTGTCGCTCGAGGGCCACGTCAATCGGTTATTTCTAGACTTGGGGTCTAATTATGCGGGCATGCCTCGATTGATTCGAAGCCTCGCAGCGCTCGCCATGAGCAACGATAACGTTCGGCGCAGGCAAGCGGAGCAGCTGGGCGCGTTAGAGGGCGCCGTCATGAAGTGGCTGCCGGACCGCCGGAAGGCGGAGCTGCTCGTCACGACGTATTTCGGCACGTTGACCGTATGGGCGTACCAGGAGGAAGCGAGTCTGATCTCCATGCTGCAGTCGAATTTATCCGCGGCGTGGGCGGGACTTCGCGCCGCCGAGCTGCCGGAGCCGGCGGACATGATCACGAACGAGAAAGAGGGATACGCAATGAAAGTGGCGATTATCGGAGGAGGTTTGGCGGGGTTGACCGCCGCGGCGTATTTGTCGGAACAGCCATCGATCGAAGGCGTCTTGTTCGAGCGGAGCCCGCAGCTCGGGGGCCGCGCGTTCACCTACGAGAAAGCCGGGTTTACGCTCAATTACGGGGCGCATGCGGTATACGGCATCGATCGTCATGAGCTGTCGAATCTCGAGAGGGAGCTCGGCCTGTCCTTCGGCAGCAAGCAAGTCGATAAGCGGAAGGTCGTATACGCGAAAAACGAGAAGCTGACGCCGGCGCCGCTCGACGCGATGAACCTGATGAAGACGGACTTGCTTCCTTCCTCGCAGAAGGTGCGGTTCGTGGCGGAGATCGCCGCCATCATCGCGAACATTCACAATATGAAAAACTACCGCACGCTCGGCGATTATTTGGCGGAGTCGGACAGCGGCGAAGACTTGAAGGAGTTGTGGGAGCATCTCGTCTGCTCGAACTTCTTCATCGCCCCGTCCGACGCGCGCAACGTACCCGGTTCCGTCATCGGGGAGTATTACCATAACCTGTTCCTCTCGAGCCGTCCGGTCAACTACGTGCTCGGCAGCTGGGCGGTCATTACGAATCAGCTGAAGCGGAAGATCGAGGATTCCGGTCGTTGGAGCATTAAGATGCAGGAAGGCGTCGAGGAAATTCGTTATGAAAATCGGAAGTATAAGCTCCGCTCGAAGAACGGCGAAGACGAGTTCGACCGCGTCGTCTTCGCGATGCCGGTGCAGCAGGTCGTCAAGCTGCTCCGCGGCACGCCGTGGGAGCCGTTCTTAGCAGACTACGAAGGCGCCACGCCGACGGAGGTCATGGTCTACGACGTGGGCCTCAGCGAAGTCGTGGCGCGGCCGTTCTCCTATATCAGCGATATGAATCGGAAGCTGTTCATCAGCGACGTGTCGGCCACGGACCATACGGTCGTGCCGGAAGGCGGCCAGCTGTTGCAGGGGATCGCCTACCTGAGCGACCAATTCGAAAGCGAGGAGCAGCGCAAAGCGTACCTCGACGAGAAGACGGCGCAGATGGAAGACATGTTCGATACGTATTATCCGGGCTGGCGCGAGAAGGTCGCGGTCAAGCGGGTGTCGAAGAAAGCGATGGTGTCGAGCGTCAAGAACGTCGTGACGAACCGTCTGCTGCCGGTTCGCATCGAGCATGTACCGTTCTTCTTCTGCGGCGACGGCTGCGAAGGGAAGGGCGAGCTGGCGGAGCGCGCGTTCTCGAGCGCCCGCGCCGCGGCGAAGCAGCTCATTGCGGAAGCGCGGAAAGAAGAGCTTCAGCCGGCGCGCTAACGCGCGTGGCCAAGCCGAAGCAAGAGAGGGGGCCGTCCCGTCGGGGCGGCCCCTTCGTCATGCGAAGAACGTCGAATACGCCCAGTTCCCTCCCCATAACGAGACGCCTGCGACGATATTGCCCCACCCCAGAAAGAAGGAGAATTTCCCCTCGCGACGCAGCTCTGCTTTTTTATAGCGCGTCGCGTCGATGAGGAGAATGCACGCTCCCGTGGCGAGAAATAAAAATACGACATACAGGATATACCCGGCTTCCGATTGTAACAAGTTCGGTTCCCCCGTTCTTGGAGATGTCGATCGCTATTGTGCCTTCTGCCCGATCCGGCGGGCGTCGAACGAAGCGATGACCTTGATGTCCGCTTCCTTGAACGCCTCTTCCCAGCGCTCCTTCGTCCGGATATGCCGGTTCCAGTACTCGGGCTCGTGCGCCCTGACGTATTCGCCGAATCCGAAAATATCGGATTGCTCCTCCTGCAGCTTCGCGATGAATTTCTCGTACCGCTCGCCGAACCGGGAGGAGAGCTCCTCCCCGATCGTCGCCAGATCCTCTTGTCGATCCAAGTTTCCTTTGCCTTGGTCCGACGCTTCGGTCATATTCCCTTCCAAGCGGACCCGCACCTCGAAGGAGGGGCGCCCGTTCGCGATGCGGACGCGCGTCTTCGACCTCCGATTCGAGACCCGGAACATCGCGGTTTCGTCCGAGCCGGGAATCTTCACATAAGAAGCGTATCCGCCTTGCTCGCTTCCGCTGATTCCCATAAATAATCCGATTTCCAACGTATTCGTCACGCCGGCGAGCTTCTCGCCCTTGAAATACGCAAGTCCCGACAATCTGATATTATTCTTGTCTTGGATTTCCAAATACGGCAGGTTCGCGTCTTGACCGAGGCTGGACATCTTAATCCAGAAGCTTCCGATCGGTTCCATCGGGTATTTGCCCATCTGGACCGCATGATCCATGGTGGAGAGCAGATACAGCGCCGGCACGCGCTCCAGCTGGGGAGCGGTCTTCATGTATTCGGTAGCCTGCTCTTTCGAGACGACGAGCCAGGCGAGTCGACGCACCTCCGGATTGCGGCGCAAGTAGTCGCTTAAGTTTCCCGTGCCCCTGCGGGCGTACTCCTCCGACATGACGATGACGCGCAGATGTCCGAAGAACAGCCGGTCCGCGACCTCCTGCTGCAGGGACTGAATCGCTTCGTCGATCGTGTAGCCGAACGAATCCAATACCCACACGGGGGAGCTGCTGCTGCCCGAAGAGCCTCCGCCCCCGCCTCCTCCGCTGGACCCGCCGGGACCGAGCGGGATGCGCCCCGGCACCGCGATTTGCGCCGTGACGCGCACCGTCTTCCCATGCGGCACGGGAATACGGCTGCCGGCCGACGATTCCGGGCCCTTGACCATCGATTGATCGCCGACCTGTTCCGGCTCGGCGACGTCGATGGCGATGGCGAGCACGACGGCGCGTTCCTCGATCTCGAGGCGGTCCCAGCAGCCCGTCAGCAGGAGCAGCGACGCGGAGGCCAAGAGCGCAGCGACGCACCCCCTCATGCGTTCTCCCCCCGAACGCCCCGAAGCGCGGAAATCAGGAGCAAGGCGCCCGGGTATACGATGGTGAGGGCGAGGCCGATGCGCCCGACGATCTCGATGACGGCGTACAGATTCAGAACGTTGTCCGGAAGCATCGCGATCCAGAAGACGATCGGAAGCACGAAGAACGTGAACGGCTTATGATCGTCGAGGCGGAGCAATTCTCCCATCGTCCGCACCGTTAGGAAGTAGCTCGAGAGCAACGTCGTAAACACGGCGGTAACCCATACCGAGAGGAAGGCGGCGTCGAGCCGCTCGAGCACGTTGGCCGGCAGCGCGGTCGTCTTGGCGAGCTCGAGCGTCGGCCACAGCAGATTCAGCGTCTCCATCGACCCGAAGACGGCGACGACGGCCACGACCAACAGCAGATACAATCCGCCGGCGATCGCCATGCCGGTTACGCCGGCGATCATCGCCTTCTCCGGTCGGCGCATATTCGGGATCACGTTCGTCATGATGAAGTACCCTTGGAATAACGCGGCGATCGTGAAGACGCCCCCGATGAAGTCGGGCCTCCGATTGCCGAATATCGGCATCAGGTACAGCGTGTTGGAGTTCTTCAACGACAGGACGACGATAATCAAAGCCGGGATCATGACGACCGGCAAATAGAACATGTGCATGTAGGAAAAGGAGCGCACGTCGGCGCGGGCCGACAACGTCGCAAGCAGCAGCATGACGAACACCGTGACCTCGATCGGCGTATTCTTGAGCACGGACGTGACGACGACGGTGCCGAATTCCCGCGCGGCGAGCGCCGTGAGCACGGCGAAGAAGGCGACGATCAGGAAGCTCATCGGCGCGGCTAGCCACTTGCCGATAATGCGTTCGCTCAGCTGGACGAAGGTCGATTGCGGGAAGCGCATGCCGAGCAGCGTGACGAGGACGAGCCCGACGGACGCAAGGCCGATGGCGATCAGCGTCGCGAAGGGGGCGCCCGATTCGGCCGCCTGCACGGCGAACAGCGGAAGCGGAAGCACCCCGACGCCGACGATCGTGCTAACGAGGATCGATGTCGCTTGAACCACGGTGATCACTTTCTGCGGTTTCATCGTTCGTGGACTCCTTTCCGTCGATCGTGTTCGGATCGAGGACGTTGCGGGCCGGAACCCCTTTGTTTTCGACCGTCCTCGGTCCGACGCGGCCGATGTCCTCGGCCTGAAGCAGCGATGGGCGCTTCTTCATCCACCATAACGGGCCGCGGATGAGCAAGTCTTTCAGACCGCTCAGATTGCCGGGAACGGCCGGCGTCAAATACGGCACGCCGAACGATCGCAGCGACAAGGCATGGTTGCCGATCAGAATCAGACCGACGACGATGCCGTACAGACCGAACATGCCGGCGAGGAAGATGAGCGGGAATCGAAGCATGCGCAACGCGAACGCGGCGTTGTACGCCGGCGTTGCGAACGAGCCGATCGTCGTGAGCGCGATGACGACGACCGTGATCGGACTCGCGAAGCCGGCGGATACGGCCGCTTGCCCGATGACCAAGACGCCGACGATGGACAGCGCGCCGCCGACCTGCTGCGGGAGCCGGATCGTCGCTTCTCGCAGCACCTCCATCGAAATCTCCATGATGAGCACCTCGACGACGGACGGGAACGGCACGCCCGCCCGGCCGCCGGCGACCGCGATCGCGAATTCGGTCGGAATGAGCTCGGGATTGAAGGAGATGATCGCGACGTAGAGCGACGGCGTAATGAGCGAGAACAGCAGCGCGATGACCCGCGCCAACCGGGAAAACGAGCCTTGGAGAAAGCGGGAGGAATAATCCTCCGACGATTGATAAAATTGCACGAACACCGTCGGACAAATGAGGGCGAAGGGCGAACCGTCCACCAAGACGATGACGCGTCCTTCGATCATCTGCGCGACGGCGCGGTCGGGCTTCTCCGTATTTTGAATTTGCGGGAACGGAGACCAATGGTTGTCTTCGATCAGCTGCTCCAGAAAGCCGGAATCGAGAATGCCGTCGATGTCGATGCTCTCGAGCCGCCGCCTTACTTCCTTCACCAGCTCGGGATTGGTGATCCCCTCCAGGTAGCAGACCGCGACCTTCGATTTCGTGATCCGTCCGACCCGCATGAGCTTGATGCGCAAATCCGGCGTCGGCAGCCGGTACCGAAGCAATCCGAGATTGAAAATCAGCGGCTCGATAAACCCTTCCCGAGGCCCCTGAATCGTCTGTTCCGTCGGCGGCTGCACGATCGATCGCTTCGGTACGTTCGGCGAACCGATGACGAACGCCTCGTCCAGCCCGTCGACGACGACGACGGCCCGACCTTGCAGGACGGCGTCCAAGATGAAGTACATGTCGCTTGACAGCACGCACTCGCCGTGGATGAGCGCCTCGTCCGCGATGACCTGCTTCAAGCGGCCGGGCTCGACTTCGGCGTCCGCCAGGTGTCGAGGCCCCTGCATCAGCGGCTGAAGAATGTCCTGATTGATGATCATTTGATTGGACAAGTCGGAAAAATATAAGAGTGCCGCCGGCGTCCGACCGAACACGCGAAACCGGCGAATGATAAAATCGTCGGTTTCGCTGAGGAGGTCCTTCGCGAGCCGGATCGTCTCGGCAAGGCTGGTCGGCACCTTCTCCTGCGCGTAGTCCTCTAACGTTCGGTTCGGGGACGATGCGTTCCGAAGGGACATGGGAAGTCACTCCTTTCTCGGCCGAAGGGTCGAAGGATAAGCGTTGTATTTACTATCTTCACGGAAATGGCATTTCATGCAGATCGCGCATACTTTTCCGATTCCGGGGGATTTTTATGGATAGCGAAAGGAAGAGGTGGAGCTCGATGTTTCGGAAGCCGGGAAGGGGCAAGTCGGCCGCGATAGACGCGAAGATGAAGGAAGCGATCGATCGCCGAAGCGCCGAAGCGCTGCGGTCGATGGCCGGCGTCGCGCTGTCCGCGGGCTTGGACGCGAACCTGTCCCTGATGAAGAACGGGCTCGGGGACAGCGCCGATGTCATCGTACGGCGCTTCCGCATCGGCGCGCTCGCGCGGCCGGCCGCGCTCGTGTTTATCGACGGCTTGGCGGACGCCACGACGATCGATCGGTATATTCTGGAGCCGGTGATGGGAGCGGCGCCGATCGAGCGAAGCGATGACGGTGCCGAGGACGCCGTCGCATGGCTGCAGTCCGCGGGGCTGCCGATCAACGAAGCGACCGCGACCGGGAAGCTCGGCGACGCGGTGCACGCCGTATTGTCCGGGGACAGCGCCTTGTTCGTCGACGGCGAGGCGCAAGGTCTGCTGTTGAACACGAAGGGGTTCGAGAAGCGGGGCATCGAGGAGCCGCGCTCCGAGGCGGTCGTCCGCGGTCCGCGCAACGGCTTCGCGGAGACGATCCGCATGAACACGGCGCAGATTCGACTGAAGCTGAAAGATCCGAAGCTCCGGATCAAGGGACTGCAGGTCGGTCAGCGCGGCAATACGAGCGTTGCGGTCGCCTATATCGACGGCGTGGCGGAGCCGCATATCGTGGGAGAGGTCGTCCGCCGGATCGAAGCGATCGACATCGACGCGGTGCTCGACAGCGGGTATATCGAGCAATTCATCGAAGATACGCACTGGACGCCGTTCCCGCTCATTCAAAATACGGAGCGCCCCGATAAGGTGGTGGCGAACCTGCTGGAAGGCAAGGTCGCCATTCTGTGCGACGGATCGCCCTTCGTGCTGATCGCGCCGGCGGTATTCAATCAGTTCTACCACAGCCCCGAGGATTATTACGAGCGGCACCTGATCGCGACGCTGATTCGGATCATTCGCATCATCAGCATGGGAATGGCGGTCTTGCTGCCCTCCTTGTATATCGCCTTCAGCTCGTTCCATCCGGAGATGATCCCTTCCCGGCTCGTGATCGCGATGGCGGCCGGGCGCTCCACGGTGCCGTTCCCGTCGATCGTCGAAGCGTTCCTGATGGAGATCACGATGGAAATCTTGCGGGAGGCGAGCGTGCGGCTGCCGGGCCCGATCGGGCCGACGATCGGCATCGTCGGCGCGCTCGTCGTCGGACAAGCGGCCGTAGAAGCCGGCATCGTCAGCCCGATCATGGTCATCGTCGTGGCGCTTACGACGATCGGGTCGTTCGCGTCGCCGAGCTATAGCGCCGCGATCGCGCTGCGGATGCTCCGCTTCCCGATGATGGCCGCGGCCGCTTTATTCGGGTTGTACGGCATTATGCTCTTCCTCATTCTGGTCGTCATCCATCTGTGCTCGCTCAAGTCGTTCGGCGTGCCGTACATGGCGCCTCTGGCGCCGTACCGGAGGAAGGATATCAAGGATTCCTTCTACCGGGCGCCGCTGCACCGCATGAAGGAGCGACCGACCTTCTTCATGCCGGGCGACCCGACGCGCATGGGAGAACACGCGAAGGAGGACGAATCATGAGTCGGAACGCCGCGAACCGCCCCGAAGCCGTCATCAGCGCGAGGCAGTCGTCTTCGATTATCGCCAGCACCATTATCGGCGTCGGCGTCCTGACGCTGCCGCGAGGCGCGGCCGAATACGCGAAACAGTCGGGTTGGTTTTCGATCATCCTCGGCGCCTTGGTCGCGATGCTGGCGGTAACCGTCATCACGCAGCTCTCCCGGCGGTTCCCGTACGAGGGCATCGCGGACTATGGCGCGGATATCTTCGCCATAGGGAAGGGGAGGGCGTTCGGCAAAATCGCAAGTATCCCTCTCCTGCTGCTGTACGTCGCTTCTTGGGGCTTCAGCACCGTCATCGTCGCGCGCATGTTCGGCGAGGTCGTCATTACGACCGTGCTGACGCAGACGCCGCTCGAAGTCATCATCTCTACGATGCTCCTCACCGCGTATATCCTAACGCTGCACGGGGTCGAGACGATGGCGCGCGTGAACGAGATGCTGCTCCCGCTCATCGTCGTTCCCGTGCTCCTGATCGCGATCTCCTCGTTCCAGAGCACTAGGCTGTATCATCTGTTCCCGCTCCACGAGGGGATCGATTGGGGCGCGTTCGCCATGGGCGTCTTGATGTCGTCCTTCGCCTTCCTCGGGTTCGAGGTTATGACGGTGTTCTCGGCGTACGTGCAGCAGAGCGATAAGCTGCTTCGCGTCAATCTGGCGGGCATCGCGATTCCCGGCGGCATCTATACGTTGATCGGCTTCTCCGGCATCGCCGTCTTCGGCGTGGACGAACTGAAGCTGCTCGCGTGGCCGACCTTGGAGCTGGTGAAGGTAACGGAAGTCCCCGGCTTGATTCTAGAGCGGATGGAGTCCGCTTTCCTCGGCGTATGGGTCGCAGCCGTGTTCACGACATCGGGCAATCTGTATTGCGCGACGACCTTATTGATTCAGAAAATGCTCGGTCTCCGCGGCCCAAAACCGTACCGCCTCATCGCGACGATGCTTCTGCCTCTGTTTTACTGGCTGTCGCTGCTGCCCCAGAACATACACGCCTTGTTCGAATATCAGCGGCTGTCCGGGTTTCTCGGCGGCATCGCGGCGCTGGTCACGCCGCTGCTGCTGCTCGTCGTCGCCGCGCTGCGGGGGAAACGCGGGAAGGGAGGCGCCCCGACATGAGGGCGGCGAGAGGCGTACGGATCGCGCTGCTGCTCGGGCTTATGGCGCTCCTCCTCCCGGGCTGCTGGGATCAGCGGGAAATCGAAGAGCGCACGTCGGTCGTCGCGATCGGCATCGACCGCCACGAATCGGACCCGAAGCTGCTCACCGTCTCGGTGCAAATCCCGATCCCGATCAAGATCGCCGGCTCGAGCGGCGGCGGCGGCTCGGGGGATCCGGTGCGGGTGATGAGCGCCTCCGGCAGAACGCTGATCGAAGCGTTCAATAACTTGCAGCGCAGGGTGAATCAGCAGCTGTTCTACGGCCATACTCGCGTCATCGCGATCGGGGAGGAGATGGCGAAGTCCGGACTGAACGACGTCATGGACGCCTTCCGCCGCGATCCGCAAATTCGACGGTTGCTCTGGCCGATCGTCGTCAAGGGCAAGGCGGTGGAGCTGCTGGGCGCGAAGCCGGAGCTCGAACAAATTCCGACCGTATTCATCATGTCGCTCATCCAGAACGGCGCGGAAACCGGACGGATTCCGGACACGAATCTCGGGAAGTTCTATATTAACTTGTCATCGCCGTCGGAGCATCCGTTCTTGAACTATGTCGAAGCGGGCGCGGCCGGGGTCAAGTGGTCGGGCATCGCGGTGTTTAAGGAGGACAAAATGCTGGGCGACTTGGACGATCAGGCGACCTGGAGCTTCATGCGGATCGCCGAGCGGCAGAACGGCGGCCCGATCGTGTTCCCGTACAAGGGCGACGACGAACGATTGGTATCGTTCACGACGGACACGACGAAGGTGGACGAGTCGTATTGGCTGGAACACGGCCGCGTGCACGCGAAGTTCACGGTGTCCGTGGAGGGCGACCTGATCGGAAAGACGTTCGACACGAACTTCTCCGACCCGAGGGAAATCGCGGAGCTGGAGCGCGGCGCATCGGATTACCTGGAAGAAGAGGCCCGGAAGCTGCTGGATACGCTGCAGCGCGAATACGACGCCGACATTCTCGGCGTCGGGAGCAAGCTGCGGGCGTATCACCAGCGTATCTGGAAGCAGGTTCGCGATACCGACTATTTCGCGGAGGCGGACATCGACGTCGTATACGACGTCAAGCTGCGCCGCACGGGGATGGAGATGGAGTAGGGGAGAATTTTCCCATTACGCGCGGGT
>JAPSKX010000314.1:0-1040 GCA_031181325.1 Paenibacillus sp.
TGATCGTCTCCGAGCTGACGCGCTGGGTGTCCTTCAAGATGAAATTCATCTGATCGTTCGCCATGCTGTCCACCGTCAGCATATTCCGGAGCACCATCTGCAGCGGGTACAGCTGCTTGTCGTTCAAATAAATCAGCGCGTCGAACCAGCTGTTCCAATGATTGACGATGCTGAACATCCCGATCGCCGCGAGCGCCGGCGCCGCCATCGGCACGACGATGCGCGTCAGCAGCGCGATCTCTCCGGCGCCGTCGATCCGAGCCGATTCCACGAGGCCGTCGGGCAAATTTTCGATGAAAATCTTAATGACGAGCAGACCGAAGCTGTCCACGAGCATCGGCACGATCAACGCCCAAAAGGAATCGATCAAGTGCAGCTGCTTCATCACGAGATACGACGGGATCAGACCGCCGTGGAACAAGATGGTGAACAGCACGAGGAACAGCAGCGGACCGCGCCCCGGCAACGTCTTTCGGGACAGCGCGAACGCCCCGACGGTCGTGAGCGCAAGCGTCAGCAGCGGCCCCAGCGTGCTTCGCAGCGCGGACATCCCGATCGACTGCCAGACGAGCGGCGACGCGAAGATCCGCTTGTACGCCTCCAACGTCGGCTCCTGGGGGACGATAACGAAGTAATCCCGCGCGATCATCTCGCTCTGCGACGTCAGCGACATGCCGACGACGTAGACGAGCGGGAATAAAGCGGAAAGCGCGACGAGCGCCACCACGGTATGAATGAAAATTTGATACGCTCTCTCGGAACGCGACGCGTATGCGTACATCGGATCGTCCCCTTTCTACCAGATGCCCCGGCCCGTATATTTCTTCGACGCGGCGTTCGTCGCCAGCACGAGCAGCATGCCGACGAACGACTGGAACAGGCCCATCGCCGTGCCGATGCTGAACTGGAGCCGGCCGAGCGATTCTCGATAGATCCACGTATCGACGACGTCCGCGGCATCGAGCACCGCTTGATTGTAGAACAGCAGAATTTGCTCTCCCCCGGCATAGAGGATCGTCCCGAGATTCAAGCAGATGAGG
>JAPSKX010000314.1:1050-3317 GCA_031181325.1 Paenibacillus sp.
ATCGCGGCCGCTTCGTACAATTGCGTATCGACGGAGGCGAGCGCGGCCAAATAAATGATCGTGCCCCAGCCGATTTCCTTCCAGACCGCCGAACCGACGAGCAACGGCCGAAACCAGTCTTGATCGAGGAAAAACTCCTTCCGCGGCAAGCCCAGCCACTCGAGCATGTTGTTGACGAACCCGGACCCGGTCGAAAATAACGCGAAGACGATGCCGAAGACGATCACCCACGAGAAGAAGTGGGGAATGTACACAATCGTCTGCGTCCACTTCTTGAACCGGTTGCTCGCGAGGTCGTGAAACATAATGGCCAGGATAATCGGCGGCACGAACCCGACGGCGAGCCGAAGCAGGCTGATTTCCACCGTATTGCGGAGCACCTTCACGAGCTGCGGGTCGGTGAACATGACGCGGAAATTATCCAGTCCGACCCACTCGCTCTGCCATACGCCCGCGCCCAGCTGCAGGTCTTTGAACGCCACGATCCAAGCCATCCCGATCGGCCAGTAGCGGATGAGCGCGTAGTACAGCAAGACCGGGATAAACAGCAAATACAGTGTTTTGTGCGCCGCCATCCGTCGCAGGAGCGACGACTCCCGAACCGCCGGCGCGCCTCTCTCCGTCCCTTGAAGGTTTTCGTTTTCTACCGTCTTGGCGGGCATAAGCTCCCCCTTCCTTCCATCGAGTAAGCGCTTACTGCAACCCATTGTAACCGGCTTTTCCGCTTCCCGATGTACACGATTCGATGGAAAAGGTGCACTATCCGACGGAACTTCCGGCTAGATCGTTCGATTCCGCTGCCGATAGGCGGACGGCTGGTCCCCGGTTCGTCTCTTGAACCATCGGCAGAAGTAATGCACGCTGTCGAAGCCGAGACGCCGCGCCGCGTCCGTGACGGTGTCCGCGCTCGTCGCCAGCAATCGCTTCGCCCGCTCTACCCTGCGTTCGTCGTGATATCGCTGGGGCGAGAGACCGAAGCGTTCGCGAAACTTCCGGGAGACGTAATCATGCGTATACGTCGACGCCTCCGTCAGCCAACCGGCGTCGTACGGCGAGCCGGCCCGCTCCTCCAGCATCGCCCGCGCCGCCGCGATGCGCGCCTCCAGCGGCGTCGGCGCGGGCAAGCTGCAGCTCTCGCACCAGCGCAGCAGCCTCGCCGCGAATTGCAGCATCGCCCCGCGGAGCGCTTCGGACGCGAACGGCCGCTTCTCGTCGAACTCGCGGGCGAACGTCTCGAAATACGGCAGCGGCCACATCCCGGTCCGCGCGCACGGCGGGAACGGCAGGCCCGGTTCGGCGGGAGCCGGTTCGTCCTCCTCCGCCGGCCGGATGCCGAGCGGAGCCTGCGGCGGGCGTTCCGGCAGCGCTCCGTCCGGAGTGAAGTGGACGCCGTACAACACGAACGGGTCCGCGTCGTCCGCTTCAATGACGTGCGGCACGTCCGGCGCGTAATAAAACAAGCAGCCGGCCGCGGCGCGGTAGCTGCGCCCTCCGATGAAGAATCGTCCGGCGCCGCTCGCGACGAACACGAATTGGAAGTCCGAGATCGCGCGGGGCCCGAAGCGTTCCGAAGGCGCGCATACGAGCCGGTTGGCGTAGGCGACGACGGGCGCGAGCTCCGCGCCGGATGGCGTAAGCAGCGGCATAAGGAATCTCTCCTCTCGTCCGAATGTCGTCCGAATGTCGTCCGAATCCGGTAACGTGCACCGGGCTATGGGTAACGGACAAATACAACTGCCGGCGGTTTTGATACGCTCACGATAGCATCCGAGCTCGATAAGAGGAGTTGAAGGTTATGTTGAAGGACAATGACAAGCGCCCCGTCGCCGGCACGTTCCAAGACGCGACGCCCCTGCTCGGAACGTCGGAGCTCGTCCGGGAGCGCGCGGAACGGGACGGGATGATTTTCTGTCGGGGGCTGCTTCCGAGGGAGGCGGTAATGACCGTGCGCGGCGAAGTCCTGGGCGTGCTTCGGTCTTACGGTTTGCTCCAGGCCGGCCGCGAGGACGAAGCGATCGGCGACGAAGCCCGCATCCGCCGATACACCGCCGAGGAGGTCGTTTGGAACGGCGTAGGCGCGCCGCTCGACGTGTACCGGGACCTCCAGAAGCTGGAGTCGTTCCACGCGCTGGCGCACGAACCGGCGATCCTGCGCATGCTGACCGCTGTGTTCGGCGGCGAGCCGTTCGTCCATCCGCGGAACATCGCCCGCGTCATGCTGCCGCATCCGGACGTTCGGGCGACGCCGTCCCACCAGGACTTCCTGC
>JAPSKX010000315.1 GCA_031181325.1 Paenibacillus sp.
TCCCTCCTCGTATTGGTGAGCGGCATGAATGAGAATTTGCTTTCTCGTCAGCTCCGGCATCGTATGGAGCATCGCCAAGGCGTCCTGCAGCTGATCGCGGAAGCCGAACGCTCCGCCCGCTTGATAGAACGCGGTGCGCGCCCACATGCGGCAGGCGAGCGACTGATACAACAGCCAGCCGTTCAGCATGACGTTCGTCTCGACGGACGGCGTTTCGACGACCGTCTGCCCCAGGGTACGGTCCCAGAACGCCTCCACGGCTTCCAACGCTTCCTCGCAGGCGGAAACCGCGGCGTATTTCGCGGCGAGCCGCGCGGCGGCTTCCTCCGACGCTTCGCACCCGAGCAGAACGACGAGCTCCCGCTCCTCGCCGGACGCCAGCGTCAGCTTCTGCTGCACGGCGCCGCAGCTCGCATGGAATGCGCCCGTCCGGCGGGACAGCCGTTCCCGGGACAGCGCCGCCGGCCGCTCCGACCCGCGGTTTCGTCCGACGAATTCCTGTTGGTCGCCCGTCCAAGACAGCTCGTCGCCTTTGGCCGGAACGCCCTGCGGATAGACGCCGAGGAACGCGGTCGCCTCCCGGAAGCTCTCTTGATACGTATTGCGCGCGACGAGCAGCTTCGCCGACTCGTTCCAATCGGTAACGACGAACGGCGCGTTGGCGGGCCGCTGCACGCCGAGCACCCATTCCGCGTAGTACGTGAGGGACAGCCGCCGCGTCGTCGTCGTCTTGTTCTTCACGCGGATGCGCATGATCTTGACCGATTCGTCCAGCGGGACGAACATCGTCATCGTGTGCAGGATGCCCGCTCGGGCATGCTCGAACCGCGAATAGCCGCGGCCGTGCGTGACCTGATACGGCGGCGCCGCGACGCCCGTCGACGGCGACAACGACCAATATGTACCGCTGTCCTCGTCGCGCAGGAAGCCGATTTCCGTCGCCGGGTCCAACACCGGATCGTTGGACCAAGGCGTCAGCTTGCACTCCCGGCTGTTGCGCCACCACGTATAGCCGGTCCCCATCTCCGATACGATGAACCCGAAATTCTTGTTCGCGACGACGTTAATCCACGGCGCCGGCAGCGCGTTCCCGTGCTTGATCAACATCCGATACGCCTTGCCGTCCGGCGTGAACCCGCCCCAGCCGTTCCAGAACAGCAGGCCGTCCTTCGTATCGAACGGCTCCGTGCCGGCCCCGCCGTCATGCAGCCGATCCACGAGCGCAAGCTTCCCAAGCGCCGCTTCGAGCGGCTTCGGGGCGGCGACCGGCTCGGCACGCCGAGGCAGCCGCAGTTGGGCGGCGAGGCTCGGTCCGCCGGCGCGAAGCGCGATACGGGCGACGGCGAGCAGCAGCGTTCGATCCTCCTCGCCGAGGCGCGACGCCGGGAGGACGTGTACGCCCGAGACGCCCGCCCCGAAGCGGTCCACGCCGTGCTCCACCGCCCTTTGGAGCGCCTCTTGCAAATCTTGATAGTAGCCGCCCGTCGATTCGTTCAACAGCACGAGATCGAACGGCAGGCCGAGGCGGCGCAAATATTCGTGCCCCGTCAGCAGCTTCATGACGAACGGCAGCTGACTGCGGTTATCGATATGCGCCAGCACGAGCGGCCGGTCGCCGGAGACGCCGAACGACCAGAGGCCGGACTGTCCTTTCGCGTTGGCGCGAATTCGGCTTTCGCGTTCCTTGCGCAGCGGCGGCGTGTACAACACCTGGCTCGCGAAACGCTGGAAGCCGACCGCCTCGCGATGCGTAAGGTTCAAGTGGCGCAGCTCGATCCGCGTCCGATTCCACGCCATCTGGAACGTCCGCTCCGCCTCCGGCTCGCTCGAAAGCCTCGCGGCGGCGGCGATCGCATCCTCCCGCGTATCGGCGGCCGCCGTGACGGCGAACAGCTGCAACGGCTTCCCCGGCTCGAGCCGCACCCGCCTGCGCATCACGAAGGCGGGATCCGCGACCGAGCCCGTCTTGCCCGACAAGCGGCCGCGAATCGCCGCCGGGTCGGCGAGGCCGCTCCCGCGGCCGACGAACGCCGCCCGATCCGTCTCGAATTCGGCCGGACCGAGCGAGCCGCCGGCGGCGAAGAGGGCGTGCGCCGCCCAGACGACCTTATCCTTCGCTTCGCGCGCCCGACGACCCGCGACGAGGCATTCCGTCTCCTCGTCGTAATCGGTGCGCACGAACAGCTTATTGAACGCCGGATGCGCTTCGTCCGCGATGGGCGACGCCAACGACAGCTCGACGAAGGTCGTCACCTCGACGACCTTCGGTTCGTCGCCCTCGTTCGTGAGCGAGATGCGGCGCACCTCCGCGGGAGCCTCCGGCGAGACGCATACCTCCATCACCGTCCGAATGGCTCCGTCCTTCCGCGTGAACGTCGCGCGTTCGAGTTCGAACGAGACGCGCTGCTCGTCCGCTTCGACGCGGCACGGCTGATACGAAGGCGACCACAGCCGGTCGCACTCGACGTCCCTCACGTACACGTAGCTGCCCCACGCGTCTCGGATCGGGTCTTCGCGCCAGCGCGTTACGGCGACGCCTTCGTAGCGGCTGTAGCCGCTGCCGCTGTTCGTGACGATCGTCGTGAATCGGCCATTGGACAGCACGTTCGCTTCCGGCACCGCCGTATGCGGCGAGACGAATTCGCGCACCTCCGCCGGATCGTAACGCTCGCGATCGGCCGACTCGTGCGTGCGCAGCATCGCGGGATGCTTGACGATCGCTGGCTTCGCCGGGAGACGCTCCTGCAGGAGCAGCTCCGACGCCCGGACCGCCTTGTTGCGATGGAAACGGCCGTACATCGTCCGCTTCAGCAGCAGGTTCGAGATCGTGAGCATGCTCATGCCTTGATGATGCGCCATGAAGCTGCGGATCACCATGTGCCGTTTGCCTGCGGGGAGCCGCTTCGGCGTGAAATCCATCGCCTCGTAGTACCCGTACTTGCCGCGGCCGCCGAGCGCCTCCATCCGTTCCAGCGCCCGCAGCGACTCGCGTCCGGCGAACGGCAGCGCCATGATCGTCGCGTACGGCGCGAGCACGAGATCCTCCTCCAGCCCTCGCTTAAACCCAAGTCCCGGTACGCCGAACGCGCGGTACTGGTAGTTCATCTGATAGTCGAACGCATAGAAGCCCGACTCCGAAATGCCGAACGGCACGTCCCGCTGTCTCGCGTATTCGATCTGCCGATCGACGACTGCGCGGTACGTCTGATCCCAGATCGTATTCTTGTATGTCCGCATGAACAGCCACGGCATTAAATATTCGAACATCGTTCCCGACCAGCTCAGCAGCACCGGCCGTTTGCCCGCCT
>JAPSKX010000099.1 GCA_031181325.1 Paenibacillus sp.
TCTCGCGCCGAAGACGGTGCGCAATCACGTCTCCAACGTCCTGAACAAGCTGCAGGTCGCCGACCGGGCGCGCGCGATCGTCGTCGCGAGGGAGTCGGGTCTCGGCGGCGGCAAGTCGTAAAGCGGGAATCGCAGGAGATAGTAGCATTGGCGTTCGGCGACGGCGGCGCTGCGAGCGTTCGGCGGCTGACGGCTCCGCGCATATTCGGCCTGCCGTTCATCCATATTAACGATGGATAGGATGGAAGGAGGCGGAGAAGATGAGCAAGGAACGGGAAGAAGCCGAGGCGGAAGTGACGCCGAAATTTTTGCTCGAAAATCTATTGTCGGCCGTCGACGAGGAGTCGATCGAATCCGTCGCATACGTCGCTCGGACGAAAGACGGTCTCATTACGTCCGGCTGGACGGATATGCTGTACACGGAGGCGATCGGCCTGTTCGAGGTCGGCAAGCTGCAGGCCGTGAAGGAGATGTAACGAAGACAGGGCCGTTCCCGGAGATTGCCGGGGGCGGCCCTTTTTGTCATGAATTGAAATCGAGTACGCTGCGGGGAAGCGTTGAACCTCTCCTCGGGCCGGGTCCGAGGGTGTCACGCGGATCCTTCTCCTTGACTTCCCGTCGTTCAGCTTGCCGGTGGGAAGCGGTGTTGGCCGACGCAGTGCGGCGCATGTACGCGTGATTTTCGTCACATCTTAAAGTTTGGTTCTCGGGTACGATGAGAGCAGCGAAGGAGGGGCAGCCGATGGAGATGACGCCCTTGGCCGAGGTCGAACGACTGGCGCTCAAGAAATACAAAATTTTCAAGCAGAGCTGGATTCGGTATTTGTCCCGCTCGGCGCTCGCGAGCATGTTCATCGGCTTCGGCGTCATCGTCGCGTTCCGGACGGGGAACTTCTTCTATATCGAGCACTCTCCCCTCACGTATCCGATGGCGGCGATCACGTTCGGCGCGGCGATTATCTTGATCGCATACGGCGGCGGCGACCTGTTCACGGGAAACACGTTCTATTACACGTACGCCGCGCTGCGGAAGAAGCTGACCTGGGGGAGCGTCGTCAAGCTCTGGGGCAGCAGCTATCTCGGCAACATCCTCGGCGCCGCGGCGTTCGCCCTGCTCATCTTCCTGACGGGCCTGTTCCGCGACCCGGACGTGCACGGCTTCCTGCTCGGCGTCGTGGAGAAGAAGATGCACGCGCCTTGGGACGAATTGTTCTTCCGGGCCGTGCTATGCAACTGGCTCGTCTGTCTCGCGTTCTTCATCCCGATGTCGATGAAAGCCGACGGAGCGAAGATGTTCGCGATGATGCTGTTCGTCTTCTGCTTCTTCATCTCCGGGTACGAGCACAGCGTCGCCAACATGTGTACGTTCGCTATCGCGCTCGTGCTGGATCATCCGGCGTCGATCTCCGGCGGCGGAGTCGTCTACAACCTGATCCCCGTCACGCTCGGCAATCTCATCGGCGGCTCGGTGTTCATGGCCACGATGTACTATTACGTCAATAAACCATTTTTGAACGAAGAGGAAGGGGAGCCCCACGTATGAAAAAGGGTGCAAAAATCGCCGTCGTCGGCGTCGGCGCGGTCGGATCGACCACGGCTTATACGCTCCTGTTGAGAGAGCGAGCCTCGGAGCTGGTGCTCATCGACTACAACCACGCGAAGGCGGTCGGCGACGCGCTCGACATGAACCACGGCATGCCGTTCCTCGGCCGAACGAAGGTGTCGGCCGGCACGTACGACGACTGCGCCGACGCGGACATCGTCGTGATTACGGCGGGAGCCGCGCAAAAGCCGGGCGAGACGCGCATCGACTTGCTTAAGCGCAACGTGGGCATTTTCGAAAGTATTATGGAGCAGGTGCTGAAGGTGAACGATCACGCGATTCTCCTGATCGCCTCGAACCCGGTCGACGTCATGAGCTATTTCTCGCAGAAGAAGTCCGGTTGGCCGGCGCATCGCGTCATCGGCTCCGGCACGCTGCTCGACAGCGCGCGGTTCCGCTACTTGATCGGCGCGGAGCTCGACATCGACCCGCGCAGCATCCACGCGCACATCATCGGCGAGCACGGCGACTCCGAGGTACCGGTATGGAGCCTCGCCAACGTCGCGGGCACGGAGGTGCGGCTTACCGGCGAGGCGAAGGAACGCGTCTTCGCGAACACGCGCGACGCCGCGTACCAAATCATCGAAGCGAAGGGCGCCACGTACTACGCCATCGCGCTCGCGATCGACCGGATTTGCGCCGCGATCGTACGCGACGAAGGCGCGGTGTTGAACGTCTCGACGCTGTTGCACGATTATCATGGCATCTCCGACGTGTACATGGGCGTGCCTTGCGTCGTCGACCGCTCGGGCGTGCGTACGGTGCTGCCGCTCGACATTACGGAAGAGGAGAAGGCATTGCTGCAGAAGTCCGCGGACAAGCTGAAGGACATTATTCGGTCGATCTCCCTATAACGAAAATGACACCCTGTCATATCCGCGTGACAACCGCTTCTCCTACAATGATTAGAGGAAGATTCCATCAATAGAGGAGAGGCGGTTTTTTACGCGATGAAGACCCATTACGACGTGATCGTCGTCGGCGGACGCGTCGCCGGCTCGGCGCTGGCGTACGAGCTGTCCAAGTCCGGCTACGACGTCCTGCTGCTCGACCGGGCCACGTTCCCGAGCGACACCTTGTCGACGCACAACTTCTTCAACAATTCCATCGCGATGCTGCGGGAGATGGGCGTGCTCGACAAGCTGCTCGCCACCGGCACGCCGGTGTATCGCCGCGCGAAGCTGCAGACGGGGCGCGCCGTCATCGACGGCGAATTCCCGGAGGCGAACGGCGAGACGTTCTGCATGTCCATCCGGCGGAAGCACCTGGACGGCATTCTGTTCGAGCATGCCGCGGCGCAGCCGGGCGTCGACGCGCTGCAGGGGTTTCGCGTGACGGAGCTGCTGAAGGAAGGCGACGCCGTCCGCGGCGTCGTCGGAACGTATCGCGACGGCCGCGTCGAGCGCTTTAAGGCGCGGCTCGTCGTCGGCGCGGACGGCCGGCGGTCGGCCGTGCGGGAGCTCTCGGGCAGCCGCTGCGAGATCCGGGTGCCGACCGATTACGCGTCGTACGTCGGCTACTTCTCCGGCTTCCGGCAAGCGGGCGAACGGCATGTAGAGATGTATAAGACGGACGATACGATCGTCATCGCCTTCCCGACGAGCGATGCGCAGTACGTCGTCGGCCTTATGTTCCCGCTCGCGCGGACTGCGTGGATCGAGCAAATGAAGGAGGCGCCGGAGGAGAGCTTCCGCGCGGCCGTCGACGCAGGATTGGCGCACACCGACTTCCCGGCGCGGCTGCGCGCGGCTCTGCTTGCCGAGCCGATCCGAGGGCTGCTCGGGTACGACAACGACTGGCACACCGGGATGGGCGACGGATGGGCGCTCGTCGGCGATGCGCTCGTGTTCAAGGACCCGGCGGTCGGGCAAGGACTGCACGACGCGCTGTACGGCGCTCGGACGCTCGCGGCGACGCTGTCGAGCGTAGAGAAGGAGAGCTGGCACCGAAGCTGGGGCGAGCTGGCGAAGCGGTACGAAGGCGCGATGAAGTCGAAGCTGACCGGGCTGTTTTATCTCGGGTGCAAGTTTTCCCAGCTGTCGCCCGTCACGCCGGAGGAAGAGGCCGCGAACGCATTGATCGGCTCCTCGCCCGAGGCGACCCGGTTTTTCCTAGGGATTTATAACTATACGTCCGGCGCCGGGGACATCGAGAAGGCAGTCGGACGGCTGATGGCGGAGCGGTCGATTTCTTGATTTTCGGGGGGCGTTATGGTAAAGTAATTCCATGACAGGGAATTACAAATACACGTGATTTTCACATATCGCAACGTCCTTCAAGCTCGTTCGAACGGCGTTCCGGTATGTGATTTTTGTTTCTACGGAGACGAAATCGCGTGCTCAAGGAGGAGCCTATGTATTCGCGCAAACCGCAAGCCGTTGAGATCCCGGAGGAAATCACGGACGTCTGGACGTGCTCGAACGAAGGTTGCAATTGCTGGATGCGTGACAATTTCGCCTTCGAGACCGAACCCGATTGCCCGTCGTGCCGCGTCCCCATGGTGCGCGGAACGAAGATGCTGCCGCAGCTGTCGAACTACACGCTCGATAATAAGTACGCGAAGAAGAGCGTGACGTAATCCGCTTGATCGAGGAGTACCCGACTCGCCCCGCTTATCCATTGCATGTCGCGACGCCCCTGCGGGCGTCTTTTTTTATCGTTATAGAATTTATAAGTTTTTGACGGGATGTTTTTCTATTGCGCGCTGTGGGGAAAAAGGCTGGCGCGGCGGGCGTCCCTCCGCTATAATTTACGATGCGCCGCAAGACGGCGCCGCGGTTCGAGACCATCCCGCGTAACCAAAACTAGGGAGGAATTCTTTTCATGTTTAATGTGGTTTGGGGCGCGGCGTTCGCTTGCGTCAACTTCGCGTTGTTCCTGACGTGCTATCGGATGTTCGGGCGCAACGGCCTGTACGCGTGGGTCGGCGTCGCCACGGTGCTCGCCAACGTTCAAGTCGTCAAGACGATCGAGCTGGCGGGGCTCGTCATGACGCTCGGTAACACGATCTACGCGACGATCTTCCTCGCGACCGACCTGCTGAACGAGAAATTCGGGGAACAGGCGGCGAAGAAGGCGGTCTACATCGGCTTCTTCTCCTTGATCGCGTCGACGATCATGATGCAGATGGCGCTGAAATTCGAACCGACGGAAACCGACTTCGCGCAGGGGTCGCTCGAGACGATCTTCGGTCTCCTGCCGCGGCTCGCGCTCGGCAGCTTGACGGCTTACTTCGTCAGCCAGCTGGTCGACGTCAAGATCTTTACGTTATTGAAGAAGGCGTTCCCGAAGCCCGGTCAGCTTTGGATTCGAAATAACGGAAGCACGGCCCTCAGTCAACTGCTCGATACGGTCGTCTTCTGCTCGATCGCGTTCCTCGGGGCGCCGGGCTTCCCGATGGACGTCTGGCTGCAGGTCGTGTTGACGACGTACTTGATCAAGCTGATCGTCTCGGTCGCTTCGACGCCGATTATATATTGGGCGCGCGGGATGCGAACGGCGGACGATCGATAAGATGCGCAATACCGGCGCCCGGTTCCTCTTCGAGCGAGCCGGGCGTCCGTGTAAGGATACATAGGATGCGAAGGAAAGGCAGGGGGTTCGGATGACGGGGACGACATACGACGTACATTCGCTGCGCGAGGCGATTCAGGGGGCGGGCCGACGGCGGTCGGCCGCGTTCCCGCTCGGCGCGGGCTGGGCGGCGGACGATCTAGCGAAGCTGCGGGGGGCGGCGCATGCGCAGACGCTGCTCGCCGAGATTCGGGCGGAGGCGGAACGGGCGATCGCGACGCCGGTACCGACGAGAGCATTCGGCGCCTTCGTTCGGTTTTTCCAAGACGGCGACCGCGACGCGTTCCAAGCGCTGTATTTCGATCGGAACCGGAGACTGGCGGCGCTCGCCTTGGCTGCGCTCGTCGACGGGAACGAAGCGGCGATCCGCTCCTTGGAGAACCTGCTGTGGGACATCTGCGGCGAGTTCTCTTGGGCGCTGCCGGCGCATCTGCGGCCGGGCGGCTCGAGCGTCGGTCCGGGCGGCGAGCCGAACGGCGCGCCCGATCCGCTCGTAATCGACCTGTTCGCGGCGGAAACCGCGCATGCGCTGGCGGAGGCGATTCATCTGCTCGAGCCGAAGCTGCATCCATGGGTCAAGGAACGCGTGCGCGGGGAAATCGAGCGCCGCGTCTTCGAACCTCTGCTGGCGCGGAAGTTTTTCTGGGAGACGGTGGAGATGAATTGGGCGTCGGTGTGCGCGGGCGGCGTCGGCATGGCGGCGCTGCTGCTGGACGAGACGGACGAACGGCTGCCGGCGATGCTGAAGCGCGTCTTGGACGCGATGGATTGCTTCTTGGGCGGTTACGGCGAAGACGGGGGCTGCCCGGAAGGCGTCATGTATTGGGAGTACGGCGTCGGGTATTATTCCTATTTCGCCGAGATGCTCCGGGACTATACCGACGGGGCGATCGACTTGCTCCCGGCGCTCGGAGAGAAGGGGCGCCGCATCGCCGGCTTCCCGATCCGCGTCGCGATCGCGAAGGATCGCTTCGTCAACTATTCCGACTCGCAGGAGCGCACGCCGCTCTCCACGGGCCTCGTCAGCCGCCTCGCGGCGCGGCTCGGCATGCGCGAGGCGGCTGAGATGGACGGCGCGTCGTCGTTCCATCACGACCGTTGCTACCGGTGGGCGCATATCGTGCGCGGCTTGTTCTGGACCGATCCGACGCTGTTCGGCCGGCCGGCGCCGGCGGAGACCGTCTGTCTGGAGCAGCTGCAATGGGTCGTCGACCGCAGCTTCCCCGGCGGCTCGCCGCTCGTCTTCTCGGCGAAGGGCGGGCATAACGCCGAGCCCCATAATCATAACGACCTCGGGCACTTCCTGCTCGTCGTCGGCGGCGAGACGCTGCTGCCCGATCTGGGCAAGGGCGTCTACACGCGGGATTACTTCGGCGAACGCCGATACGAGTTTCTCCACCCGTCGTCGCTCGGTCATTCGGTGCCGGTCGTGAACGGCCGGACGCAAGCGGCGGGTCCGGAGTACAGGGCGCGCATTACGTCGTACGCCCCGGCGGGCGACGGCCTCGACTTCGCGCTCGACCTGACGCGCGCGTACCCGGTCGAGGCCGGTCTCGCAGCGTACGAGCGGCGCTTCTCGTGGCGGCGCCTGTCCGGCGCCGAAGGTTCGGCGGGCGGCGGGCCCGTCGCCGTACTCGAGCTGACCGACGCGTTCCGCTTCGCGAGCGGCGGCGCCGCGGACGGGGAACGCCTCGTGCATGAGGCGTTCGTCAGCTACGTCCGGCCCGCGCTCGCGGCCGGCGACATCCGTTGGCGCGGCGAAGGCGGCGCCGAGGTCAGGCTCGCGTACGACGCGGAGCGGTTCGCCGCGGCGGCCGTAGAAGAGCTGCCGTGCGACGGGCTCCCGGAGGGGCGGCGACACGTCTACCGCGTCGCGCTGACCGCGTCGGTCAAGGCGGAAGGCGATGCGTTCCGTCTGCGATTCGCTTGCTATGCGGACGGGGGCACCCCGCAGACATCCCGTTCATGACGTTCTTCGACGATGCGGCGCTCGATATCGGGCCGCCGCATTGGCGGATATTTTGTGAACGGTGTTGACGAAACGGGCCGTTCCGCTTACCTTGGGATATGAGATGAAATCGTTGCCAAAGGAGTGGGCGGAGCTGAAGTCGATTACGGTTAAAGAGCTGGTGGATCGGTTCTCGCTCGAGGTGTTGGCCGGCGGCGGGCAACTGCACCGCGAGATCACCAAACCCCGGGTGCACCGGCCCGGATTGGAATTCGTCGGGTACTTCGATTATTTCCCGCAAGCCGAAGTGCAGCTGCTCGGACGGCGCGAAATCACCTATCTGCACCGACTGAGCGAGGACGAGCGGAACCATCATATCGGCAATATCGTCAAATATCATCCCCCTTGCTTCATCGTCAGCCGGAACCAAGAGGGACTGAAATATTTAATCAAATATTGCGAGGAAGAGAGCATTCCGCTGCTGCGCACTTCGCTCGCGACGACGAAGTTCCTGGACCTCGTCAACGGCTTCCTGTCGAAGACGCTCGCGGAGGAGATCGCCATTCACGGCGTCTGCGTCAACGTGTCCGGCATCGGCGTGCTGCTGCGTGGCAAATCGGGCGTCGGCAAGAGCGAGACGGCGCATACGCTCATTCGCCGCGGCCATCGTCTCGTCGCGGACGATCTCGTCGTATTGAAGCGCATCAACCCGGAGACGCTGCTGGGCACGCACAACGGCAAGACGAAGGAGTTTCTCGCGCTGCGCAGCATCGGCCTCATCAACGTATCGCGGCTGTACGGCCGCAGCGCCTTCCAGGACGAAACCCGCATCGTGCTCGACATCGAATTGAAGAAGTGGGAGCAGGACGCGCTGAATAACGAGCTGGAGCTGGAGCCGAAATTTACGGAGTACTTGGACGTCAAGATTCCGCATATCGAAATCCAGCTGCAGCCCGGCCGCGACGTGGCGGGTCTCGTCGAAGCGGCCGCCAACAGCTGGTATTTGCGCCAGCAAGGCTACAGCGCTGCGGAGGAGTTCATGAAGCGATTGGAGAACGGGTAAGCGCCGTCGAATGACTTTCCGATCGGTCAAGAAGCCGCTTACAAACAATGGTTGCTTTTCCTTCGGCGATGTGGTAAAGTTGGAGTTGTCAAACATGAGACCTTAATGCACATTCTGTACGGGGATCATTCTTGTTTGAAACTTCCCCTTACGGAATGTGTTTTTTTCTTTCTGATAAGGATGGAAGGTATTAAGGGTAAACCAATTTTGGAGGTACAGCACATGCAAACAGGTACGGTTAAGTGGTTCAACGCAGAGAAGGGCTACGGTTTCATCGAGGTTGAAGGCGGCAACGACGTATTCGTTCACTTCAGCGCAATCGTAGGCGACGGCTACAAGTCTTTGGACGAAGGCCAACGCGTTGAATTCAACGTCGTTCAAGGCAACCGCGGTCCGCAAGCCGAGAACGTTGTAAAATTGTAATCTTCCGAAAACCGCTCCTACGCGTAGGGGCGGTTTTTTTTGTGCTTGGGAGGCGGTATTCAATGCCCCTGAAATACGGTAGAATTAAGGAAACAAGCCTTGAATCGGCGATGGACTTGGAGGCGAATTCAACATGAAGGGAAGACGATCGATTTCGCTGACAAGCAAGTTGACGGTCCCCGCGGGGACGCATATTTTATATTTTTATAGCGACCCCGGCACGTACATCCATAACGCGATCTCTTTCATCCGCAAGGGAATCGAGCTCGAACAGATCGTTCTTTTCATCGAGACGACAGCGAATTTCGAAGCAATCCGGCCGCGGCTCGTCGAGGCGTGCGGCGAACGGCATGTGTACGCGTACGTTCATTTCTTCGATCGAGACGAATTTTACCGCACGTACGAGGATTTCCAGTACGAGCGCATTCTTCACAACTTGGAGGGCCTGGTGGCGCCTCATCTGAAGCAACGGCAGGACGTTCGGCTGTGGGGACACGTGGACTACCGAGACGGCGACGATATCGTGAAGAAGCTGCATGAATACGAATGCAAGGCGGATTTGGCGCTCGACGAGCTCGGGTATTTGACCGTATGCGCATACGATGCGTTGACGGTGCCGGCGGCGATCCAGAACGAGCTGCTGAAGTCGCACGAATACTTAATGACGGACGAGTCGCTCGTGCATTCGAGCCTGTATCGGCATAAGCGCAACGCCGGTTTAGTCTTTCCGACGCTGTCCGCGCAGGCCGAGCTCGAGACCGAGATGGATTTGTACAAGCAGAAGCTCGACTTCGTCCATGTGGTATCGCACGAGGTTCGCAATCCGCTGACGGTCATTAAGGCATATGCAAGTATGGTCGGGAAACATGTCGCCTTCCCCCGCGATCGGGAACGCTTGCAGGCGATCGTCGATTACGTGGACTTAATCGATAACGAAATCTCGCACATCATCAATACGGAGGAGATGCTCTCCTCGGAATCGCTGTGGCATCGGCGATTGATCTCGCCCAAGGCGCTGCTGCTCGAGGCGACGGCGATGATGGAAATTAAGGCGCGCACGCAGAACATCGCCTTCGTCTCCGACGTCGACCTGACGGGCGGGGAGACGTTGTTGGCGAATGCGACCGGCTTCAAGCTCATTGCGTCGAACCTGACGAGCAACGCGATCAAATACAGCGACGAGGGAGGCCGGGTCGAGTTCCGCGCCTGCCGCCGCGACGGACGACTCGTCGTCGAGGTATCCGACAGGGGCGTCGGGATGAGCGAGGAACAGGTCGCGCAGCTGTTCCGCAAATACGGGAAGATGAACGACGAACGGGGCGGACAAGGCATCGGACTGTTTATGGTCAAGAAGCTCGCCGATCACTTCGAAGGAGTGCTCAAGGTCGAGAGCGCGCTCGGCGTCGGCACGACCGTGACGGTATCGTTTCCGTTGCGGCATCGTTGACATAGTGAAGGGAGGGGGCCGTCGGCTCGCCTTCCTTTTTTCTTGTAGATAATTTTATCCCCCTATGATACAAATGTGAACCTGCCGGACGCCCGGAGGCGGCTTCTATAATAAAGAGGCAACGGGAAGTTGCGATTCGATAAGGGAGGTCTGGATCGAGATGATGAATCAGAGGAAGAAGACGCTGGCAGCGGTTCTCGCTTTGACGACCGTGCTCGCGGGATGCGCGGGAAGCAACGTCGCCGAAGAGCCGGCCGAGGAGACACCCGCGGCGGAATCGCCTGCGGCGGAGGCGCCTGCGGCGGAGGCGCCTGCGGCCGAGGAACCGAAGAAGGAGACGGTCGAACCGTTCACGGTGTCGCTCCGTCATATCCAGATCGGCGAAGCGCAGAAGTTCCGCAAGGCGATTCTCGACGACGTCGTCGCCGCCACCGAAGCAGAAATCCCTGGGCTCAAGATCGAGCTCGACGGCGTAGAGGATCAGGTGAACCGATTCACGAAGCTGCCGGCCGAGATGGCGGCGGGCAACCCGCCCAAGATCTTCGACCTGTTCGGGGGGACGGGCGACGCGCTGAAATACGCGAAGGCGGGTCGCTTGTTGGACCTGACGCCGATCCTCGCGGAGCTCGGCATCGCGGACAAATTCCTGAACTTAAGCCAATTCACGCTGGACGGCAAGGTGTATGGCCTCCCGATCGGCGGCAATACGGAAGGCTTCTACTATAACCAAGCGATGTTCGAGCATTACGGCATTGCGCCGCCGAAGACGTGGGAAGAGCTCGAAGCGGCCGCGGAGACGCTTAAGAACAACGGCGTGACGCCGTTCGCGATGGGCTCGAAGGGCGCATGGGTGCCGCTCATGTTAGTCAACACGATGATCGGCCGATACGCGGGTCCGGATTCTATCAACGGCTTCTTGTCCGGCGCGGCGAAATGGAATTCGCCGGAGGTCGTGGCGGCGTTCGCGAAATACAAAGAGTGGGTGGATAAGGGATATTTCACGAAGGGCGAGCTCGGCCTCGAATATGCGGATATGCTGAACCAGTTCGTCACCGGCAAGGCCGGCATGATGTTCGACGGCAGCTGGCGCTCCTCCGTGTTCAAGGATCCTGCGCAAGCGTTCGATCTGACCGGCAAAGTCGGTTACTTCAACATGCCGGCCGTTCCGAACGGCGTCGGCGACCAAAGCTTCGTGAACGGCAACTACGGCAACGGCTACGGCTTCTCCGCGGACCTCGACGAGAACGAGCTGAAAGCGGTCAAGGCGTTCATCAAGAATCTGTATAACGACGACATGCAGCTGCGCGGCTTGCTCGAGGACGGCGTTCTGCCTTCGATGAAGCTGTCCGACGACGCGCTCGCGAAGGTGGAAGACCCGATCGTGAAAGAGGTCATGAACCTCATGAAGAACGCGGGCGGCGCGTTCTCGCACTTCGACTCCGTCGTGCAATCCGACGTGTATAAGGAGTCCGAAGCGCAAATTCAAAAGCTCATCGCGGGTCAAGCGTCGCCGCAGGACGTCGGCGAAGCGATGCAGGCGGTGCAGGATACGGCGAACGCCGGCCAGCAATAATCTATTGTCGAAGAAGGATTACGGAGGCGCCGCCCGAACGAACGACACGGGCGGCGCCTCTCCGGTAGAAGGAGGTTACGCGCCGATGAAGGACACGATGCGGCATCCCGGCGTGTATGCGCTGTTCGTCGTTCCGACGTTATTTTTGTACGTGTTGTTCTTCGTGTATCCGATGATCACGTCGCTCGTCTACGGCTTCACGGATTGGAACGGCTTGGACGATCCGAGATATATCGGCTTCGGCAACTTCGAGGAGGCGTTCGGCGACGACGACTTCATTAACGCGATCTATAACAATATCGTCTTTATCCTGTTCGCGGCGTTCGTGCAGGTGCCGTTGATCGTCTTGTTCGCCATCTTGATCAGCGGGGTGAAGAGGTTCCAAGGGTTCTACAAAACCACGGTGTTCGTGCCGTCGATCTTGTCGACGTCGGTCATCGGCATACTGTGGGGCTTCATCTATCAGCCCGAGGTCGGACCGCTCAACCGCATCCTCGGCTGGTTCGGCATCGAGCCGATCTATTGGCTGGCCGATATGAAATGGGCGATGTTCGCCGTGCTCGTGACGAACGCTTGGCAGTGGATGGGCTTCTTCATCGTGCTCGTGCTGGCGGCCATTCTCGCGATTCCGAAGGAGCTGAACGAGGCGGCCGATATCGACGGGGCGTCGGGTTGGCATAAGGCGATCCACATCACGGTGCCGCTCATCCAGCCGATCGTCTCCGTCGTCATCATGCTGTCGATCGCCGGCGCGATGAAGGTCGTCGACATCGTGCTCGTCATGACGAACGGCGGGCCGGTCGGCTCGACCGAGGTCATGGCGTCCTACATGGTGACGAAAGCCATCAATTACGGCGAGTACGGGTACGGGACGGCGTTGTCGATCGTCATTTTCGTCTTCGCGCTCTTGCTCACCGCACTCTATCAGCTGCTGGTCGTCCGGCGTCAGGAAAGGGTGGAGATGTAACATGCCGACCGTACTGGGACGAACCCTTCCCCATATCGTCTTGATGTTCTACGTCGTCGCCGTCTTGTTCCCGTTCGTCTTCGTCGTCTTCTCGTCGTTCAAGGACAATCTGCAAATCGCGGAGCGGCCGTTCGGCCTGCCGGAGCGGTGGATGTTCGAAAACTACTTCGAGGCGTGGGTGAAGGCGAAAATCAATGTGTATTTCTTTAACAGCCTCTACCTGTCATTCGCCTCGTCGCTCTCGGGCGTGCTGCTGGCGGCGGCCACGGCGTTCGCGCTCGCGCGCATGAAGCTGGCGCGGACGAGCAAGTGGATCTACCAATTCGTGCTGATCGGTATGCTCATTCCCGGCAATGTGCTGTTCATCGCACAGTACATTCTCGTGAAAGATTTAGGTATCCTGAACACGCATTGGTCGCTATACTTGCCTTATACGGCCGGCGCGCTGCCGATCAGCGTGCTGCTCATCGCCGCGTTCATGCGGTCGATTCCGGGGGAGCTGGAGGAAGCCGCGATCGTGGACGGTCTCGGCTCGATCCGGCTGTTCGCCCAAATCATTCTGCCGGTGACGGTGCCGGCGCTCGTCACGGTGTTCATCGTCAACTTCCTCGGCGTCTGGAACGAATACCTGCTGGCGAATTTCTTCATTAGCAAGGATGCGCTCCGCACGCTTCCGACCGGCATGGTCGGCTTTCGCGACGCGTATCAGACGAACTATGCGTTAATTTGCACGGGTATCGTATACAGCGTGCTGCCGGTGCTGGTGTTATATGGATTCTTGCAGGAGAAGATTATCGAGGGCATCACGGCGGGCAGCGTGAAAGGATGACGCCGGTGCGGCCGGTCGGAAGGAGCGGATGGGAAACGCGTATGTCGCTGCGAGTGAAGCTGTTCACGGCGTTCTTCGCCTTCATCATCGTCCCGCTCGTCCTGCTCGGCATTCTGGCGTACTACTTCGTCGCCGACACGATCGAGAAGAAATATTCGCAGCAGGCGGAGATTACGCTTCGGGCGCTCAGCCAGAACATCGACTTCGTCTTTCGCGAGATGGATAAAGTGACCGACAGTACGATCGCGAGCAGCGCGGTGCAGGACGTCCTGCGCAGTCCCGTCTATTCGTCCGAGGACGTCGACGCGATCAAGTATTTGGAACTGAACGAGACGCAGCGGAACTTCCGCGAGCTGCTCGTCAACCATCCGTCCGTCAGCTACGCCTTCATGTACAACCTGGACAACGGACGCATCGTGCGCATCTATTCCAAGGAAAGCTTCGACGCGCTGCCGTTCGAAGCGTTCCGAGAGCAGCCGATCTACGAGGCTGTGATTGCTAGGAACGGCTTGCCCAAGTGGGTAGGGCCTTACGAGCACCCGCAATTGACGGGCTACGAGCCGGTGTTCACGCAGATTCGCGTCGTCAAGGATATCGGCACGCTGCGAAACGAAGGAATGCTGCTCGTTCAAATTAAGAATTCCGCCATCGAAGGCGTGTTTCGTTATTTTAGCTTCAATGAAGACGTATACGACACTCGGTATTACATGATCAACGCAGACGGTCTCGTGTTGTACGACAGCTCGGGCACGCGAAACGGCAGCGTGCTCGACGACTTCGCGGACGAGACGGACCGCGCGGGCGCGTCCTTGTACCGGAGCGAACGGCTCGCGTTCGAGGGCGTCGACAGCGTCGTGTCCTCGATCCGGCTGAAGGACGAGGATTGGCGGCTGCTCTCCGTGACGCCATGGCGCTCGTTGTCGAGCGAAATTACGTCGTACTTGCGCTGGATCGCGGTCATTATGGCGGTGTCGCTCGTGTCGGCGCTGCTGTTCCTCGCCGTCTTCATTCATCGCATCGCCGGCACGATCGTTCGAATCGTTCGCTTCATGCGCTTCGTCGAGCGCGGGGACCTCGGGCTGCGCGTCGACGAAACGGGGAACGACGAGCTGGCGCTGTTATCGCGCGGACTCAACAGCTTAATCGCTCGCGTGAACGAGCTGCTCGGCCGCGTGAAGCAGGAGCAGGAGCGCAAGACGAAGGCCGAGATGCGGGTGCTGCAGGCGCAGATTAAGCCTCATTTTCTATTTAATACGTTAGAATCGATCAATGCGCTGGCCGTCCAGAACGAAGGGCGCAAGGTCAGTCAGATGGTGCTGCGGCTCGCGAACATGCTGCGCATCTCCTTCCAGGATCGCGAAGACATTCCGATTCGCCGGGAGATCGAGCATCTGAAGAGCTACTTGGACATTCAGCGGTATCGGTTCGCCGATCGGTTCGAATACGACATCGAAGCGCCGGAGGAGCTGATGGAGCTTCTGATTCAGAAGTTGACCCTTCAACCCCTCGTCGAAAATTGCATCCAGCACGCGTTCGACGGCTTAAAGCGCCAAGGCCGCATTCGCGTGAAGCTCGCCGCAGAAGAGGATCGCGTCGCGATCACGATCGAGGACGACGGCGTCGGCATGCCGAACGAGACGCTGGCGCGCTTCGCGTACATGGCCGCGGAGGAGGAAGCGGCGATCGCCGCGGCGGACGAGGTCGCGAATCCGGAGCGCCGCGGCCTCGGGCTCCGCAGCGTCGCCGACCGGATGCGGATCCAGTACGGGCGCCGGTACGGCTTGTTCGTCTGCTCCGGCGTCGGCGAGGGCACGATCATTCGTTGCTACATTCCTAAATACGGACCGGGCGAGGGGAGAACATGAGACTGAAGGTTATGCTCGTGGACGACGAACTGCCGATCCTGCAAAACCTGCGAATGGTGCTGCCGTGGGACGAGATGGGGCTCGATATCGTCGCGACGGCGCGGAACGGCGCGGAGGCGCTCGAGGCGCTCGGGACGCAGCGTCCCGACATCGCGCTGTGCGACATTCGGATGCCCGTCATGGACGGCATGGCGCTGCTCGCCGAGGCGCGGTCGCTTCCTGAAGGAGCAGCGTGCGAGTTTCTGATGCTGACCGGCTATCAGGAGTTCGAATATGCGAGAGCCGCGCTCAAGCACGGCGTGAAGGATTACATTCTGAAGCCGATCGATTACGAACTGCTGGAGCGCACCGTCCGCAAGGTGGCGGACGACATCCGCTGCGAGCGAGCCGAGCGGGCGGAGCAGCGGAAGCGGGATCGGCAATGGAGCAAAGTGGCGCATCTGGCGTACGAGAAGGCGTTATACGACGTCCTGATGGGTTTCCCGCCGGAAGGCGCGCTGCGCGTCTTGGCGGACGAGGACGGGTGGGCGGAGCATGCGTCCTACGTCGTCATGCTCATCGACGTCGACCATTACTCCCGCTTGTCGGCGCAATGGGACGAGAAGGAACGGAAGCTGTGGAATTTCGCCGTCGGCAACGTGCTGAACGAGGCGCTGCACCCGTTCGACATTAAGTACGTCTCGCTGCATGCGCGCGAAGGCGAGTGGTGCGTGCTCGTCGAACGCCGGTCGGACGCGTACGACGCGGACGAAGTCGCCCGGTGGATGCAAGCGGCGCAAGCAGCCGTTATGGCGAACGTCAAGCTGAGCGTCAGCGTAGGCGTATACCCGCGTCCTGTCGAGGTCGCGGAGGTGGCCGAGACGTATAAGGGGCTGCAGCGCAGCCTCCTGCAACACGCCGGAATAAGCCGCCTGCTGGCCGTCTCGGATGCGGGCGCCGAGCGGCCCGAGACGGAAGGCGCTTGGTGGGCGATGCTCGAGGGGCTCGTCTCCGGCATGCGGCAGCAGGATCGGGCGCGCATCGATCAGGCGCTCGGGCGGCTGGGGCGCGCGGCGCTTCCGGAATCCGTGCTGCATTACGTCGTCATCCATCTGCTGAGGGAGATGCGGGAGATGGATGTTCTGTCGCAGACCGAGGAGGCGGACATCTGGAAGAAGCTGCAGCATAACGTGAGCCTCAAAGACGTGATGGAGTCGATCGTCATGCTCGTCGATCATGCCATGGACCGGGCGCTTAACAAGAAGTCGAGCGAGCTGCTCATGCTGTCGGCGAAGGATTATATCGATCGCAGACTGTCGTCGGACATCGGCGTCGGGGATGTCTCGGATCATCTCGGGATCAGCTGCAGCTACTTCAGCTTGCTGTTCAAAACCCATTTCGGCGAGACGTTCGTCGAATACGTTACCAAGCAGCGCATGGAGCTCGCCAAATCGTTACTGTTGACGACCGACAAGAGCGTCACGAAAATCGGCGCGCTCAGCGGCTATGCGGAGCGGCGGTATTTCACGAAGGTGTTCCAGCGGCACACGGGCATGACGCCGTCCGAGTTCCGCGAGGCGAAGTCGCAGAACGGGTGGCGGAACGCTTTGTTCTGAACGAACGGGCGCGGGGAGCGAGGGTTCGCATGCCCTTCGACCGACGCTCCCCGACGCTGCGGCGAAGGCCGGTCATACGCGTCAAGCGGAGGCCTGCTCCGATTGGAATCAGGGCATGTATATTCGGTCGGTTCACGAGAAATCTTAATATAGGTTGAAATGAACCGGATTCCGTGGTAATATGTTTTCCTGTTGGGCCGCAAGGCATAGTGCAGTTGGGTAACATTAACAGTTGCATTGAAGGTAGCCCCTGTGGTACATTAGTCTTCCGGCCGCGAGAGCGGGACGGACAAGCAAGACCGCTTGCTCCTTGAAAACTGAACATGAGCACCGAGTTTTTTCGCAGGCGAGTTTCTCGCCGAGAAAAAATCTCGAGCATATGCTTAAAGTAATAAAGCTAGCTTGTAATGAGCGCAGTTGAACTACCCATTTTGGAGAGTTTGATCCTGGCTCAGGACGAACGCTGGCGGCGTGCCTAATACATGCAAGTCGTGCGGAC
>JAPSKX010000003.1 GCA_031181325.1 Paenibacillus sp.
TTACGGATTCGGACGTAAACAGGCGACGTCCACGTACTTGTGTCATGGAATCGACCTCCTATAAAGAATATTTTGCTGCGCCGATGACCAATCTATGCTGAGAAAGACGCATACACAAAAAAAGGACCTTTCCCTGCCGAACAGGAAAAGGTTTCGAACCTTTCGATATTCCATCATACCCCAGATGTCGATCGCTGTCAATTTTTCGGATTCGCGCCGCCCCTCGCGCCGCTGCACCTATTTCATGACCGGATAGATGAATTACTGCTTCATCGACTCGAATAAGTCTTGCTGCGCCTTGCGGATCAATCGGCTCGTGATGTGGCCGCCGACCGCCCCCGTATCGCGGGAAGCGATGTAGCCCCAGTAATCCTCCTTGCCGCTATAGCCGGAGGTGCCGGCGTCGCCGAGTTCGCCCGCGAATTCGGCGTCGAACGCGCCTGGCTTGCTGCGTCCGACCGGAAGACCGAGCTCCGCGGCGATTTCATATTTCATTGCGTCCAGCGCTTTGTGCGATTCGGGCACGAGCTGGTTGCGTTTCGCGGATCCTTTCGCCATCGTGGTTCACCTCCTCGCTGTAGGGGTGTACCTGTATTATGGCTCGACCGCTTGGCTCTCAAGCCGCTAACATATTGTCACCGGGGGCAATATTTAACCTTATTGCAGAACCGTCTTCCCCTGGGCGTCGATCTCCGTGTATCCGCCCTTGATCGTGACGTACACGTCGTTCGGATAGTCCGGCTTCACCTTCACGCCGCGGCCTTCGCGCGGAATCATCAACAGGTGATTTTTCGGAATGAGCGTATCCAGCTTCAGATCGACGCCGTCCGTGACGTCGGGGATCCCGTTTTCCGGGGTACTATGTACATAAGCCTGTCCCGTCCGCACAATGAACTCCGTCCCCGTATCGCCGAGCAGCATATGTCCCGCCTTCAGGCGCACGACCGCATACGGCACCGACGCCGAAGCGCCGCCGTTCGCCAGCTGCTCCTCGAGCTCGACCACGCGCCGCTGCAGCGCCTCGATCGTCGCCTTCGTCGTATCCGTTCCGCCGACCGCTTCGCCGTTCAGCGCTTTCCGAATTTGCTCGTCCACATAACTTTTCGTCACGACCGGGTCCTCCGACGATCCGGGCTGCCCCGCCCCCGGAATGCCGCTCGCGAACGTCGTCAACATCGAACCGACCCAGACGCCGCAGCCGATTGCCGCGACCGCTGCCGCTACTTTTCCCCAACGCATGCCCTCGCGCTCCTCTGCCAATATGTTCTCTATGAATCTATCATAACGAACGATGTCGAACGGTGGCAACCCAAATCAAAAAAACGAAGCCCCCTCGTCGAGGACTTCGTTCCTTCTACCTATTCAATCGACGTAATTAATCTTCTGACGGTTCCGGTCGCCGTCTGAATCGACTCGTAAATTCGGATCGTCAGATCGCTCTCGAGCTGCTCCGTCCGCAAGTTCGTAAAGTGGACGACCGTCTCCCCGCTGATAAGCCGACGATTGCCGTTCGGCAGATTGCTTACGAACGACAGCTCCGAAGAGCCGAGGCTGCGACCGAGGGCATCTACGATCTCGATTTCCATCAAGGAGAAGTCCCGGTCGGTGACGACCTTCTCGTCTTGCTGGATGATCATATCCATCTTCAGCTTATACGAGTATCCCGTTGCCGCATTGTACATCGCGGTGAACTGTTTTTGTCGAAGTTCGACCGTATACGGGTAAAAAGAGAACGTGCTGTCCGTGCCCGGCTGCTCCACGTCCAGCTTCACGGCCGCCAGGTCCGAGCGGTACGTCGCGCCGGAAGAAGACGCGACCGGCTCTTGGAGCTTCAACGTGACGTCTTCCCCGGTTTCCGACGCGGGCACCGTGAAGGTATACGCTACGACCGTAGCGAGTCCCGGCAACACTTGCGACGGCGCGTTGGCCTGTCTCGTTCCGGCATATTGATAGCCCTCCGCGCTTACCAACTCCGCCATCAGCGGCGGGATCGGCATCGCCTTCGCGCCTACGTTATCCAACTTGATCTTCGCGACAACGGTCTGGAACCCGGAGCCCGACGTCTCATGCATGCTCATTTCGACGAGCGCGACCTTCACATCCTCCGGGATGGCGTCGCTGAACCGGCTTAAGTCGACGCTTTCGCCCATCGTATACTCCGGGGCGACTACCGACGTCGTCGTCGCCGCTCCCGGAAGCGCGAGCGCCACCCGGCCGACATGATATAGCGTCGTCTGCGGCGTCCCGCTCGCCATTGACGTAAATGCTTCCGTAGTGGAGAGCACTACGTTCGCAAACACGGAGTTCGGCTTCTTCGGCAGCACGAGATGAATGAATGTATCCTCGCCAGGCAGAAGCACGATCTCTTCCGTCTCCGCACGTTGGCCCGCGAACGCTTCCTTCCCGTCATACCCTTCGATCGCGAGCGCCGGTACGGTCTGTTTATAAGCGCTTGGGTTTTGGACGAGCAGCTTCAATACGGTGGTCAGCCCCGTCGCGGCCGCTTGTTCGCTGAACGCGACCGGCGTGTACCGCAGCGGAGACTTCAACGCCTTAAGCTCGAACGGCGTTCCCCAAGCCGCTTGTTCCACGCCGCTTACCTCGTTCCCGATCCCCGTCCATACGCGCCCCGCGACCGGCACCTCGACGATCACCGTCTCCTTCTTCGGATACACGTATTTATTGACGTCGACCCACTGCAGGCTCTTCACGTCCAACTCGTCAAGACCGTCCACGCTCGCCATGAAGCTGAGCTCGATTTCGGCCTGCGGACGCACGGACCTGGCATTGGTCGCCGAAGCGTCCATGCGATACGATACCCCATCCACCGTACGGACATGCAGCTCGTATTCCGGCACCCGCGCGATCGAGTTCGACCCGTTCTTCAGACGAACGACCGCCCCGATGTTTACCCCCGTCGCCGTCCGCTGCTGCACGACGCTCTTAACCTCGGTCCTTAGCGAGGCATTCACTTTATAGACCGGTTCCGCGCCCGCCGCCGTCGCATTCGTTTCCGCCGCCGGTGCCGCGCCGCCCGTCGCCGCGCTTGCCGTCCCGAATCCTAGACCCGAGACGACGACGGCGGCGGACAGAAGCGCGACCGCTGTCGGCTTGCCCCATTGTTTCATATATTGTAATCCTCCTCGATTATTTCGCAAGCTGCACTTTCTCTTGATCGCTCAGCTGATGTTGGCCGGAGATGACGAGATCTTCGCCCTCGGCTACGCCCGACAGCACTTCCTGCATCGTCTCGTTAATGCGGCCCAGCTCGACCTGGCGTCGTTCTACGATGTCTCCCTTCAGGATGAACACGTAATTTTCACTGCCTTCCCGAACGATGCTCGACGTCGGAACCGCGACGACGACTTGGTCTTCTTCTTCGGACAACAGCACCTGCGCCTTCATGCCAGGCATCAGTTTATTCTCCTTGTTCGGCACTTCCAGCTCAAGCGTGTACGACTTCGTCGCGGAGTTCATCACCGGCGATAAGAAGGCGACTTTCGCCGATGCCGGCTCCGTCGTTCCCGGCACGTAGAACATCAGCTCCGTCTTGCCGCGGACCGCGTCGGCCGCGGATTGCGTCAGCTCCGCTTTAATCTTCAGCGGATCGGTCTGTACGACCTGCAGCGCCTTCGTTCCCGGCTGGGTCGTCATCGCGACCTCCAACGGCAGCTCCGTCAACAGCCCGCTGATCGGCGCCGTTATATTGTAATTTTCCATCTGCCGTTCGGCTTGCTCGTACTGGAGCTGCGCCTGCTTCAGCTGAATCTCGTATTGCTCGAAGGTGAGCTTCGCATCCATGGCCGTCTGCTGCTTCTTTAGCAGATCCAGATCGGATTGCAACAGCTTGAGATTGGTTTCGGTTTGATCCAACTCGCGCTGCGTCACATTGCCAAGCTCGAATTCATTCAACATGAGGTTGTAATTTTCTTGCAAATCCTTAACCTGCTGCTCCATCCGCGCGATCTGGTTTTTCATCTGCAGCTTTTGATTCGCGATCTCCTGATCTCCCGTCGAGTACGTGCGCTGCGCACTGCGGAGACCGAGCTCCGCGGATTGAAGCGCAAGCAGCGCGTCATCCTGCTTCAGCTGAATGATCGTCTCCCCGGCTTCCACCCGGTCGCCTCGCTTCTTCAGGATCGCTTCCACCTCGGCGCTCGTCTTCGCGAACACGTCGATCTGGACGGATGCCACGACGTCCGCGACTTGCTCCATCGGCTCTCCGATCTTCGTCTTGCCTATCTTTTCCGTTCTCACGATCTTCATTTGCTCCGCGGCTTGTTCCGTCTGCTGCGTATCGTCCGCGGCCGCCGGTTGCAGCGAACAGCCGGCTACAAGCGCGGCGCTTAGCGCCAAGGCGCCCATAGCTCCGATTCGCATCGCGGCTCTGCCTTGCGTATTTCCCCATAACTTCATCGCTTCGACTCTCCTTTGTTCTCCCATGACTATATCGTTGCCTGCGCCGGATTCGCTTCGGCATTCGGATTGCGATCTTTCTTGCGGGTAAGGCGTCTCTTCACCGACTCGATCAGATCGTATATGATCGGTACCACGACGAGCGTTAACAGCGTCGAAGTCGTCAAGCCGCCGATGACGACGACCGCCAACCCTTTGGAGATGAACGCGCCTTTGGAGAACCCTAGCGCCAGCGGCACCAGCGCGAAGATGGTCGCGCCCGCCGTCATGATGATCGGACGAAGCCGCGCCATGCCGCCCTCCAGCAGCGCCTCGCGAACCGGCTTCCCTTCCTCCCGCAGCTGCTGTACCCGGTCGATCAAGACGATCGCGTTCGTGACGACGATTCCGATCAACATGAGGAACCCGATCAGCGACGTAATGTTAACCGATTCTCCCGCGATCAGAAGCCCGAACAATCCTCCGATGACGGCCAGCGGCAGGGAGAACAGTACCGCGAACGGCGCGCTCGCGTTCCCGAACGCCAACACCATGACGAGGTACACAATGAAGATCGACGCCGCCATCGCCAGGAACATCTGCGTAAAGCTCTCCGCGATATCGTCGCTAATCCCCTTCACCTCGCGGCTTACGCCCGGCGGCAGCTCCAGCGCGTCCAGATCGGCGGTCACCTTCGCGATGACGCCGGCTTTGTCCACCGCGTCGACCGTTGCCGACACGCGGAGCGTCTGGCTCTGCATCTCCCGTTGAATCGAGACCGGCGCCTCGATCTGCTGCACCTTCGCGATTTCGTTGAGCGCGACGTCTTGCCCCAAGGGAGACTTCAGGATGAACCGACCGATTTTCTCTACTGTGTTCTTATCGTCGGGATCGACCTCTACCTTCGTTTCATAGAGTACATTATTGAATCGAAGTTCACCGAGCTGCTCTTCCCGGATCCAAGCCGCTACCATCTCTAGCACTTGGGCCGAAGATAGCGCATATTGTCTCGCTTTGCCTTGATCCACCGTGATCTCGATTTCCTTCTTCTTCTCGCCTAGACTGTTTTCGATATCGGTCAGCTCCGGGTATTCCTTGAGCTTCGCCTCGATCATCGCGGCCGCTTGCTCTAGATAGAGCTGATCTTCCCCTTTAAGGTTATACACGAAATCGGATCCGCCGGTACCGGCGCTGAAGCTGATCAACTGCCCGGCGACCTCCGAGTTTTTCGGCATCTCGTAGAGCATCTTCTCTTCCCAAACCTTCAAGGCTTCATTCGCGTCCGTCGCATCGCTGACCTCTGCGAAAATCATCGCCGTATACGGAATCTGTTCTTCGGATCCGAAGGCGTAGCCGACTAACGATTCCACATAATTAAACGTGTTTGCGCCCGTTTCGTCTTTCGATGCGGACATGATCGCTTCGAGTTCTTTGATTTTGCTGTCTAACGTCTCGAAGGACGTCTCCGACGGCATCTCTACGCTGAACAGCATCGACTTATCCGAGGCGCTCTCCGGCATGAACGCCGTCGGCAGGAACGGGACCGTACCGACAATCGACGCTACGAAAATGACTCCCGTAATCAGCAATGTCTTGATACGATTATGTAAGGTCCAGTTTAAAATTTTTCGATAAGCGACTTCCGCTTTCCCCACATGCTCTTCCGAATGCGCCAGTTTCTTTTGGTTCAACACCATCAGCTTCGCGAGCATCGGAATGACCGTGACCGCAACGAGCAGCGAGGACATCATCGCTACCACGACGGTAATCGCGAAAGGACGAAACACTTCGCCGAGGATCCCCGAGACGAAGGCGATCGGACCGAACACGCCGACGGTCGTTATCGTGGATGACGTGATCGCGCTGGCGACTTGCGCCGTAGCGTACTTTATAACGCTCTCGTTCCGCTCCTGCCGCTTTGTTAGTTGGCTGTATATGTTCTCGATGACGACGATACTGTCGTCGACGACCCGGCCGACCGCGATCGCGATGCCCCCGAGCGTCATGATGTTCAACGTAATATCGAGTCCCGCCATGACAAGCAGCGTTATCAATATCGACAGCGGAATCGACACCAAGACGATGAAGGTCATTCGAATGTTTCTTAGGAAAACGAGTATCATGACCGAGGCGAGGAGCGCACCCAACAAGCCTTCCTTCACCATACCGTCGATCGAGTGTTGAATATCCGTAGCCGAGTTATAGACGGAATGGAATTTCACGTTCGGAAGCGTCTTCTCCCATTCCGCCATCAGCCGATCGGCTTCCGCCGCGAATTCCACCGTATTGGCATCCTTCGTCTTGTATAGATTAATACCGATCGCCGGCTTCCCGTCCAGACGGGCGCGGAAGGTGGACTCGCTTATCGCTTCCACGGTCGAGATTTGATTCAATTGCAGCGTGTCCCCTGTCGGGGTCGTGATCTGCAGATTCTCCAAGTTATAGATCGTATCGAACTCTCCGGCGACGCGCACCATTTGCGTATTGCCATCGATATCGACGGTACCCGCAGGGCTGGCTAGAAGCGCGGCCCGGATCGATTGACTGACCGTCTGAGGCGTAAGCCCGTAATTCAAAAGCGCGTTCGCGCGTAGTCTAATGTTTAGAACCGCTTCTTCGTTACCGATGGATTCGACATGATCGATCCCGTCGATAGAGTTGAAAGCCGGCAGAATGGTGTCCTTATAAACCCGATCGAGTTCGACCTGGTTCATTCCGTTCTCGCCGTAGACGGCTAAGTAGTACACCGGCTGCGAAGCGAAGCCGAAGGTCAGTACCTTCGGGCGTTCCGCACCGCTTGGCAGCCTAACGTTTTGCAACAAGCCCTCGATATCGTTTTTTGCATCTTCCGTATCGATGCCGCTGTCGAACTCCAGTGTAATCATGGAGAAGTTATCGCTTGAAGTGGAGGTCATATTTTTAAGACCCTGCACATTCGCGATCGCCTTCTCGATCGGCTTCGTAATTTGGTCCAATACGTCCTTCGGCGGAGCCGTGTATTGGGTTTGAACCATGACGATCGGCAATGATATATCCGGCATACTTTCCATCTTCAAGGAAGTCGCGGAGTAGACGCCGCCTCCGAACAGAAGCAGCATGATGATAAACACCGCAGCGATGTTTTTCATCGAAAAGTCCGTTAATTTACTCATGCACCCGTTCCTCTCCACCCAAGCTTTTCTAATTAAACGAAAATTATGTAGTTTGTCAACCTATACTATTTTACTACAATCGCGCTGAGCCGATAACCCCCCCTACCTATTCCTGAAATACGCGCTCCGCTTTCTTACGTTTCATCTTATCAGTCTTCGGCCGATCTCATTATGACTTTTTTGTTAAACGAAAGGAGGTCGTGCCTGGCGGATGACCTATGCACTATCTTATCGCAGGTATTCAAGGGGAAAATACCGTCGAAGGCATGTAATCGTACTGGACTCAAGGCGGGGAGACGGAAAAAGAAAAACCTGCAGATGAGCATTACGCTACATCTGCAGGTTGCTATTCTGAATGCTTTAGTCCGAGACTGTAAACCAACGGATCTCCTTCGTGGCGATCAGCTTCTTATACCCTGGCTTCACTTGGTCGTAAATGTTGAGCTTGTAATTTTCTAGATCTTCCAGTCGGTACTTAATATCTTCGTCTTTCTTCGTTAACTCCATGCTGTGCGTTCCAAGCTCCAGCATGTTACCCTCTGCGCTGCCTTCATCGGCTGCCGGACTGCCGTCATCCAGCTTTAGCTCGTGGGTCAACTTGAAGCCTGTGACGGGATCCTCGATCTCGACGATGATACGCCGATCCTTCGTGTCCGCCTCCACCATGAAATCGCGTTCCAGCGTATAGTTGAAGTCTAACTCTACTTCGTTATTGGTGAAATCAATCTGCGTCCCGAACTTCTCGAAGGAAACCTTGTAAGGATATAGCTCGAGTTCCTTGAATGTATCCTTCGGCGTCGCCGTCTCTGCCGGGAGATCGAGCACGACCGCATTCACGTAAGCGCTGGTCGTCGTCTTGCCGTCATCGTCCCCTGCGGCCGGCGGGACCGTCGTTTCTACCGCTTCGCCGAGGAGCAGCTGCAGCTTCGACGTGTCCACACTGCTTGGCAAGCTTGCCTGGAAGGAAATCAACGCTTTTCCGTTCGGGGCGATGTCCGTCGCCGGCTTCACGATCGTAGCCGGATACACGGCACCGTCGGCCGTTTGGAATTGACCGACGTAGGACCCCGTCTGGGTATATCGCTTTTCCAGATTCGTCGCATCGATCGTTGCGCTTACGAGCTTCGCGGAAGGACTGCTGAAGGTATCGATTTGTCGCGTCTTCAGCTCGGCGCGCTTCCCGATCGCTTCGATCAGGTGCGGTTTCCCGGCTGCAATCGTCGTAATCGACATCAGATCTGCATTGTGATTGAACCGAAGCAGCTCTGCGGCGACTTCCCCTTCCGCCGCCTTCTCCTCGAGAGACAAGGCAACCTTCTGGAAGTTGTACGTATACGGAATTTTGCTGACGAACTGAACGTCGATTTCGGAGCCCGGCGCGATCGTCAGTACCTTGTCGAATTGGACGAGATCCGCCTTCGCATCCACCACCTCGTCCAACTTGTACCCCCCTGTTACGCTCGGAACGGGCAGCGGGGTCGTCCCCTTGTTCTTGATCGATACGCTCGAGATCAGCAAGTCCTGGTCTTCCCACGGGACCCTCGTCAGGCTTGTAAGCACCGCCGTATACGTCCCATCCTCGGTCGAGAACGTCTGTTCCGAACCGATCGAGACATCCTCCGCAGTCGTTGCCGGAAGCTCGTAAGAAGCAAGCGGAATTGCGATCGAACCCTTGTCGTTCGTTAACGTTTGCGTGAGGACCAATTGCCAGCCTTCGCTTCCGGCTTCGACAGGAATCGCGCCGGACAACGTAAGTTCCTTTTTTTCCAATGGGTTAAACACCGTATTTTCGGTTAACGTACTCTTAAGCGGATAGAAGAGTCCCGCCTTGCTGCGGAGCTGGAATTGGAAATTCACGCCCGTTACCGATTGCGTTCCGACATTCTCCATTACCACCGTCACCGAGGGCAAGAAGTTTTTGTCATTTTTACCGACGGCAATGCGCTTTAGAGAAGTATTAAAGTTGGACTTGTCCGTCACAACAGTGAAGGAACGATTCTTCGGTACACTTTTGTTATAGTTGGCCGGAATCGAGATTGTCCCTAGTACTCTCTCGAAATTCGATTGCGAGAAATCCCACGCGATCATGGAAAATTGCAGATCGGATAATTTCACCGTCTTGCTTACTTTCGCGTAGAACCGGTAATCTTGGTGGGATCCGGCCGCAACCTGATTCTGATCTTTATTCTCGGACACAAGATTCACCGTAAAGCTGCTCCCGCCCTTGGATTTCACGCGGACCCAATAATCCTGGAAATTTAGCGGCGTTTGGCTCCCCTTGTTGTTTAGACGCAAGGTGAAGGACACGATTTTATCCGTCGTTTGCTCTAACTCTTGTACATTTAATAGTTCAAAGTTAGCTGCGCTTGAAATATTCACTTTACCTAACGAAGGCGCCGTATAGGGGGTCGTCTGCGCTGCAGGAGCGTCGGGCGTGCTCGCGGCTTGCGCCTGACCCAGACTGACTGCCAACGCCATCACCGTTGCCAGAGCAACCGCTTTATTTCGATACACGTTCTTCATGTAATCCCTCCTATCCTATTTAACGTCTTCCGCTCTGGAAAAGTTTCGACGGTTATGAAATTTCGCCTTTGGTAGTATTTAGATTTACTCCATGAGCTCGAGCAGCCCTCTATTGCTCTGAAGGATGTTCCTATAATACAAAGTAAGGTAATCCTCTTCTTCCGGCCGTTCCGTAAAACGTACCAAATAATCGACAGCTTCTTGCAGCGAGCGTATGATTTGATCCAGCTTCTTGACATCATCCGTCAGCGAACTAATTTTGTCGGTTTGGTTCGGATACTTATTATAGAGCTCTAAAGTTAGATTATTTATATTTCTATATCTCTCCGTTACTTTCTGGATTTCCGTTTTCCTTATGATATCTATGTCATAGGCTACGTTGTCTGTAACGAAAATATCCTTCGCAATTTGCGTTTGCTGGATTAGGAGTTGGACGAGTCCTGCCGTTTCATATACTTGCTGATACATCGTATGTATCTCATTGGACATTTCATCTTCATCTGCCGATTCTTGATCATCCGATTGCTCCGTATGCTTCATCTTGATCAGAGCCGTACTGGTTGATGGATCCCAAGCGACGTGAGCTCCTAACGCTTCCGAAACAACCTTCAGCGGTACAAGCGTAGTCCCATCCATATTTATGGCTGGCACACCGGATTGAACCGCTTCATCATTTACTTTCACTTGTACCGTCGGAAATCCTTTATATACAGAAGTCCCATCACCAACGGCTGATGCGGTCATATGACCTACGAAGAGTGACGCCAGAGTAATACCGATTAGTTTCTGCTTCATAACGATCTTCCTTTCTGTAAATAAAGACTAATAACAAAAAGAGACCCTATCGGGTCTCCCTTTGGTTAAAGATTAGTTAAGAACAACGTCTACGGAAGCTGTCTTACCGCTAGGAGCAGTTACCGTAATCGTGAAGCTGGAGAGTGTACCTCTATTATTGATAGAGAGTTCACCAGTGGAACTGTTGATGGAGATGTCTCCAGTTTGCGTGATGTTGCTGCTCCACTTCTTGTTGGAGATGCCGAACTGAAGGTTGAAGATATCGGCTTCCTTGGATACCAAGGTATCAGTATCTCCGCCAAGCGCATATTCGCCGCCGAACTGGTCAAAGATCTTCAGCTCATCGCCAAGCGTACCATCCCATGCATATTTTCCGGCAAGGCTAGTATAGGCGATACCTTTGGACGTCTTGGAGAACTTGATATCCGCAACAGTCGGAGCTTCCTTCACCGTTTTAACAGCGATGGTGGTCGATTGAGTGCCCTTCGGAGTAGCGGCAGTTACAATGACGTTAGTCGTACCAGCGTTGTTACCTACCAAGTAGAAGTCAGATCCATCCCGGACTACATCGACAATAGCATTGTTGTCCGAGTACACGCTCTGAATAACAGACGATCCGCCGATTCCTACCGTTTGACCGGAAGCATCCTTCGCTTCAACCTTCACTTTCTTCGTCAGCGGCGTGTAGTTCGCTTGAATGTCGCTAGCAGTAGCTACAGTTCTAGCGAAACGGAAACCGTCAAGAGCCAAATCCTTCACTGCCAAGATCGTGTTGTCTGCATTGCCTTTATCCAAGCTTACGGTATAAGTCAAGTTATGGTTGGAAGCCGTACCGCTGATCACTTCGACCGTCTTGCTCAAAGTATCCCCAACTACCTTACCGTCTTTGAGAAGCTCGAACTTGACGCGGTAGTTGCCAAGAGCGTCGCCGTGCAGCTTCAGTTCCTTATCCCAGTATGCCCACTTCGTTGCAGAAGCAAACGGTGCGCGATCGAACTCAACTGTTGCAGTGTTCGATCCACCTGCGACATTGGACAAGTTAAGCGTCGTTGCAGCATACTCATTCGTGCCGTCGCCGTTCTCGTCATAAGCAGGAAGCTCCAAACGAGCGCCCGTGGATGCAGAACCTACCGCTTCCAAAGTAACCTTAACTTGGTAGTTATCTTCGGAGTAGTTCTTTTCGTAAGCTTCGCCGTACTGGTCATACGTTTTTACTTTGAATGCATCGTGCGCGCCGAGCAAGATGCTGTCCGTAAGTGCATCGGAGATTTTCACCGAGTTCGGGTAACGCATTTTCGAAACGTTGAGGTTCAGCGTACCTTTCACTTCCGGCTTCTCTCTCAAGGACAATTCGATCTTGGAAGAGCCCGTACCGTCAGCTTCTACTCTCAGTTTACCAACATGCTCGCCAGTCAAGACGATACCGTTGAGAACTGTACCAGCGCTGTCAGCTGCTTCCTCGATTGCGCCGCTCGTGTACACTTTGAACTTGTCAGCATTGTCCTTGATTTCTTGTGCAGTCAAAGTATCTCCGTTGCTGTCTTTAACAATGATCGGAATGTGCTTTTCACGGTCGCCATCCGCAATCGTGCCAGAGAAAGCAGGGATTTCAATGCTTGCAGGTTGTCTTACAGTCGCTACCTTAACCGTCTTCGTTGCCGAGCTGCCGCCTGCGTATGCAGAGATTACAACTTCCTTGCTTACTTGTCTGGAAGTGTCATCTTGCGTGTATACGATTTGCAAGTCAGCTTTGTCGTCGCCGTCAACGTCTTCAACGAACGGAGTGCGATCGTCGATTACGCTACCAGTTACCGTAGCCGCTTCAACATCCCGGTCGTTCGTGTTGACCGACACATCGTCATTCAATTGATCACGGTCATAAACTTTCATGCCATATTGATCGTAAGCCGTGAACTGAACGTATGCTCTTTCGTTGAGTTCTGCTCTGAGGTAGTCAATTTTGTCGCCGTTCTTGTCTACCAGATCGCCGAGCTCGATCTTCGATACCAATACAGGATCGCCGATCGTAAAGATTTTGCTCGCTTGAAGGCGAGTCTCGTCGTCAATGATCGTCACGGAGAAACGATCGCCTGTACGCAACAGATTCCGATCGTTCGACGTGTAAGTCGGGTCTTGGATGAACGTATCGATCGTGAACGCCGTTTCGCCTGTACGGTTTTGTACAGTGTCCTCGATGTCGCGGTCCGATACGCGGATTTCATAGTTGCTAGCCGACTTGCCTTCTACCGGCTTGCCGTATTGGTTCACAGCTTGGAACTCGATAAGAACGTCCTTAGCTTGAGCAACCGTCTCGGAAGCAGTAACGAACTCCAACTTAGCTACTTTCTCAGCTTGTGCTTCAACTTCAGCAGTAGCTTTCTCCGAATCGAGGTTGCTGATTCCGCCGAGCGTTACAGAGTACGTTGCGTCAACAAGCTTGCTTTCGAGCTTGAGAACTGCCGAACGCTTATCGTCGGAGAACTTCGTTTCAGTAACTTTAACCGCCGAGCCGCTGCGCTTAACTTCGAACGTCGCCTTCTCCGTGTCAACCGGTCCGTTGAACGTAACCGTCAACTCGCTTGCGTTCGTAGCTTCGACTTTGTTGATGCCGATCGTCGCAGGAACGTTCAACTCGGAGTGTGCCGTGTACGCGGAGACGACGAGCGCTTCGCGAACAGCCGGTACCGTGTAGTCCGTTTGCTCCGTAATGATGCCAGCTTTAACAGCTGCTGCGACATAAGCTTGCGCCCAGTCCGTAACTTCGCCTTCGACCGTAGCTTCTTCGTCAACTTCGATGTCCAACACGCGAACCATTACTGCTGCGAGTTGCTCGTAAGTGAACGTGTCCGTCGGGCCGAATTTGCCGTTGCCGTAACCTTCCATGTACTCCGGAGTTACTGCGCCGATGTAGCCGGCAGCCCACTCAGAGTTCAAGAGGTCCGTGAACTTCGCGTTTGCCGCGTTTTGGTCGAGGTCGAGGAGGCGTGCAATGATCGTCGCGACTTCTGCGCGAGTCATTTGACGGTCGAGACCAGCGGAGCCGTCTTCGTAACCTGTGAAGACACCTTCTTTAACCAATGCTTCGAATTTCTCTTGTGCAGTCAAATCAGCAGCCATTGCTGCGGACGAGAATGCGGATACTGCCATGGAAGCTGCGAGAAGCAGCGCTAAACCTTTTTTCATAACCTTTTTTTCTCCTCCTCGAATATCGTTCGGTGTGTGAGAATTTCTTTTAATTGTGTAGCTCTTATCCCTCATCGCCGATTCACCCCCTTTCCAAGGTTGAGCGTTAATTTCCTATTTAGGAAGTCTGCAACCAATAGCTTTGTACAAGCTGCAGAAACTAGTAAACCAAGCGAGATACTAGAGACTAAAACCACTTTACAATTATACATTGGTAGGCATAAGGCGTAAAGAGGATTTTGAGAAATTGTTCCATCCTCCAAAGCTTCTTGTTTCATCCTCCAATGTCCGGAGGCTCTCGCCTCGGGTTCACATCATATTAAACGCAGGGTTTCATGAAAAGTTGCGATCGTCTGAAAAACTTTTTTCCCGATCGCCCGACCGCTCTGCGTTGCAGCCGCGTGTTGCTTGCCGGCTACGAAACCTAGTATATCTCGATCTATCACATTCGTCTATCACTTAAGATTTTCCATGCAACGGCGCCCCATACGCGGATGAAACGCAAAGAACCGCCTGCGTTTGCAGGCGGTTCGCCGACGATCGATATGCGTCCGAATCACTTCGGGATTTTTCTGGCTTCGCGCAAGACGCGAATCAATACGGCGGCACCTTGGTCGCGCGTGAAAGCCGTATCCGGCTCGAAGCGGAAGGTTTCTTTTTTCTGTCCAGGCAAGAGCAAATTTTTAATTCCTTCGATATACCCTTCTTTTAATACGGCATTAACCGCCGGCTGCGCATACGATTCGATATCGTTCGCATCCGTGAATTCCTTCTGCAAGCTCGCGGTCAGCTTCTCCGATACCGGATCCAGCTTTAAATTCGCCGCCCTTGCGATCATGACGGCCGCCTGCTCCCGCGTGATGCCGCCGTTCGGATTGAACTTGTTCTCCTCCATGCCCCGAACGATCCCCGCGCGCGCCGCCGTCTCGATATATCTGTAGCTGTAAATTTTAAAATTCGTTATGTCGATCCTCGGAACGTCGGAGAAGGTGGGATCTCCGTCGTAGTTCAACGGGATATCGAACGCCTTCACGAGCAGAGTAGCGAATTCCCCGCGCGTCATCGGGTCATACGGCCGGAACCAATCGTCTTCTTTATTAAACATGTAGCCTTTGGAATAAAGCACGTCCAAGTCGTTCCGCGCCCAATCGTGAGCAATCACATCGTTGAAGCTCTGATCCATGTACATCACTTGATAGTAGCCGAACCGATATAACGGGACTGTGATCGTATTTTTGCCCGGGTCGACGACGCCCCCGATGTTTTGCCATGCCCAGCCCATATCGCCGTCAGGCAGCTCTTGATAGTCGAAGTGGAACACAGTAACGTATTTCCAGCCGTCTTGACGGATGACCGGATTGTAGGACAGGGTGAGCGTCCCCGCCGCGGTCGGTACCATCTGATCATCAGGGTGGCGAAGATAGAACTTGGGAGTCGCATACGGGTCTTGGCCGCTGCCACGGTAAGCGAGCTCGAGATCGTCTTCGTCGGCTTCCACGGTCCCGGCATCGATCCAGAACAACGGGCTCACCGCGTTGAAGCGAATTCGCTCTTCTCCCGCCAATTCGGAGATTGCGGATCCCTCGGCGTCATGTTCGATCTTATCGATGCGGCCGTCCGTCGAGTTCGCGATGCCGAATAAAATTTGCCGATCGGCAGTCACGAATGTGTTCTTATCTTCCGGATCGTTCCGCTTCAGATTGGTCCCTTTCGGGAACGATAGCTTTAACTGTTTATTGAAAATGTCGACCTTCTTGCCGATGGTGGTTTTATAACTGGCGCCGTCCATCACAGTATTCACGTTAATGACGACGACCTCGACGTCCAGTTCTTCCGTGCCGCGCACAATCGTGAATTCGACGTTATTTTTCCCGGCTTTCAAATCGCGGACTTCGAATTCGTAAACATCCGGAACATCCGTTTCGAACGCCGGCAACCCGTCGACCAAAATTCGATCGGACGCCTCCGCCTTAACTTCGAATTTGACGAAGTTGGCGTTTACGTTCGCCTGGGTATCCCCTTCCGGCGTAATCATGGTAATCGGCGAGATGATTTCGTATGGAAGAACCTCGCGGCGAATCGTAATCGCGCGGATCGCCTCGATGCCGGAGTTGTTCGTAACCTTGAATACGAACGTAGTGTTTCCCGTCGGCGCTAATCGAATACTGCCCGTCGATATTGTATTCCCTGAGAACGTCAGAGTCTGGGGCCCTTCCTGCGGTCCGCCGATCACTTCAAGCGTTCCTTGATTGGCTTCTTTGACTGTTCCGGCGAAACTGACTTCGAACAGGTTCGTAACGTAGTTATTCTCAAGGTTCGTCGTCTTGAAATCGTCGCGTCCCGCCGCTTCGACAGGGCTTAGATCGACGAATTCCGGAATGTTCACCGTATTTAAGAATACGTTCCACGTCGTTGAAGAAATTAACTTCGTACGAGCCGTATCTTCGAAGATGCTGACCTTAATCGTGTTAGCGCCCTGCACCAGCCGACCCTCGAACAGGAACTGGTGCACGTTCGGCGTCCCTCCCGCCTCAATCGTTACGGGATGGTTATTGACTTCGATCCTGACGGCGGCGATATCCGGAATGTTCACAGTCCGGAATCTTATGGTTCTCCCCGTGTCGGCGGTGGTCAACACCTCGCCTTGCGTCAGGTTCTGGAACGTAATGTAAGGAACGCTGGATACCGTGAATTGATAGGTTCTGCCGTTCCCCGTACGATCCGTCGTTCCATCCTGCACAGGAAAGAACGTCGCGCCGAAGTCCCCGCCCGGGAAATTGTTGTTGAACGTAATATCGACGTACTTGCCGGCGACGTTGACCGCATCCGGAGTACCGCCGGAAATGTCCGCCCCCCCGATGCCTGTCCGGCGCAGTTTCACCCCGGTGGCCGCCGTGACCGGACCCGAGAAATGAACGCGGAACGTTACCGGCTGCTGCGTAATTTCCGTGAGAAGCGGCGCTTCGCTCATGCGAATGAAGCTCGTGCTGGCGCCGATCCGCATTTCCACATAATTTACATACGGTTGAGTGCTGTCCTGCACGCTGACGTCGAACGAGGAACCCACCTCCGTCACGGCGCCCTTCTTGAATACGAAATCAACTTTCTGGTTCCGGTTCCCGCTGCTCAGCGTCAACGATCTGGCGAAATCGAATACGACATAATCGTCGTCGGGACCCGTCGGCGTCCAGACGGGATTTACCGGAAGATTATCGGTCACATCAGTTTCGCCGTCCGGCTCGCCGTTCAACGAGTCACCAGGAACCACTAAATCATACGTACCGAGCGGAGTTGCCCCGGACATCACCGTGACTTGGTTGTATGCCAGCACGCCGGCGGCGTCCTTGTTCACCTTCAGCTTCGCCCCGATATCGACGCTGGCGCTCTCCAGCACGGGCTTTAGGAACAACTTCTGTTCCTCTGAAGTAGCCCCGGTTTCCTTAATCGTTGCATGGAACGCGAACGGCCCGCCGTCATCGAATAACAACGAGCGCTGTTGCGTATACGTACGAGACGAGTTCGTGGCGATCATCGTGATGAGGTTGTCTCCCGCTTGCAAGTTCAAGTCGACGAAGCGCGTTCCTACCGTATCCGCAGTGATATTGAAATTTCCCTGCGGGTCGGGCCTGACCGACTTTTCCTCCGTAGAACCGTTCAGGAACGCCTTCAACGAAGAAGCGTTCGGCGCTCGGCCCGAGATGATGAGCAGCGTATCCGCCGCCGGATTCGCCGGGAAGAAGCGGTCGTCCGCGAACGTCTCTCCGTTCACCGTCAAATTCGATATGCTTGTCGCCGGTGTATAGTAGACCCACCCCGGCGTGAATCGAAGCGTATCCAAGACAGGAGTGATCTTGTTCAACCCTTCCGTCAGCGGAACGTTCTTCACGACGTAATGAATCGTCGATTGCGCGACCGGCTCGGGCACCGCCGTGATGGTCGCCGTTTGCTTCGTCGTCACATTGTTGATTTCTAGCTTGAGAGATTGCAATTGTGCGTTCGTAAACCCTTGAAGATTCATCGCGACATCGATTCTGTTGGACGTCACGGACGTAATATCGTCGTCATCCGGAGCCGGCCCCGTCGCCATCCCCGTGATCTCCACGATCGGCGCCGCCATAGCCGACCCTGCAGGGAATAATCCTATTAGAAGGGCTGCGATCAAAGTCATCTGTACCCACGGTCGAAACATGCGTTTCAAGTAAAACTCCTCCTCGTTGTTCTCGTTCTGTTCTTTCCTATGTACGCCGTCCGAAGCTTCCCGCCTTACCTCCTTCTCGGTCCCGGGCCCTGCTACTAGGGTTAGACTTGTTCCCCGGTAAAAAGTTTCATGTATTTCTGTATATCGGCAAAAACCGACAAAAACTTAATAACGCGCCCCAGACTAAAATAACCTGAACGCAAAAACGCCCGCCGGATGGCGAGCGTCAGTACACAAGAGATATTTATTTCAAAGAAAGCAACCGCTGTACGAAGTTAATGACCGGGCGCCGTCCCTTCTGTACGATCCCGATCAGCTCCGCGCCGACCTGCAACACGAGCAGCGTGACGGCGATCACGATCAAGGCGACCCACTGCGCGACCGTGGAAAGCAGGATGGCGCTTAACGCGAACATCGCGGCGATGCCGTAGATCACGAGCACCGAGTTGCGGTGGCTGAGGCCCAACGCCAAGATGCAATGGTGCAGATGGTTTTTATCCGCCGCCGAGATCGGCGTCTTGTTCAGCGTGCGGCGCACGATGGCGAAGAACGTATCGGAGAGCGGCACGCCGAGAATGAAGATCGGCACGACGAACGAGACGAGCGTCGCTTGCTTAAAGCCCAGCACCGACAACGCGGCTAAGCTGAATCCGAGGAACAATGCGCCGGAGTCGCCCATGAAGATCTTCGCCGGATGAAAGTTAAAGAACAGGAAACCGAGAATGCTGCCGAGCAGCACGGCGCTCAATACGGCTACCGTGACATTGCCCATGATGAGCGACAACACGAAGATCGTGCCCGTCGCGATCGCCGACACGCCAGCCGCAAGGCCGTCGAGGCCGTCGATCAAGTTGATCGCGTTCGTGACGCCGACGATCCAGAAGATCGTGATCGGAATCGCGAGCCAGCCCATCGAATGTCCGTCGCCGAACGGCAGCGTCACGAAGTCGACCTTCACGCCGAACGAGACGACGACGCCCGCGGCCGCGATCTGGCCGAGCAGCTTCACTTTCGGGGACAAGTCGAATCGGTCGTCGAGCGCGCCGACGATCGTCACGATCGTGCCGCCGAGCAGCAGCCCCCAAATCACATGCGCCTTCTCCCCGCTCACGAGCGGCAATACGATCAGCAGCGCAGCCATGAACGCAAGGTAAATCGCGAGCCCGCCGAGCCGCGGCATAATGCGCGTATGTACCTTCCGATGATTCGGCGCGTCGACCGCGCCGACCCGAATGGCGAACTTCTTCACTAGCGGGGTCAATCCCAATGCCATCGCGAGCGCGACGACGAAGCCTATGATATATGCGATTTCCATTCTTCTTCTCTTCCACCCCTTCGAAAGCTGACAGTGCCCATTATACTCCTGCCGTATCCCGTTAGAAAAGCGCGGATGAAGACGGTATTTCCTCGTATTCGACCGTTTTCAGTTCATTTTCAGAAAATATGCGCGGCGAATTCAACGCGTGCGTTCCTTTTCGCCGAAAACCATCACTTTCAGTGCGAATTTAGGCAAAACCAACATCCGTCTCCATCGCGTCGGCTGGAGCAACAGGCGATGGAACCATTCGAGGCCCATCTTCTGCATCCAGCGCGGCGCGCGCTTCAGGTTGCCGGACATGACGTCGAAGCTGCCTCCGACCCCGATCATAACGGGCACGTTCAGCCGTTGATGGTGCTGCGCGATCCACGGGTCTTGCGTCCACGTCGCGCGGCCGACCAGCAGCAGGTCCGGAGCCGCCTCGGCGATGTGCCGTACGACCTCGTCGTCCTCGTCCGGGCCGAAGAAGCCGTTCCGGCAACCGACGATGCGAAGGCCCGGATGCTTCTCCTGGATTCGATCCCGCGCCGCTTCGATCAGCTCTTGGGTGGTGCCTAGCAGATACACCTTCCAGCCTTCCTCCGCCCCGACGCGGAACAGCTCCTGCACGAGGTCGAACCCCGCGACGCGTTCCGCGACCGGCTTCCCGAGCCGACGGGCGGCCCAGACGAGCCCTGCGCCGTCCGGCACGACCAGATCGGCATTGCGCAGCATACGCATAAAGCGTTCGTCCTCGAACCCGGTCATGAACATGATCGGATTCGCCGTGACGACGTGCGTCGCGCGGCGCCGCCGCACCGCGTCGACTAAGTATTCGACCGTCTGACGCATCCCCATCTTAGAGACTTCCACGCCGAAAAGGGTGACCGTCTCCGCCTTCGCCTTCGTTACAGTCGTTTCCATAATCGACCAACCTTATATACGCAGTTCGCGAAAGATTTGTTGCGCCGGAGCGCGAGAATTTTGTTGCATTTCCTCGATTGCTGCGCGTTTCTCCCCATACCATGCAGTCTTCCCGTCTTCGAGCCGCCCTAATACGGCGGACGCCAACGCGTCGGCGTCGAGCCCGTCCGTGTCGCCGACCGGCGCTTCCCCGAGACGTCGCATAAACTGATCGATCTTGGGGTCGTAGGAGACTGCGATCGGAGGCACGCCCGCGGTCGCCGCGTAGATGAGCGAATGAAGGCGCATGCCGACGAGCAGCTCGCAGCGCGCGACCTCGCGCAGCATGTCGCTCGGATGCGCGGCGCCGCCGTGCACCGAGACGCGATCCGGTCCGTACCCGGCTTCGCGCAGCCGATCCGCGACGAATTCCGAAGCGAGCTTGTCCGACGGCAGGTGGAACGGCAGCAGCGCGATCTTCGCGTCGGGCCGCTCTTCCAATACGAGCTCCAGCGCCGCGGCGATGCGCGCCAGCTCGCTCCGGTCCTCTCGCCAGAAGCGGACCGAGACGCCGATGCGCGGCGAAGCGACGTCGCCGGCTTCCGGAGGCGCCGTCGGAGCGAGCGACAAGCCCATCCCCATGACCGGGTCGGGCACGACGTCGATGCGTTCCGGCGCGACGCCGAACGAGGCGACGAGCGCCTTCGATTCCTCGTCGCGCACCGAGACGTAACGGCTCGCCTCGAAGGCCGTGCGGATCATCGGCCCGAAGCGGCTTCGGTCGCGAATCGGTCCGACGCCCTGCGCGTAGACGAACGTCGGGACGCGCAGCCAACGCGCCAACCGCAGCACCGCCAAGTAATACAACACCGACTTCGCGCTGGTGACGTCCTGCAGCAGGCTGCCGCCGCCGCTGATCAAGGCGTCGGCGCGGCGCAGCGCGCCGAGCACCGCGAGCGGCCGCATCCGATGCGCCGCCTCGACGCCGTGCAGCCGCACGGTTTCCGCCGGATCGCCCGACAGGACCACGATACGCGGCGCCGAAGCGCCCGCGGCCTTCGCTTCGTCGCGAAGCGCGGCGACGATCGCATGCAGCACCGCTTCGTCGCCGCTATTATTAAAGCCGTAATACCCGGATACGACTATCGTTCGAGCCAGGTTGTCCATCGGTTCCATCCTCTCTCAAGCAGACGCCAGATCGCGATCAGAATCAACCCGATGACAAGCCCGATAACAAGCCCGTAGACGACGCGGATCAGCGAAATGACGAGCGGCGTATGCAGGTGCGCGAACGTATCGACGATCGACAGCTGCCCGATCGAGCCGGCGGCGATCAGCAGCAAGCCCAGCTTGCGCCGCGTCGTCGCCGCCAAGTAGACGCCCAAGACGAACAGCGGGTGTGCGAGCAGAAACTCCTTCGTGCGCGGACGCACGCCGAGCGTATCCTGCAGCGTATCGCGGAACGCGCGCTCGAGCCCCGTCGTCGTCCCCGAATTCCCCGTTCGAGACATATAGTATAACGCCGCGACGCCCGCTACGGCCGCCAAGGCGACCCACAGCACCGTAATATTCGTGTTCAAGAACGACTGCACCCGCCGGACGGCTCCGCGAAGGCTTGTCTCCCCGTGGAAGAACAAGACGTAGGCGAACGCGAGCGCGATCGGCGCGAGATGCAGCAAGCTCACGCCGCGGAACTGGCGCAGCACGTACAGATACGTAATATGATCGAGCAAGCCGACGATATAGACGATGCCGATGAAGGAGATCAGCGTTGCGCCCCCGAGCAGCTTCGCGGAACGAAGCGCGGGAGATCCCGTAGCGTCGGCATCGGCCCGGCGCACGGCGAACAGCGTCGCCAGCGTCGCCGCGGCGATGCTCGCGCCGAGGGCGAGCCCTTGCGACAGCAGCGTCGTAGACAGGACGTACAGCGCGGCCGAGCCGGCGGCGCCGACGACGAACGCCGCCAGCGCGAGGCTCGGGAAGAAGGCGCCGATCAGAATCGCAATCAACGCGATCGCCCCTAACGTCACCAACGCCTTCAGGACGAGCGCCAGTCCGCCGGCGAGGGCGCCGCCGGCTACGAACGGCTCGGCGACGCCGAGCGTGAACCCGTTGTCCTGGATTCGCGCCAGCGCCCCGTTTTCGCCTTCCAAGCTTTTCACTAAGTTGCCGACCGTATCTTTGCGAATGCCGAGCGACGCATCGAACGAGGCGGCCGTATTCAGGAATATCATCCGGATGTTCCGATCCTGCGTCGCCAGCGCGAACCGGTCCGCCAAGTCCTCCGGCGCCATATTGGACATATTCGCCGGCAGCGAATGGAGCCGAACGACGTTATAATCGGTCAGATGCGCCAGCTTGCCGAAGCCGACCTGCGGCTTCGACATCTCGATCGTGGCGAGCCCGATGCCGTATTCGTTCATGAGCTCCGCCATCGCGCTCAGCGACTTCGACGCGGCGTCGTCCGCGGCGCCGGTCACCGAATCGCCCTCGAAGATGATGCGGTTGACGCCGTGCGCGGACAAATCCGCGAGCAGCGCGTCCATACGCTCGACGTCGAACGGCTGGCGCTGATCGCTGAGCCGTACGACGAGATGGAACCCGAGCTTCTGCAGCTCCGCCATCGTGATCGGATCCGGATCCAGCGCCTGCAGCATCGCCTCGTCCTTCGGCATCGCCAGCTCGATGCCCGGGATGCCTTGATAATCCCAAGGCGAAGCTTCGACGCCGAGCCGCGCGAACGCATCGATAACGAGCGGCTGAATGATGTCCTCCGACGCGCGCCCGAGGAAGAGCACATATGTACTCTTCTCATTGGCGGGCAAGCGGAAGTCCGTCAGCATCGCCGCTTCCGAAGAGGACAACGTCTGCACGCGGCCGCTCAGCTCGAGCTCGCGCAGATTGCTCTCGTAGACGGCCATGGAATGGATGCCTGCGGACTTCAGCTCGAGCAGCCGCTCCAGCATATATTCCGAAGGCTTGCTGCGATACGAGGACACCTCGAGCAAATCCCGATAGTCGAACACGAATTCCACGCGGTCGGCCGTCCGTTCGACGCCGTGCCGCACGATAGCGAACGGCAAGGACGCCAGCAGGCCGACGATCGTCAGCGTCCACAGCGCAAGCTTCGCCCCGCGATTCCATCTGTCATACAAAGCTAGCAAAAAGAACACTCCTTACGAAAAATCAAATAGTCGACCCCCGGCTCGTCGGAGCGCTGAAGAATCGCTGCATTCGTTTAGTTCGCGATCGCCGCGTCCACGCGGCCCATGACGTCCGCCGTCAGCGCGTCGAGCTTCGCCTTCGCGTCGGCTGCGTCCGCGCCCTGCACCGCGAAGTACATCTTGATTTTCGGCTCCGTGCCGGACGGGCGCAGACAAAACCACGAGCCGTCTTCGAGCACGAATTTCAGAACATTTTCCAAGGGCAAGCCGTGCACGTCCTCCATATAGTCGAGCACCTGGGTGACGGACAACCCCGCCGCCGTCGAAGGCGCGGAAGTGCGCCACGCCTCCATCAAGGCCCGCATCTGCTCGAGCCCGTCCTTGCCCTTCAGCGTGCGCGACTGCAGCCCCTCCAAATAATACCCATGGCGCTCGTACAGCCGCTGCAGGACGTCGTACAACGTCAGTCCCTTCCGCTTGTAGTACAGCGCCGCCTCGGCGACGAGCAGCGACGCGACGACGGCGTCCTTGTCGCGCGCGTACGTGCCCGCGAGATAGCCGTAGCTCTCCTCGTAGCCGAACACGAACGACCTCGCGCCGGTCCGCTCGAACTCGGTCATCTTCTCGCCGATGTATTTGAAGCCGGTCAGCGTGTTCAGCACGTCCGCGCCGTAATGCCGCGCGACGACCGCGCCCAGCTCGCTCGTCACGATCGTCTTGATGACGACCGGATTCGCCGGCAGCGCGCCGCGCACCGTCAGACTCTCCAACAAATACTCCGCCAGAACCGCCCCCGTCTGGTTGCCGTTCAGTACGACGTAGTCGCCGCTGCGGTCCTTCACGACGGCGCCGACGCGGTCGCAGTCCGGATCGGTGCCGAGCAGCAGCTCCGCGCCCGTCTTCTCCCCCATAGCGATAGCCAGCGCGAACGCCTCCCGCTCCTCGGGGTTCGGCGACTTCACCGTGGAAAATCGCGGATCCGGCTTCTCCTGCTCCGGAACGACCGTCACGTCCCGGAAGCCGGCCGCCGCCAGCGCCGCCCGCACCGGCACATTCCCGGAACCGTGCAGCGGCGTATAAATAATGCTGACGTCGACGCCTTCCGCGCCCGCCTCCGCGGCGAGGCCCGGATTCGGGCTCGCGCCGACGACCGCGGCGACGTACGCGGCGTCGATCTCTTCGCCCAGCCACACGAGAAGGCCCGCCGCTTCCGCCGCGTCCCGCTCCATGCGGACGACCTCGCGGAACGAACCGACGCGGGCGATCTCCGCCATGACCTTCTCCGCCGCATCCGGTACCAGCTGTCCGCCGTCGCTGCCGTACACCTTATACCCGTTATATTCGGGAGGGTTATGCGACGCGGTGACCACGATGCCGCCCGTCGCGCCGAGCCGGCGAACCGCGAACGACAGCTCCGGCGTCGGACGCAGGCTCTCGAACACGTACGCCTTCACCCCGTTGCCGGCCAGCACGAGCGCCGCTTCCAGCGCGAACTCGGGCGACATGTATCGGGAATCGTAAGCGATCGCGACCGAGCCGGCGTCGCCCGCCACCGAACGGATGTACGCCGCGAGCCCTTGCGTCGCCCGACCGACCGTGTAGCGGTTCATCCGGTTCGAGCCGGCGCCGATGACGCCGCGAAGGCCTCCCGTGCCGAATTCCAGCTCGCGATAGAACCGATCCTCGATTTCCTTCTCTTGGCCTTCCAGCGCCCGCAGCTCGGCCTTCGTCGCCTCGTCGACGCTTTCGTCCGTCAGCCACAAGCGGTATGCCGCCTCCACATTGTTCGTCATCATCCGCGCCCCTCCCGTATGATCGTTACACCTTCTGCAGCGAAAACATCAGCTCGGCCTCGGCCACCGTCTTGCCGTCCACCGTCGCTAGGCCCGTGCCCTTCCCGATCGAGCCCTTCCAGCGCGTGATGTTCACCTCGAGACGAAGCGTATCCCCGGGCGTAACCATGCCGCGGAACCGCGCATTGTCGATGCCGGCGAAGAAGCCGATCTTCTCCTTGTTCTCTTCCACGCTGAGCAGCGCGACCGTGCCGACTTGCGCCAACGCTTCAATAATAAGTACGCCCGGCATGACCGGAAATTGCGGGAAGTGTCCTACGAAATACGGTTCGTTCATCGAGACGTTCTTCAGCCCTACGGCGCGCGTGCCCGCCTCGACCTCTAGAATGCGGTCTACCAATAAGAACGGCGGGCGATGCGGAATGATCGCTTGGATTTGTTTCGCGTCGAGCATAATCCATCCTCCTTCGGATACAATAACCAATGTCCCTTCAGTCGTCTGCAGCGGCGAAGGTTCATATAAGAGGGCGCCAGTTCCGTCCTGAAGCGGCGGCTGGCGCCCTTTTCTTCACCATAACCCCATCATTATACCGTTCCCGATGGGAAAAAAAAACTCCCTCCGGCGGGAGGGAGCGAACGAGCGTCATTTTTCAGCGAATACCAAATCAAACATATGCTTCCAAGTTTCCCACTGCAGGACGTCCGCCGGATCGCCGCCGCCGAACCGTACGTACCCGATCCGCAGTCCCGCGTACAACCCGATGACGAGCAGCAAAGGGAACAGGAGCATCCGGCAAATCCGTAACGCGATCCGCAGCCCCTTGGGCAGCGGGCGCTTCTTCGACTTCGCTTGCTTTCCGTTTCCGTTAGACATGCGTTTCACACCTTGGACTTGCATCTTATACGCGCAAGTTATTCGTGAGACTCATCATCGTGTCGCTGGACGTAATCGCCTTGGCGTTCAATTGATACGCCCGCTGCACGGTCATGAGCTCGGTCATTTCGTCCGTTAAGCTGACGTTCGATTGCTCCAAGAAGCCCTGGCGAATCGCGACGGGCTGCCGCTCATTCGCATCGTTCGTCGCCGGATCCACCGTCTCCAGCACGTCCGCCGCGTCTACCCCCGGCGGCAGCGTAAACAGGTTGTTCCCGTCGTTAACGAGCACCTGCGGACGCACCGCGCGAATGACCTTCAGCTGCCCGATTTCCTCCGGCGGCGCTTCGGGGTTCGCGTTGTCCGACGCGAATACGCGTCCGAGCTCGTCGATCCGGATCGAATAATTCGCCGGAATAGAGATCGGGCCGTCGTCGACGCCGCGCACGCGTTCGCCTTGCTGCGTCGCCAGCACCATCGAGCCCGGATTCGCGGGATCCTGCATCAGCTGGAACGCGCCGTCGCGCGTCCAAGCGACGACCGGATCGCCGTCCGCGTCGACGCTGTTGCGCTGGATCTCGAACAATCCGTTGCCCTCGATGCCGAGGTCGAGCGGATTGCCGGTCGCATGGAGCGCGGCCTGTTCCATCGCCAGCTCGATCTGGCCGATCTTCGCGCCCCACCCCTGCGGAAAACCGAGCGGCGTCAGACGGCCGGCCTGTTGGAAGCCCGCGGGCTGCTGGTACACGTTCGTCAGAATGTCTTGGAACGAAGCTTCCCGGCGCTTGTACCCCGTCGTGTTGATATTGGCGATATTGTGCGCGATGACGTCGAGCTTCTGCTGCATCGACTGCATCGACACGAACGCATTGATCATGGAATGGTTCATACGCGACCTACCTCGTTCACGGCTTTCTCAAGGCTCTTATCGTAAAATTGCACCATGCGTTGATTCGTCTCGTAGGCGCGGGCCGCGGCCATCAAGTCGATCGTCGACTGCGTCGGGTCGACGTTCGATCGCTCGACGAAGCCCTGGAACAGCTCCACCTCGTCGCCCTGCTGGATCGCTCCCGGCTCGTCGTCCCCCGGCGGCAGGCGGAAGTTGCCGTTGCCTTCGCGAATCAACCGGTTCGGATTCTCGATGCGCACGACCATGAACGAGATCGGCGCGCCGGCGTCGTCCGTCAGCGGAGCGCCCGAGACGCCGTCGATCAGCGTGCCGTCCGGCGTCATCTTGATCTCCGACACGTTCCGGTCGAATTGAATCGGTCGACGTTCGGAATCCAGCACGAGGTATCCGTCGGACGTGACGAGCTGGCCCGCCGCGTCGATCGTGAATTTCCCGTTCCGCGTGTATTGCTCTTCGCCCTCTCCCGTCCGCACCGCGAACATCGCCTGCGGCTGGAACGTCTTCTCCCCTTCCGGAGAAACGTATTTCCCGGACGCATCGAACGCGATGCCCGGAATTTGGATGTTCGAGACGATCGCGAAGTCCGATAAGTCGCGGGTTTCCATCAGGTCGCCCTGCAAGTATACCGCCGGCGCTTCCTCGGCGAACACGCCCGTATTCAGCCGGCCGAGGCCTCTCACCTCCGCGTTCGTCCCGTCCCCGCCGCCGACCAAAGAGATCAGCATCTCCGGGAACGATCGCTGCACCGCGAAGTTCGCTTTATACCCCGGCGTATTCAGGTTGGCGATATTGTTCGTCACCGTGTCGTGCCTGCGCTGATTGGCGATCATGCCGGCCGCGGCCGTATTGAGTCCACGCAACATGCGGAGTCCCTCCCGTAGGGTGCTTGCTGTCCTGCTTCTCTGTCGAAGCGAGGCTTGTCCTATGTTTATCGGCCGGAAGCGGCCGCTCGATTAGCGCGGTCTGCGGGAAACCTTATCCAAGTTGTCCAGCATGATGCCGGTCCCCTTCACGACGCAATGCATCGGATCTTCGGCGATCAGCACCGGCACCCGGAGCTCGTCCATCATCAGCTGATCGAGGCCGTGCAGCATCGCGCCGCCGCCCGTCAGGATGACGCCCCGGTCGATGATGTCCGCCGACAGCTCCGGCGGCGTCCGCTCGAGCACCGTCTTCGCGGAAGCGACGATCGACGCGACCGGCTCCCACAGCGCCTCGCGCACTTCCCGGGATTGGATCGTGATCGTCAGCGGCAAGCCGCTGACCATATCGCGCCCGCGAATGTCGATCTCCTCTTGACGTCCGTGCGGATCGACCGAGCCGATCTTCACCTTGATGTCCTCGCTCGTCCGTTCGCCGATCAACAGCTTGTACTTATCTTTAATATATTTCATGATGGCGGAATCGAACTTGTCCCCCGCGACCTTGATCGAAGAGGCGGTCACGATGTCGCCCATCGACAAGACGGCCACGTCCGTCGTGCCGCCGCCGATGTCGACCACCATATTCCCGCTCGGTTGGAAAATGTCCATGCCGGCGCCGACCGCCGCCGCCTTCGGTTCTTCCTCGAGAAACACTTCTTTCGCCCCGCTGCGCTCCGCTGCCTCTTGTATCGCCTTCTTTTCTACGGAGGTGATGTTGGTCGGAGCGCAGATCAAAATCCGGGGGTGGCTGTACCACCGCTTGCCCCCCACCCGGCTAATGAAATGCTTCAACATCATCTCCGTAATTTCGAAATCCGCGATGACGCCGTCCTTCAGCGGACGTACCGCGACGATATTGCCAGGGGTACGGCCGACCATTCGTCTCGCTTCCTCGCCCACGGCAAGAACTCGTTTCGTCTCGCTCTCGATCGCGACGACGGAAGGTTCGTCAAGGACGACGCCGCGTCCCTTGACGTGAATGAGAACGTTGGCCGTCCCCAGATCAATACCGATATCTTTGCCAAACATCCAAGAATCCTCCTCGCGGCGTTCCCGCCGATGAGGGCGGGCCGAACAACCGTTGCACCATATTAAGCACGTTAACTATAAGATTATTCGCTGTAGAATGGCAAAATCCTCTTTTGGGAGAAGGGAAATCTTAGATATCGGTGCCGGAGCGAACGTTCTTACGGGCGCTAAGAACGTCCGGACAAGACGGGAGCGGGCTTCGACTTCGTCTTCTTGTATTTGATCTTCGTTGCTTCGCCGCCGCGCAGGTGGCGAATGGACTTGTGATACTCTAAGATCGTCTTCACCTGGTTGGCCAATTCCGGGTTAATTTCCGGCAGCCGCTCGGTGAGATCCTTGTGCACCGTGCTCTTCGATACGCCGAATTCTTTCGCGATCGTGCGAACCGTGTTCTTCGTCTCCACAATGCTGCGCCCGATCTTAATCGTTCGCTCCTTAATGTAATCGTGCACACCCCTCGCCTCCCTGTGATCGAGATGTTTGGTACAGTATATTGAGGGGTAGACGCACTTATTCTTTGTAGCCAAGCATGACATGCCATTTCCGCCAACTATTTTCGCGGATCGGGCCGAACGGAAGGCGGCATCGCGCAAAAAAAAAACGGGCCGTCGTTCCCGACGTCCCGCTGCGGAAGTGCTTATTGACCGATGTAATCCTCCGGATTGACCGGCTGTTTATTCTCCCAAACCTCGAAGTGAACGTGGTTGCCGAGATCCTTCTCGAGCTCGTTGCGGCCCGACTTCGCGATCATGTCGCCCTTCTTCACCTCGTCGCCCGCAGAGACCTGTACGGACTCGACGCTGGAGTAGATCGTGCTGAGCCCGTTCGCGTGCGTGATTTCGATCAGTTGACCGACGACCGGAACTTGCTCGACCCGGGTGACCGTGCCGCTCATCGCCGCAAGCACGTCGAACGATTCGTTGTTTTGCGCCGTGAGGTCGATGCCGTAATGTGGCGTGAACGTGTCGCCGTACTCGACCATCGCCGCTTGATTGTCTTCGTTCGAGTTGTTGACGTCGAAGAAGCCCAAGATCACTTCCATGCTCTCGCGGTTTTGCACCGGCCAGCCGAGCGTCTCCGCCTCCGCCGCGACCGGCAGCGCGTCCGGTCCTTGCGCTTCCCCGTTCACGTCGCCCGTGACCGAGAGGTTAATGTCGGACTCGTCTACCGGCGTCGCGGCGTTGTCTTGATACACCCACATCAGGGTTAGGATGATTGCCGCAGCTGCGATGTATGTAGCCGGGAACACCCATTTTCTGCGGAGCGCTCGTCTACCGATCGACTCCGACGCTCTTGGCCCTTCGACAGGACGGGAAGTTGGATTTTGCTCCCCCTGCGAAGATTGAATCTTGTTTTCTTCTTTCATATCTATCACCTCATCAGCCAGTGTTGCCAGCGCGGACTCTTTTATACGTGGCCCGCCGAGGTGATAGAAAATTTTTTTACGCTTTTGCTAGAACGTTCCGCAGCGGCTCCAGCCGAACTCCGGAATAATAGTGTAGGAGAATGTCCTCCGCCGTGCCGCCTTCCTTCGCCATGCCGTTGGCGCCCCATTGGCTCATGCCGACCCCGTGTCCGTATCCTTCCGTCCGGAACACGATCCGACCGCTCTCCGTCGACCACGAGAAATCGGTCGAGGCGAGACCGAGCTTCTCGCGCACGTCCCTTCCCTTGAACGACGTCCCCGCGATGCGGACGGAGAGAATGCGTCCGCTGTCCGAGATCGCTTCGACGACGATGTCCGGCGCACGATTCGACGCCTTGAGGCCCATTTTCGCATAAAACTCCTTGAACTCGAACGACGTCTCTCGCTCGTAGTTCGGCGCGTACCGCTCGTCCCACGGCGACGCGACGCTTCGCAAATACGGAATCGCCGCTTGCCAGTACAGCTCCGAGTTTTCCGTGTACCCGTTGCTCGTCGAGAAGAACGTCGCTTCGATCGGTTCCCCCTCGTACGTCATGACGATGCCCTCGGTGTCGTTCACCGCACGCGTCAGCTTGTCGATGTTACGCGCGTACTGGAAGAAGCCCCACCGCTCCCGAAGCTCTTCTTCCGTCGCGTACGCTTGGTGCGCCACCGTATCCGTGACGAGCGCGCCCTCCGCGCCGAGCGGCACCCCCGACGTCTCGCCCGACGCCAGTCGCCTCGCCAGGTACGTTCGCGCCGCGATCGCCTGCGCCTTGAGCGCCTCCAGCTCGAACTCCACCGGCATCTCCGCCGCCAACACGCCCCGCACGTATGCTTCCAGCGGGACGGACACCGTCTCCTTCCGTTCCGTCAAATACACCGGCACCATGATTTGCGCTTCCTGCGCGACTAACTGCTCCTTCGGCTGCAGCGGGAGGAGCTTAGCAGGCTCCCAGGCCTCGATCCGATTTACTAGAATGCTGGGGATGAGGAAAATGACGACCATAAACGACGCGACGCCCGCCGCTAGGACGAACAGACGCCGCTTCGTTTCCCGCGAACGACGATGATTGCTGCGCATGCTTCCAGCCTCCCGTTCGATACGCTACTATTCTATGAACGGGACTTCGATGGTAGAACGCTTCGCCGAAACGCGGACATGCAAAAAGCGAGCCTAAGGGCTCGCTTCCGGTTCCGAATTTATGAATGTTATGCCATCGACGGCGACACTTGCGTAGAGAAGAACGGCAAACCCTTCCCTTGTCCTTCTTCGACGAGAACGCTTGCTTCTATGCGTTCCACATCGGCGCCGAGCCGTCTCAGCTTGCCCGCGATATCGACGTAGCCGCGATCCAGGTGATGAAGCCCCGTCAGTTCCGTCTCGCCGTCGGCAACGAGCGCGGCAAGAATCAACGCCGCCCCGGCGCGCAGATCGGTCGCGCATACCTTCGCGCCCTTCAGCGCGCTATTGCCCTTAATGACCGCGGACCGGCCGTCTACCTTAATTTGCGCGTTCATGCTCTTGAATTCGTCGACGTGCATGAACCGATTCTCGAACACGGTCTCCGTGATAATGCTCGTACCGTCGGAGACGAGCAGCAGCGCCATCATCTGCGCTTGCATGTCGGTCGGGAAGCCCGGATACGGCAGCGTCTTAATGTCGACCGACTTCAAGCCGCCGCTTGCCCGTACGCGTACGCCGTTCTCGTCCTCCTCGATCGTCACGCCCATCTCCTGCAGCTTCGAGATGACCGGCGTCAAGTGATCCGTGATCGCGCCTTCGATATAGACGTCGCTCTTCGTGATCGCCGCGGCGATCATGTACGTTCCCGCTTCGACGCGATCCGGAATGACGGTGTGGCGGACGCCGACCAGCTTGTCGACGCCTTCGATCCGAATGATGCCCGTGCCCGCGCCGCGAACCTTCGCGCCCATTGCGTTCATGAAGTTCGCGAGGTCGACGATTTCCGGCTCCTTCGCCGCGTTTTCGATCAATGTTACGCCATCGGCCAACGCCGCGGCCATCATGATATTCTCCGTCGCGCCGACGCTGGCGACATCCAAATAAATCTTCGCGCCTTGCAGCTTCCGGCCGTTCGTCCGCGCTTCGATATAGCCTTGCCCGATCTCGATCTCGGCGCCCATCGCTTCGAAGCCCTTCAGATGTTGGTCGATCGGCCGCGTGCCGATGGCGCAGCCGCCCGGAAGCGCGATGCGCGCGTACCCCGTCCGAGCGAGCAGCGGGCCCATGACGAGGAAGGACGCGCGCATCTTGCGAACCAGCTCGTACGGCGCCTCGCTCTTCTCCAGCTGCGACGCGGTTATGTATACAGTTTCGTCCTTATAACGAATATTGACGCCAAGGGCGTGCAGCACCTGGCTGATCGTGATGACATCGTCCAGAGGCGGCGCTTCATGGATGCGGCACTCGCCTTCCGATGCCAAGATCGAGGCAGCGATAATCGGCAATACGGCGTTCTTCGCGCCGCTTACTTTCACTTTGCCCTGAAGACGGTTGCCCCCGCGGATCAAAATTTTGCTCATACGTTCGTCCCTCCGCGCTTTCCGCTCTGTAGAAATCGTAAGTGCCGAAAATTATCGGATGCCATGACAAAATTCGACGTGTTTCTGCACGCTGCTTTTCAGTGTAGCATCAGCCAACGCTTGAAACAACTGTTAAGTTTCTACAGCATTCGAAAGGGTCTTTCGATTTATGACGGTTGTACTACTCATTGTTAACAATCTGTTCCTATCCTATTCCGCCGGGCTTTGAAAACCGCCTTCAGGGCGCAGACCATCCGATGTACGAGAAGACGAACGCCGCGCATTGATGCCCCAGCACGACCGCCAGCAGCAGATGCAGCAGCTTCGCCTGCCGGCTGCCGGGCGCGCTGACGAAGCGTTCGAACTTGAGCCCCGCCAGCGCCCACCAAGAGACTGCGACGCATCCCAGCAAGACGGCCATGCGAAGCATGTTCATATTAGCGATCCAGTCCAACGCGCCTCTTCCCCTTCCTTATTGCAACAAGCCGGCGAGCAGCGTCGCGAACTCGGCGCGGGTCGCCCGCCCGTTCGGACGGAACGTGCCGTCCTTGAAGCCTTGCAGCTGTCCGCCGTCGACGAAGGCATAAATATACGAGGCCGCCCAATGGTCCGGCGATACGTCCGTGAACGACGTGCCCGTCGCCGACTTCCCGCTCTGGCCGGACGCCAGCGCCGCCATCACCGTCATCTCGGCCCGCGTTACGGGGTCGTTCGGACGGAACGTGCCGTCGGGGTACCCTTGAATGATGCCTCTTGCCGCGGCCGAAGCCACCGTCTCCATCGCCCAGTGGTCCCGCGTCACGTCCGGGAACGTCCGCGCAGCGCCGCTCGGCTTCAAGCTGTACGCCCTAGCGATGAAGGTCGCCGCCTCGGCCCGCGTCAGCGTGCCGTTCGGGTCGAATCGGTAATCGTCGTACCCTTTCACGATGCCTTTGTCCACCAGCTCCCGTATGCTCTCGCGCGCCCAATGCTCGTCGATGTCGGTGAAGCCCGCCGCGAGCGGCGCTCTGCGGAACGTTACCCCGTACTGTTGGTTTTGATACGCCGCGTCCGTCATGAGCCGTATATAGTACACCCCCGCCTCCAGCTCGTGCGTCAGCTTCATGGACGTCGTGCCGAACGGGCTCGCGCGGCCGTACTTCTGCTGCGTGCCGGAGGTGAACAGCGTGTAATACATATAACGATCGAGCGGAATATCGGTGATATCGATCGTTACCAAGCTTTTGCGGCTGACGCGGATTTGGAACCAGTCCTCGTCCTTCGCGGAATCGAACACCCCGCGGTACGTCCGGTCCGGCGCCATCGTCGTCGCTTGGTACGAACGGTCGTTCGGTTCGAAGTCGTCGAAGAACTTCTTCTCGAACTCGATCGTCAGCGTATACTCCCCGACGACGGGCAGCGGAAACATCGCCTTGACGTTCCTCACCCGGATATAGTAGATTCCCGGTTCGACGTCGATGTCCCCGGAAAATTCGGGCAAGCCCTCCCCGTTTTCGTCGAACGGCTTCGAAGGCGCATCGCCCTCGCGGACGATGTACAGCTCCGGGTCGATCCGCCACGTGTCCGTCTCGAGCCGCGCGGATAACGTGCCCGGCGCATCCAACTTGATGGAATACCAATCTTGATCGTCGATCTTGCTGAACGTGCCTTCCACGACGTTCGTCGCCTTCGTCGGCAGCCGATACGCTTGGTAAGCTTTATCGTTCGGCTCGTAAGGATCCGAATAAATGTAGAAATCCGTCTCGATGCGATACGGCGTCGCGCCATCGGCCGCGCCGGCTTGCAGTCGGAGCATCGCATTCAGCCGTTCGCCGTCCGGCGACGGCAGCCGCGCCTCTTGGCCGTCCGACAGGTCGAACGCGAGCGGCGCCGCTCGGCCTTGATCGAGCACGAGCTCGACGGGGAGCGGCTTGCCGTCGAGCGATTTGACGCGAATGCCGACCTCCCCTTGGTACGGCGGGTCGAAGGCGAACCAATCGACGTCCTGCCGCGAAGCGAACTCGCCGCGTACGACCGTCACGACCGAGGTCGGCTTCGCTTGGTCCTTCCGATCGTTCGGCTCGTGCATATCCGGCTTCGTCCGGGTGGTTAGCACCGCGTCCGTCCGCAGCAAGCCGTACCCGGTGCGCGCGTTCCAGCCTCCGTCGAGCGGCAACGCCGCCTGCCGCAGCCGCTCGCGCACGTCCCCGGGCGTGAGCTCCGGCTCGAGTCCGAGCAGGAGCGCGACCGCGCCCGCCACCTGCGGGGCGGCCATAGAGGTGCCTTCCTTGTAAATATAAGTTCCGCCGTTCCCCGTCGTATAGACGAACCAAGGCGCGATGAGATCGACCTCGGGACCGAAGTTCGACAACGCCTTGTATTCGTTCGTCAGCGATGCCCCGCCGACGGCGACGACGGTCGGATACGCCGCCGGGTACATGACCGTCTTCCCTTCGTTGCCGGTCGCCGCGATGAGCACGACGCCCTTGCTCTCGGCGTATGCGACGATCTCGGCCAAATACGGCGAATAGAGGTGCAGCCCCAAGGACAGTACGACGATATCGGCCCCTTGGTCCACCGCGTGGCGGATGCCTTGGCCGAGATGCTCCTCTTCCCCGACGCCCCTCATGCCGACCGCCTTGATCGGCATGATGCGGGCGTTCGGCGCGATGCCGGCGATTCCTTCTCCGTTGCCGGTCAAGGCCGCGATAACGCCGGCGACCGCGGTGCCGTGGCCGTTGTCGTCCTGCGGCGCTTGCTTCGAGTCCAAGATGTTCGCCCCTTCGACGAGCCGCCCGGCCAAGTCGGGGTGCTTCAAGTCCACGCCGGTGTCGACGACGGCCACAGTCACATCCTGCAGGGTGCGTCCTCCGGTCCGAATGGCTTCCCATGCCGCCGGTACCCCGGTTTGCTCGAGATATCGCTGTTTATCGTAATGCGGATCGTTCGCCGCCGCCGCCGCCGCTCCGCCGACCAGCAGTCCCGCCGCCGTGACGGCCGTTACCAGCCCCGCCGCGATCCATGTTGCGAATGTTCGTTTCATCCTGCATTCCCCGCTTTGCCAACCCTCGCAGTTAAAATCCACTAACTACATACTATTTCGCCGTTCGGAGCGTAAACCCTGCCTCTGCATATGTTCGGGAAAATGTAACAGATGAAAGCGTTCGCGGGAGTGCAACGTACGCGGAGGGCAACGGAGGCGCTTGCGGCGTCTGCGTCATCCGTGTGGGAACGGCGGGGGGCATACGCTTCGTTCGCGTCGTGCCGTCTTGTTCTTCGATGGAATGAGGCCCCCTCTCCGAACGGAAAAAGAGACTTGCCCAAAGCAGCAACGCCGCCTTGGAGACAAGTCCCTTATCGCCGCATCTAATCGTTATGCGAAGAAGTCGGTCGTGAATCGGAACAACCGCTCCAGCGCGTTCAGCACCGGTCCCGGGAAGAAGCCCATGAGTACGCCGGCGACGGCCGACAACCACAACGCGACGCTGAGCGCCGGCGTCACCTGCAGCGGCGACTCGTCGGCGCCCGAACGCATGAACATCTGGCGGATCAGGCCGAAGTAATAGTAGAACGACACGACGCTGGTCACGATCATGACGAGCGCCAACCAGAATAACTTCATCTCGACCGCGCCGAGCAGGATGAACAGCTTCCCGAAGAAGCCGCCCGTCACCGGAATGCCGGCGAGCGACAGGACGAGCAGCACGATCGCGAACGCCGTCCAAGGCGCCCGGTGGTACAAGCCGGCGAAGCCGCTGATGTCGTCGTGGCCCGATGCTCTGGACACGATCGCGAGCGCCGCGAACGCCCCCATGTTCATGAACAGGTACGCGATCATGTAGTAGACGAGTTCAGCGTAGCCGCTCACGTGGAACAATCCGACCTGCGCCACGATCGGCACGAGCAGGTACCCCGCGTTCGCAACGCCGGACAGGGCGAGCAGCCGCTTGACGTTCTGCTGCCGGAGCGCCATCGCGTTGCCGACGACCATCGCCGCAGCCGCCAGGACGGCGAGCGTTAAGAAGATATCGTCGTGGAGCGGATACCGCTCCGAGCCGACTTGGAAGAAGCCGGTATAAAACAGTCGGAACAGCAGCGCGAAGCCGGCCGCTTTCGAGACGACGGCGAGGTACGACGCTACCGGCGTCGCGGCCCCTTGGTACACGTCCGGCGCCCAGGCGTGGAACGGCGCCGCCGCGACCTTGAAGCCGATGCCCGTTAGCATGAAGAAAAACGCCATGTAGAGCAGCGCCGCGAATTGGTCGATGCCGCCCTCGCGGAGCGCCATATTGATTTCCAGCAAGTTCGTCGAGCCGGTCAACCCGTATAGGAACGACATGCCGTACAGGATGAACGCGGACGAGATGCCGCCCATGACGACATACTTGAACGCGCCTTCGCTCGATACGGATACCCGCTTCCGCATGCCGACCATGACGTATGTCGTGATGCTCAGCAGCTCGAGCCCGACGAACAGCATGATGAGGTCCGCCGACGAAGCGACGACCATCGCCCCGAGCGTCGCCGGCAAGTAGAAGTAGTAATACTCGCCGACGTCTTCGCCGCCGAGATCTTCCTTCTTCATCCCAAGGCTGATCAGTATAGAGATCGCGGTGCCGGCGAGGAACACCAGCTTCAATACTAAGGCGAAGTCGTCGACCCGGTACGATTGGTTCAGCAGCGAGATCGGCTGCTCGACGCCGAGCTGCATCGAGACGAAGACGGCGGAGCCGGCCAAGGCGACGAGCGTCAGCCACCCGATCGCCGACCGGTTGAAGTCTCGAGGCATCGCAAGGTCCAGCAGCGAGAAGACGACCGCGGCGATGACGAGCGTCAGCTCGGGCGCAAGGTACGCGAGGTCCGATACTTGCAGTCGTTGTAGTGTGTCTAGCGAATCCAAAAGTTTAACCTCCCCCGTTCGCTTCGGCGCCCGAGAGCAGCTGCTCGAGCCCGCCGATCGTCGCTTGCAGCGGCTCGCTTAACACCGCAGGATAGATGCCGAGCAAGAGAATGAACGCCGCTAGCGCGATCATCGGCACCGCTTCGACCCACCGCGCGTCCTTATACGTCAGCGACGTCTCGGTCGCCGGCCCGAAGGTGATCGCCAGCACCCCTCGAAGGACATAGACGGCCGCGAAGATGATACCCAGACAACCGACGGCCGTAATGACCGGCATCGCGTCGAACAACGACAGGAACGCCAGGAACTCGCTTACGAAGCCCGAGAGCCCCGGCAATCCGAGCGACGCCATGCCCGCGACGAGCAGCATGCCGCTCAGGAACGGCATCGACTTGGCGAAGCCGCCCATCGAAGAGAGCAGCGTCGACTGGGTTCGTTCGTAGATGCTGCCGACGAGCAGGAACATGAGCGCCGAGATCAGACCGTGCGACACCATCTGGAAGACGGCGCCCTGAACGCCGATGGCGTTCATCGATGCGACGGCGAGCAGCACGATGCCCATATGACTGATCGACGAGTACGCGAGCACAAGCTTGAATTCCTTCTGCGCGAAGGCGAGCGCCGCCCCGTACAGGATGTTGATCACGCCGAGAATCGCGATCAGTACCGCCCACTGCTTCGCTTCGTTCGGGAACAAGAACACGCCGAACTTCAGCAGACCGTAAGCGCCCATCTTCAGCAGCACGCCCGAGTGGATCATGACGATCGAAGGCGGCGCTTCCGTATGCACGCGCAGCATCCACGTATGGAACGGGAAGATCGGCAGCTTGATGCCGAAGGCGATCAAGAGCAGAAAGAACACGAACGTGCGGTTTCCTTCCGTTAAGAAGAACGGGTTCGGGAAGTTCTGCGCGAATTCCGGCCCCATATTCGAGAGAGACGCCGCGTCGTGCATATTCTTAAAGATGACGTCATAGCTGCCGGAGTAGACGAAGGAGCTGCCTTCGATCGACATGCCCGCCGTCGCGATCAACGTCAGGAAGGCGATCAGCATGAGCGCCGAACCTAACCCGTTGTAAACGAGGAAGCGGTTGGCCGCCTTTTCCCTCTCGTACAGCCCGTAGATTCCGATTAAGAAGAACATCGGCACGAGCGTAATCTCGAAAAACATAAAGAAGAGAAACAAGTCTCTCGCGAGAAAGACGCCGAGCATTCCCATCTCGAGCAGAAGAAACAGGATGAAATACGTCTTGTGCCGCTTCTTGATATGGACGGAGGCGAAGGCGGCCATCGTCGCCACGAACGCCGTAAGGAAGACGAGCGGCAGCGCGATGCCGTCCGCCGCGAGCGCGTAATCGAACTGCACTTGATACGACGCCGTACCGCCGAGCTGTTCCAGCAGCTCGCTGTTCAGCGAGAAGGCGATCCAGCGCAGCGATTCCGCGAACTGCGGCCCTCCGGCCGCGAGATCGTACGAGGCGTACGCCCAACCGGTCAGGAGCAGCGGCAAGAACGTCGTGCCGATGCCGATCCATCGGATGAGACGCCCGTTCGTCTTCGGCACGAAGAGCAGCGCCAGAACGCCGAGCAGCGGCGTAAAGACGATCAAAGACAAGATCGGAATGTTATCCAGCATCTAGAGGAACCTCCTTCCGGCAAGCGCCGCAAGGAACACGAGGCACCCCAGCAGCATGATCAGGCCGTACGTTTGCATCTGGCCGTTCTGCAGGCGCGTGCCGAGCCGCCCGATGCCGACCGTCGCCGCCGTCGCCAGTTTCACGACGCCGTCCACCACGTACGTATCGAACAGCTGGAGCAGCTGCCCGAGCGCGCGATACGGAGCTACAAGCGCGGCTTGATAGATTTCGTCGATGTAATACTTGTTGCGCAGCAACGCCGGACCGGTTTCCTTGGACGGATCGACTGCGCCCGGTCTGCGATAGACGAAGTACCCGACCGCGATGCCCGCTAACGCTACGACAGTGGACGATACGATAACCGTCCAATTCGCAGGCTCCGGGATCGTCTCGCCCGCAAGCCAGCCCGCAAGCCACGGCGCCTCGCCCGGCAGGTTCACGAAGCCGGCTGCGACGGCCAAGACGGCTAAGACGATCAGCGGCAGCGTCATGACGAACGGAGACTCGTGCGCATGCTCGTACGCATGCGCGTCTTTCGCCCGCGATTTCCCGAGAAATACTAGTACGTAGAGACGCGTCATATAGAACGCTGTGAAGAACGCGGCGAGCAGGCCGACCGCGAAGAGCACATAGTGTCCGTGATGCAGCGTCTCGGAAAGAATCGCGTCCTTGGACCAGAAGCCGGCGAGCGGCACGATGCCGGACAGCGCCAACGTGCCGATCAAGAACGTGACGGCGGTGATTTTCATTTTCCCGAACAGCCCGCCCATCTCCCGAATGTCCTGGTTGTGGACGCCGTGAATGACGCTGCCGGCCCCGAGGAACAGGAGCGCCTTGAAGAACGCGTGCGTGAACAGATGGAAGATGCCCGCCGCGAGTCCGAGCTCTGAGCCCATGCCGAGAGCCAGCATCATGTAACCGAGCTGGCTGACCGTCGAGTAGGCGAGCACCCGCTTGATATCGTTCTGCGCGATCGCGATCGTCGACGCGAACAGCGCCGTGAAAGCGCCGACGTACGCAACGACTTCCAAGGCGACCGAGGACGCGAGGAAAATATCGTATGTACGCGCGACGAGGTAGACGCCCGCCGCGACCATCGTCGCCGCGTGAATCAGCGCCGAGATCGGCGTCGGTCCTTCCATCGCGTCCGGAAGCCATGTATGCAACGGGAATTGGCCCGACTTGCCGACGGCGCCGACGAAGATGAGCAAGGCGATCCATGTCGCGATGCCGTCATCGATCTCCCCGCCGACGAACGCGTTATGTATGGTGCTGAAATCGAGCTGATGGCCCGGCATGACCCAGAACAACAGCAGGATGCCGACGAACAGTCCGACGTCCCCGATCCGGGTGACGATGAACGCTTTCTTCGCCGCAGCCTTCGCTTCCGGCTTATGGTACCAGAAGCCGATCAACAGGAACGAGCAAGCGCCGACGAGCTCCCAGAAGATGTAGAGCATGACGATGTTGGACGAGATGACAAGCCCCAGCATCGAGAAGGTAAACAGCGAGACGTAAGCGAAGAACGTCGAGATGCGCTCGTCTTCCGCCATGTACCCGAGCGAATATAAATTCACCAGCGCGCTTACGAGCGTGACGACGACGAGCATGAGCGCGTTCAGGTTCGTCACTTCGAAGCCCATGTACAGCGAGAAGCTGCCGACGTCGAGCCAGCGCCATTCCTCCCACGTGTACGCCGCCGCCGAGCCGTCCATCCGCTCGAAGAAGACGAGCAGCGCGAGACCGAGCGAGACGAAGGCGGCGACGACGCCGATGATCGGACCGAGCTTCCGGCCGCCCTTGCCGAGCGCCGTCAGGATCAGGAAGCTCAGGAGCGGAAAGACCGGAATGAGCCACGCGTAATTCACGAAAGTAAAATCCACTTGTCTTCCCCCTCCTTATCGCTTCATTTCGTTCATGTCTTTCACGTCGCTGGTGCCGCGATTGCGGAACAGCGCGATCAAGATCGCCACGCCGATCGCCGCCTCGGCGGCCGCGACCGTAATCGTGAACAACGAGAAAATTTGGCCGGTCAACGACGGCGCGACGCCGTATTTCGACAGCGCGACCAGATTCAGGTTGACCGCGTTCAGCATCAGCTCGATCGACAGCAGCACGATGACCGCGTTGCGCTTCGTCAGCGCCCCGAACAGGCCGATGCAAAACAAAATCGCCGCCAGCGTTAAATAGGAAGAGGCCAAGTCGACCGTCATTGCCCTTCCTCCCTTCTGGCGAGCACGATCGCGCCGATGAAGGCGACGGTGAGCAGCACCGATACGAGCTCGAACGGCAGCACCCGCTCCGTGAAGATGATTTGTCCGATCGCCGCCGTATTGTCGACGCCCGCATCGAAGCCGGCGCCCCCCGGCAGCTCGGCGTTCTGAATCGCGAAAAACAGGGCGCCGAACAAGGCGACGCAGCCGATCGCCGACAACGTCTCTTGCGCCGTCCACGGCGAGGCTTCGTCCGATTGCTCATGCTTCGTCAGCATGATGCCGAAGATCATCAGGATCGATACCGCGCCCGCGTAAATCAGAATTTGCACGAACGCCACGAACTCCGCCTCGAGCAGTACGTACAGACCGCCCAAGCTTAGGAACGCGAACGCGAGCGAGACGACCATGTGCACGACCTTCGTGAAGCTGATCATGAAGATCGCGCCGCCGATAATGAGCAGGGCGAATACGAAGAAGGCGACCAATTCGCCTGTCAGGAACGACATCTAGCTGGCCCCTCCTTTGCCGCCCGGCTGCGGATTCCTTGTATTTTCGCTGCGGACGTTCGTGTTGTTGTCATTGAGCCATTCCATGTTCTTGAACAGATCGTCCCGGCTGTACGTCGCGAGCTCGAAGTTGTTCGTCATGACGATCGCTTCGGTCGGGCACACCTCCGTGCACAGATCGCACAAGATGCAAATTTCGAAATTGATATCGTACGTGTCGATGACCTTGCCCTTCTTCTCCGGGTCCGGATTCGGCTTGCCCGTCAGCGTAATGCACTCGGTCGGGCAGATGCGCGCGCACTGATTGCACACGATGCACTTGTCCGGGTCGAAATGCTGCACGCCGCGGAACCGGTCGGGCATCGTCAGCGGCACGTCGGGATAAGCGTACGTCACTTTCTCTTTCGTGAAGCTCTTGAGCGTGACGCCTAGACCTTTCGCGATCCCTTTCATAGGTACCCCTCCATCCAGCGGTTATTTCAGCAATTCTTTCACGAGCGCAGTGAGGAAGATGTTGACGAGCGCGATCGGCAGCAGGTATTTCCAAGCGAGCCCCATCAGCTGGTCGATCCGGATCCGGGGCATCGTCGCGCGCAGCCAGAACAAGACGAAGACGACCGCGGAAAATTTCAGCAGGAACCAGATCAGTTCCGGAATGAACTCAAGGAACGGCGCCGGCGCATGCCAACCGCCTAGGAACAGCACCGTCGTCAGCGCCGCGATCGCGTAGACGTATACATACTCCGCCAGCATGAAGAATGCGAAGCGGAAGCCGCTGTACTCGACGTGGTAGCCGGCGACAAGCTCCGACTCCGCCTCCGGCAAGTCGAACGGCGTCCGATTCAGCTCGGAGATCGCCGCGATGACGAAGACGCCGAACGCGATAATTTGCGGGAAAATGTTCCAGTTCCAGAAGTACCCTTCTTGCCCTTCGACGATCGTCCGGAGATTGAGGCTGCCGGACAGCATGATTACGCCGACCATCGACAGGATGAGCGGTACCTCGTACGAAATCATCTGCGCAGCGGAGCGCATGCCCCCGAGCAGCGAGTACTTGTTATTGGACGCCCAGCCGCCGAGCACGATGCCGAGCGTCGAGATGCTCGTCAGCGCTCCGTAATAGAGGAGACCTACGTTCAAGTCCGCCGCATACAGATTGCTCGTGTAGGGGAGCGTCGCGATGACCGCGAACGACGGCACGAAGGCGATCGCCGGCGCCAGAATGAACAGCGCGCGGTCCGCCTTGGCCGGAATCGTGTCTTCCTTAATGAGCAGCTTGGCGACGTCGGCGACCGACTGCAGCAGGCCGAACGGACCGGTTCGGTTCGGACCCGGGCGGAGCTGCATGTAGCCGATGACCTTGCGCTCGAAGTAAATCGCGTACGTGACGAAGCCGAGCACGATGAGCAACATGAGCACGCCCACGGCCAGCATGGTGAAAAACCCGGTCCAAGAGAGCGGGTTTTCGAAGTAGGCTCCCATCAGCCATCCACCTCCCCGACGACGATATCGGTCGCGCCCAGAATCGTAACCAAGTTCGTCATCGTCTCGCCGACGAGCAGCTTCGGCAAAATCTGCAGATTGATGAACGAGGGACGGCGGAACTTGATCCGGAACGGCTTATCCTTCCCGCGGGAGACGAGGTAACAGCCGATTTCGCCGCGCGGCGACTCGATGGCCGTGTAGATCTCGCCCTCCGGCGGACGGATCACGCGCGGCGCCTTGCCCATGATCGGGCCGTCGCCCGGGAAGTTGTCGATCGCTTGCTCCAAGATGCGAAGACTCTGCTCGATTTCGGCGAGACGGACGAAATAGCGGTCGTAGCAATCCCCGTTCGCCCCGACCGGCACGTCGAAGTCGAACTTCTCGTACAAGCTGTATGGCTGATCCTTCCGCAAATCCCACTTCACCCCGGTGCAGCGCAGGTTCGCGCCGCTGAGCCCGTAGTCGATCGCGGTTTGCGCGTCGTACTTCCCGACGCCCTTGATTCGCGTGAGGAAGATTTCGTTGCCGCTGACGAGGTTATCGTATTCCTTCAGCTTCTCGCGCATGTACGGTACGAAATCCCGCACCTTCTGAATCCAGCCCTCGGGCGCGTCCCACTTCACGCCGCCTATGCGCATATAGAAGTACGTAAGACGCGCGCCGCAAAGCTCGTTGAACATATCGATGATCTTCTCCCGGTCGCGGAACGCGTACAGGAACGGACTCATCGCCCCGATATCGAGCAGATACGTCCCCCACCAGACCAGATGCGAAGCGATTCGCTGCAGTTCCATCACGATGAGGCGCAAATACTCGGCGCGTTCCGGAATTTCGAGCCCCATCAGCTTCTCGACGGTGTTGCAAAGCACATAGTTGTTCGTCATCGCCGATACGTAATCCATCCGGTCCGTGTAGGGGATGATTTGCGTATAGGTGAGGTTTTCCGCAAGCTTCTCCGTGCCGCGATGGAGGTAGCCCATCACCGGCATCGCTTCCTTGATGATTTCCCCGTCCAGCTTGACGACGATCCGAAAGACGCCGTGCGTGCTTGGATGCTGCGGGCCTACGTTCAGCAACAGTTCTTCGGTTCTTAAGGCCATCTGTCCTTACACCTCCGGGTCCAACGGTTCGTAGTCTTTGCGCAGCGGGTGGCCGACCCAATCGTCGGCCATCATGATGCGCCTGAGGTCGGGATGGCCCGGGAAGTCGACGCCGAGCAGGTCGAAGATTTCGCGTTCGTTCCAGTTGGCCGTCGCCCACAGCGGCGTGATGGACGGAACGACCGGCTTTTCCCGATCGGCCTTCACCTTCACGCAGACCTCCTGCTTCGTCGTCAAATTAATAAGATGATATACGACTTCCAGATGCGTCTCCTGGTCGACCCCGGACACATTGCGCAAATAGTTCATTCCCGTCTCGGGATGCATCTTCAACGTCTCCGCCGTTCGGAACCAGCGGTCTCCCTTCACGGTTAGCGTCGGGATCTCGCCGCTCTTCTCGTTGATGTCGGCCGACTCGATCGCGTCCGCTCCGACGGCTTCCGCTACGATCGCCGCGTATCGCTCCAGCAGCGGCTGATTTTTCGACGGCTCCTTCGGCTTCGGCGGCTCGGCGCCTTCGCCGTCCTCCGTCTTCGCCGCGCGCGGCGCGCGGGCCGGGCGCTCGCCTTCCGCTCTCGGCGCGCGAGCCGGCTTCTCGGCCGTTTCGCCCTCCGCCGGCGCCGCGCCGCCGGCCGCCGCGGCGCGAGCCGCGCGCGCTTCCTGCGCGCGCCGAATCTTCGCCTCGCGGTCCTCGTCCGTCGTAACCGCTTTCGCTGGAGGCTTCTCGGTGGTAGCGCCCTGAGAGTCCGCCCCGCTCGTCTCCGAAAGCTCCTTCTTGCCTTCGACTGCGGCCTGGACGTCGCGCGCCTGCTCTTTGGCGACTTCATCGCCTTGCGCCTGCAGCGCTTCCGCCCGCTTCACGGTTTCCTTCGTCGGCGATGCCTTCCCGTCTTCGACCTTCTCGACCGCGCCGACGTCGTTCGTATGGATTTCGCCGTCCTTATCGGGTTCCGGCTTATACTTCGCGACTTCGTCCTCGTTCTGGGGCATAGACACGTCGGTGCCTTCCGGCGCGGGCTCCGGCGGATTCCCCCCGGCTTCCTTCGCCAGCTCCTCGGCGGCCTTCTTGATTTTATCGTCTTCCGTCACTGACTCGTCACCCGCTTCCCGGTCTTCGCTTCGTAACGGATCTTCTCCTGCAGCTTGTTAATGCCATAGATGAGCGCCGCCGGATTCGGAGGGCAGCCCGGGATGTAGACGTCTACGGGTACGATCTGATCGACGCCCTTCACGACGGCGTACGACTTCACGTACGGCCCGCCTGCGGTCGCGCAGGAGCCCATGGCGATAACCCACTTCGGTTCCGGCATCTGGTCGTACAGCTTGCGGAGCAGCGGTCCCATCTTCTTCGTGACGGTGCCCGCCACGATCATGACGTCCGACTGGCGCGGCGACGTCCGGAAGATGACCCCGAACCGGTCCAAGTCGTAATGCGAGCCGCCCGTTCCCATCATCTCGATGGCGCAGCAAGCGAGCCCGAACGTCATCGGCCACAGCGAGTTGCTGCGCGCCCACGCCTTCAGCTGCTCGAGCGTCGTCATGAAGACGTTGCGCTGCATCTCCTCGTGCTCTTCCGGCGAAATCTTGCTTAAATCGAGGTCCATTTCAGCACCTTCTTCTTCCAAGCGTAGATGAGTCCGATCACCAGCAGCGAGACGAAAATCAACATCTCCACGACGGCGAACAAGCCGAGTTTATCATAGGCGACCGCCCACGGATACAAGAATACCGCCTCCACGTCGAACACGACGAACATCAGCGCGAACAAATAATATCGTACGTTAAATCGGACCTGCCCGGACCCTACGGGTTCGTTGCCGCTCTCGTATGTCGTTTGCTTCTCGGGAGTCGGCTTGTGGGGCCTCAAGAAGCGGCCGAGCGTCAGCGCGGCGACCGGCAACAGCACGCCGATCGCAACGAAAATCGCTACCAGCACGTAATTGTTCATGTAATGTTCCAAGTCTTCGATTCCTCCTTGTCGTCGCATCAGGCGCATATAATTAGAAAAGATTGGCTATAAAACGTTACCATTATAACAAAAACTCCAATCGGAGTATATGCAAAGTAGCGGGCCCGGCCTTACGCGGTCGTTTTTGTTGCCAAATAGGATTGTACGTTCCATGACCCCCAACACAAAGTCTTCCATCCACAGCGGATTTCTAACCGTTGTTCCCTTGCTTTCCTTTCTTTCGTTCCTGAAACCTCCGCATCTTCGCCCGGTTCCCGCAGTCCCGCATGCTGCACCAACGGCGGCTATGATTCTTCGTATGATCCAGAAACAGCCATCCGCAGCCGGGCGGCCCTTCGCATCTGCGCACATCGACCGCCTGCCGCGAGGTTAACAACTCTACGGCGGCTCGGATGACCGGATACAAGGGCCTCAGCCAAGAGACCTCGGATCCGAGCCGCCATCTCCAAACGTAGGCGCCATCCTCGAAAACCAACGACAGGTTGTCCCCCGCCTCACGCCACATCGCGTTCAGCATCTCGACGTCCTCCCCGGGGGGAGGCTCCCCGTGCGCGACCGCGCTGAATATACGAAATAACCCTTCCCTCACGTCCAACGCTTTCCTGAAAGCCGCCTCGGCTTCCGGCTCTCGCGTCTTCGCCGCATCCAGCAGCGCTGCGCCGGACTCCCGACTTAACGCTTCCGCGGCAATCGCCCATGCTACGACGTCCGCGTAGCCATGAAGCCGATCGGCCGGTGCGGCGCTGGAATGCCAATCTACCGTGTTGCAATAATCGAGGGGCAGCGATCCGCCGAGAAAGCTGAACGCCGGTCCCGCTTCCTTGTCATTCAAGCCCTTCCACTCCCGCCTAGCGATACTATGTCCACCGTACCATGCCTTATTGACATTGGCAATGTCTCACAGCTACAATTAAACCATCAAAAATTATTTAGGAGGTTATAATATGGACTTTACCCCTGGGCTTTCGCTGGCGAAACAATTCGAGATGATTTACGAAAGAAATTATTGGCATGCGTCGCTGCGCGACTTACTTGCCACCGTCACCCCCGACGAAGCGATTCGCCGTCCCGTTCAAGGCGGGCATACCATTTACGAAATCCTCCACCATCTGTTGTATAGCGCGGAAGAAGCGACGCATCGGTTAGGCGGACGTCCCGACCAATGGGATGAAGCGAGAAGCTGGGTCGAAACGCCGGACGCATTGACTGAGGAGGAATGGCAGGAGACGATCGGACGTTACGACGATACGCGACGGGCGTTCCGCGACGCTGCCTCCGGTCTCGGCGACGCCGCGCTGTTGGCCGCAGACGCGAGCCGCCCGACGCCGTACGACCTTGTCCAGCAGCTGCTTCATCACGAAGCGTTCCACGCGGGTCAAATCGCTTACGTACGGCGCCTGCACGGCCGCGAAGCGATCCTGTGAGCGACAGGATTCTCTCCCTTCCATGAAAAAGGCGGCCGCCCCCCGGTTCCATTCCGAGGTGCGACCGCCTTTTCATTTATTCCTCTTCCACAAAACGAATCCACTGTTCTTTGCCGTCCTGCGTCCAAATCGCTTCATGCGACTTCGATGCTTCTCCGACGTCGGCATACGCCCAATTCGTCTTCGATACGTCCGGCCATAATGAAGCGTAATTCCCTAACAACGGCCCGCGTCCGACCGCCCGGTTGATCATCGTCACGGCTTCGGCTCTCGTCAGATCCCGATTCGGGTAGAAGTTCCCTTCCGGATACCCGTTCATGATTCCGTTCTGACGAAGCGTTTCGATATGATCGATCGCCCAATGCCCTTTGAGGTCGGAGTAGACGGAAGTCGTCCCGGCCAGCGGTTCGAGATTGAGGAAGCGCAACAGGGTTGCCCCCATTTCGGCTCTCGTGATCCGCTTGTCGGGGCGGAACTCCCCGTTCTCGTATCCTTTCATAATTCCCGTTTCTTTCATCCGTTCGATGGCCCCGAACGCCCAGTGCGACGTCGGCATGTCGGGGTACGACGCGGCGCCGATTCCCGGGGACGCTGCGAAGACTTCGCTCCGCTGCAAAATTCGCGCGAGCATCATCGCCATCTCTGCTCTTGTAATGGAGTTCTCCGATTTAAACTCGCCGTCGGGATATCCGTTAATATATTTGTAATGAACGAACGCTCTCGCGACGACGAATTTGTAAGCTTGACTCTTGGCGCCCGAACCTGCGATCGCCGTCTGAACCTCGTACTCGCCCTCCGCCAACTCACCGGCAAAGAACGTCCACGTTCCATTCGCGTCGCTTTTCACGGTTCCGACCTTCCGTCCGTTCAAGTAGACGTCCACTTGCGCGTTCGGCGTCGCTTTCCCTTCCAGGGTCACTTCCCGATCGGTTACGATCTCGTTTTCCCTTGGCGGCGTAATGGACGCTTCCTGCACCGGAACGTCGTCGGAATGGACCGTATCGGCAGGCGTTGTCGACGTCGGCGCATCGGTCACCCGGAAGAACGTGAACGTACTGAACTTGTGCAGCTTAAACTTAAAGCCTACGGGAACGTTCCGATCGTCGGTAACGATCGTTCCGTCCAACGGACCGTTCCCGACCTTCACGATTCTGATCTCGTCGTCGTGTTCGATGAGCAGCCGAATCGAATCGATTTGTTCGGATGTAATCCCAAGACCCGTCAATGGGAAAATGACTTCCGTTTCGTACCCGACATAGTTCGTGACGATTTCCCTTGGGATGCCTAGTACTTCCGCGGCTTTCCCGCTGCCGGCCTCGGCCTGCATCGTCTGCGCCGTTCGGTTCGCGACGACCTGTTTCTCGCGCGCGTCCCGAATCGGAACGATGCGGAAGAACAAGTCGATGCCGGCCTCGGTCAACTGCGCGATTGAGTTCGGCTGCAGTTGGATGGCGCCTTCCGGCGTCGTCACGTTCAATACGCGGGCTCCCCCGTTTCGTTCGATAACCTGCAGCGCCGCGTTCGCGATCTCGACGGCGATTTCGTCCGCCCGTGCGTCCGAAGACGCGTTCGGCTTATCGTCGAAATCGATTCGAATATCGCCGGCGACCGTATTTACGATCGCCTGCATCGCCTCGTCCGACATTACTAATTTATCGACGGTTTGCGCCGGCGCGCCGTTCGTAGTCAGCGTCGTTCTCGTCACCCTGACGCCTTGATCGACCATCGTTTCTCCGACCTTGACCGCGTTCGTCGCGGGCGTCGTTACCTTCTCTTCTTCGAGTCGATTGCTCTTTACGATGAGCAGAAACGTTCTTTCCAGTCTTCGGCCGTCTTTTTCGACGATCGCGGTCAGGATGACGTTGACGTCTTCCGCTTGACGATTCACACTTGTCTTATATTCCGGGACCTCGCCGCCCTGCATTGCCGCTTCCGGCTCGATGCTGATGACGGCCGGCTTATTCGACTTCCAGCCGACGACCGTTTCGTAGGCGCCATCCGCGATCAAGAAGACCGGCAGCGTCACGCTCTCCCAGATATCCCCTTGCGAGAATCGCACCTTGACCTGCTTTAACGCGTCCGCGACATCGTCGCCGACCCGAACTTTCGCCGAGGGCTCGCTCTCCAAGCCGCCCGCCGTTTGCGTTACCGAATAGTCGGTCCCCGCCGGAATGCCGGCGAAGACGAAGGCGCCGTTCCCGTCCGCGACCCCCGTCGCTGCGAGCCGCCCGTCCTTGTCGTACAGCTTGAGCGCCGCGTTCGGTTTTCCGCCGGATACGGTTACCGTTCCCTCGCCTTTGGCGCTGCCGACGGCGGCTACGGGTCCCGGCCCGACGTCAGCCTTGGAAGATCGGCCGCTTTCCAAGCCGTCCACCGTTTGGGTCGCCGTGTAATCCGTGCCGGCAGGCACCCCGACGAACGTGTACGTCCCGCCGAGGTTCGCGATCCCGGTCGCCGTTACCGCCCCGTTCTTATCGTACAGCGTCAGCACGGCGCCATATACGGCTTCGGTCACGGTGATCGTGCCCGCCCCGTTCCGGCTTCCCGTTATCGTTATCAAGCCCGTGCCGACCGACACTTTGTTGGATACAGCGCTTTCGATGCCGTCGACGGTTTGCGTAGCCGCGTAGTCGGTTCCCGTAAGCACGCCTTGGAACGTGTAGCTTCCGGTTCCGTCGGCGATTCCGCTTCCGACGACGTTGCCCAGCTTATCATAGAGCGTAACCGCCGCCCCGTATACCGCGCCGGTTAGCTCGACCGTTCCTTCGCCGCCGGAGCTGCCGACTGCGACGACGGTGCCGGGGCCGACAACGACTTTGTTCGAAAAGGCGCTCTCTACGCCGTTCAAGGTTTGCGTCGCGGCATACTCCGCCCCGAACGCCACTCCTGCGAACGTGTACCGTCCTTCGGCGTCTGCCGCTCCGGCTGCGACCTGTACGCCTTGCTTATCGTACAACGTGAGCGCCGCGTTCGGAGAAGCTCCGCTAACCATAACGGTTCCCGCGCCGTCTACGCTTCCGACCGCCGTAACGGGAGGGGTCGTCGGCTCGGTAATCGGGCCCGGGCGATTCGCGCCCTCTACCGCCGTTCCCGTCGTCGGCGCTATCGCGTTCTTCGGCGTCACCTCGAACCCGATATACTTGCCCGCGTCCGCTTGCGTCAACGTGTAGGTCAGACTTGTCTCTCCGTCGATCGCCACGCCCGTCCCGCCGAGCGCCGCGTCATACCGCAGCCAGCGGTACGTCGTCCCCGACTCCTCGTCGCCGTTCGCGTCGGCGTACTCGTACATGCCGGTCAGCTGCGAACCCACTTGCGCCGTCCCGCTTACCGTCACGCCGCTTGCCGTCGGCGCGGACGCCTGGGCGATGGTGAACGAAGCGACGTCCTCCGCCATATTGCCTGCAGCGTCCGAAGCAACGGCAACGACGGTATAATCGCCGTTATCCCATCCTCCGACGCTCGGAGCGATCGACCATGTCCCGGTCACGGAATCGTGGATCAACAGCGAGGAGTCCGGCACCTTGCCGTTCACGGTGACGAACAAATCCGCGCCGGCCTCGACCGTACCTGTGATCGGATCGTCGACGTCCGCGAGAACCGCCGGATTCTCTATATCGACGTTCGTCGACGTCTTAACCGCATATGTCGTCGTCGCCGGTTCGGATACATCCGTTACCGTATTCGCCGTAACCGTGTACGTGCCGCCTTCTTCCAGCGCATACTCGCCGGTCAACGCAACCGACCACTTCCCGTTCGTCACGACAGCCGGTACCGAGTAGCTTTGGCCTTCGCCCGTCACCGTCACATTGACTGCGGCGTCAGTCGTCCGTCCGCGCACCGTCGGCTCCGCCGTCGTTACAGTGATCGTGTCGTCCTCGTTCTCGATACTGATATCGACGTCCACGACGCCGTAGTTCAGCGGAGCGCTCGTCTTGCTTTCGCTCGCGTCGTCGTACATCTTTGCTGTAAAGACGTACGGAGGATCGGACACCGCTCTTCCGGCGAGCGCATCGTCGACGTCGATCGACCAATTCCCCGCCTCGTCCGAGCGCACTTCCCGATACGGCTGTCCGTCGATAAGCAGTTGCACCCGCACACTCGGCGCCGCCGTCCCTTTCACGGTCGGCGTCGGCGTTCCGTCCGTCGTCGCCCCCGGCTCAACGATTGTGATCATACTAGGCAAATATTGCAGGGTTTTCCTTGCGACGGCCGTCTGACTTATTACTTTGTTGTCTTGTTCGGCCGCTGTAATAATATATTTATTTCCTGGGGCTATTGCCGCTCCCACGCCTACCTTACTTGCGTATCCGCTGGCCTTCCAAGGTTCCATACTGAGCTTAGCTTCCTCATGAAGCGTTGTTTGACCGTTTCCGTCCAAAATTTTGAAGTTAACCCACTGTTTCGGGCCTTTCATACGCGCATACGACCCGCTGATCTCCGCGGGGAACGTAAACAACCGGGGTTCCTCCATGGACGGCACGTCAATCGAAATTCTGGAAGAAATATCGATCGTTTCCTCGATCGCCGCACTGTCCCCGTTACCGTTCGTTACGCTTGCGCGAATCGTGTAAACGCCGTCCGGCGGCATTTGCGCGAGCGTCGCGCTCCATGTGCCGTCCGCTTGTACGAGCGGCGCCAGCGGCGATTCGGGCCCGGAGATCGCGACGGTCACGGGAGCGTTCGGTTCCACGTGGGTCGTAACGCCGGAGATCGTGGTCGTTCCCGGCAGAATGCTCGTAAATGCGATCGTCGGCAGCGGATTGATCGCGAACGGAGACAAGCTGACCCCGGCTCCATCGCCGTCCATGACGTCCTTGTTTTCGACCGATAAGTTGGCCGCCTTCGAGGTCACGAACTTCAAGCGAAGCGCGCCGTCCGCGATCGAAGGATCGATCGCCTGCAGCTGTTCCAGCGGCACCTGAATATCGAGAAGGTAATCGCCCGTTCCGGTCTCCTCCACGACTCTAGCGCCGGGGACGTTCGTTCGCGTTCCGTCGGTCTTATAGATTGGACGGACGACGGAACCGTCGCCGTTCGAAATATATATGTAATCTTCCTTCGCAGGCTTACCGTTCAAGCCTACCGCGGCGACTTTCGAGCCGTTCTTCCACAGCTGCACCATCCATACGGTCGATAAGAATCCACCGTTTTTGTCCCGCGGATCCGCTATGAGCCGCATGCGAAACACTAGATGCGACTTGCCTCCCGCATCGGCGGCACTGGAGATGTAAAATGAAGGGCGGTTGCCGGAGCCCTTCATCGCGCCGCTGAAGAAGTCGGTATCGTCAGGACTGACGCCGCTCTCGTTGGCAGGGTCGTACAAAACGTTGCCTTGCGCATCCGTATATGCCTCGAACGCGCCCGGCCAAGCCGCCGGAGCGCCTCCGAACGTCGTCGACTCGCCGGGGGGCGCCGCACCCGCCGCAGGATCGTTGTACAGAACTACTAAAGAGATCAATAATACCCATGCCATTACCATCGATGCGAATGCTCTCGGTTTCTTCCCTATCAAATGAACAAGCTCCTTTCAAGATCTAAAGCCTTGACAAACCATTATAAACTTATAGGAACTATACAATCTCTAAACATGAACTACTCAAAGAAGTCCATTATATTCTTTTCTAGTTTAAACGTCATTACGTTTCTGTCCTGATTTCGCTCACGCGTTCTTTCCTTTGCCTTGGAATCAAAAAAAACCTCCTGGAGTGCAGAGGATACAGCGTATCCTTCGCATTCCAAGAGGCTTATTCCGCTTGCGATTATATATCCCGATTCCGTACGTTCATGCGAAGCATCGCCCGTTGCAGCGCTTGCTCCGCTCGATGGTAATCGATCTTCTCTTTCCGCGCTTCGCGAAGACGCGCTTCCGCGCGTTCCCTCGCGCGAGCGGCGCGATCGGCGTCGATCTCTTCCGGAAGCTCCGCGCTCTCCGCCAAGATGACAACCTTCTCTTTACGTACTTCCATGAAGCCGCCGTGGACGGCGATGATATGATCCTTCTGCCCATGCACCTTCGCGGTGACCGCGGCGATGCGAAGCGGCGTCACCATCGGAATGTGGTTCGGCAAGATGCCGAGCTCCCCTTCGATTCCTTTGGCGATGACCATATTGACTTCTTGGTTGTAAATCTTGCGCTCCGGCGTGACGATTTCCAATAACATTGAGCTCATGGTCTATAGACCCCCGATCACAATGTTTTGGCTTTCTCTACCGCTTCTTCGATCGTGCCTACGTAGAGGAAAGCAGCTTCTGGGAGATCGTCGTATCCGCCGTCCAGGATCGCTTTGAAGCTGCGAACCGTATCTTTAACCGGAACGTATTGCCCCTTCGTACCGGTAAACTGTTCCGCAACGTGGAAGTTCTGCGACAGGAACCGTTGTACGCGGCGCGCGCGCGCGACCGTCACCTTGTCTTCGTCGGACAATTCGTCCATACCGAGGATCGCGATGATATCCTGCAGCTCCTTGTAACGAGCGAGCAGACGCTTCACGCCTTGCGCAACGTCGTAATGCTCCTGGCCCACCACGTCCGGCGACAAAATCCGCGAGCTCGAAGCGAGCGGATCGACCGCAGGGTAGATGCCAAGCTCGGAGATTTTACGCTCCAAGTTCGTCGTTGCGTCCAAGTGCGCGAATGTCGTTGCCGGTGCCGGGTCGGTGTAGTCGTCCGCAGGAACGTAGATCGCCTGGATGGACGTAACGGAACCCTTCTTCGTGGACGTGATCCGCTCTTGCAGCTGGCCCATCTCCGTCGCGAGGGTCGGCTGGTAGCCTACCGCGGAAGGCATCCGGCCGAGAAGGGCGGATACTTCGGAGCCCGCTTGCGTGAAACGGAAGATGTTGTCGACGAACAGCAATACGTCGCGGCCTTCTTGGTCTCGGAAGAACTCGGCCATCGTCAGACCCGTCAGGGCGACGCGCAGACGAGCGCCCGGCGGCTCGTTCATCTGGCCGAACACCATCGCCGTCTTACTGATAACGCCGGAATCGCTCATCTCGTGGTACAAGTCGTTCCCTTCGCGGGTACGCTCGCCGACGCCGGCGAATACGGAGATCCCGCCATGCTCTTGCGCGATGTTGTTGATCAATTCCTGGATCAAGACCGTCTTGCCTACGCCGGCGCCGCCGAAGAGGCCGATCTTACCGCCCTTCGCGTAAGGCGCCAGCAAGTCGACAACCTTAATGCCCGTCTCGAGAATTTCCGCTTGCGTGGACAGCTCCGAGAATGCCGGCGCTTCCCGATGGATCGGAAGCACCACGTCGCGGGAGACGTCTCCCGCATTGTCGATCGGCTCGCCCAATACGTTAAATACGCGGCCCAGCGTTGCTGCCCCTACCGGTACGGAAATCGGTGCGCCCGTGTCGATCGCGTCGCCGCCGCGAACGAGACCGTCCGTGGAAGACATCGCGATCGTCCGCGCGACGTTATCGCCGAGGTGAACCGCGACTTCCGCCGTGACCGACGCTTCCGTCTCTCCTGCACGATATAACTTTACCGCATTGGAGATTTCGGGAAGTTGTCCGCGTTCGAACTCTACGTCGACAACCGGTCCCAAAACCTGAATAATGCGTCCTTTAACCATCGTATTCCCTCCTTGCTCGACTATAAAACCCAGTCCAGCGGACATTACATTCGTATTGCCTCGTTGCTCGACTGTCAAACCGAAACCTCTTTATCGGAATCGTTAGCTTTGCGCGTTCGCGCCCGCCACGATTTCCGTAATTTCTTGCGTGATCGACGCTTGACGCGCACGGTTATATTGCAGCGTGAGCGAATTGATGAATTTCGAAGCGTTCTTAGAAGCGTTGCTCATCGCCGTCATCCGCGCGCCGAACTCGCTTGCCTTGCCCTCGAGTACCGCGCTGTAAACCAACGTCTCCGCGTACCGAGGGAGAATATGGTTCAGCACGACCTCCGGAGAAGGCTCGAATTCGTAACTGGACGCGGATCCGCCTTGCCCGGTTTCCCCGAGCGGCAGCAACGTCTTATCGACCGGCGTCTGCGAGATCACGGAGCGGAATTCGTTGTACACCAACACCAACTCGTCGATGACGCCGGATTCGTACGCCTTCACCGCTCCGTTCGCCACATCCTTGATATCCGAGAATCGCGGGAAATCCGGCAAGCCGACGACTTCTTGCGCGATCGGGATATTCCGGCGACGCAAGAAATCGCGCCCCTTGCGGCCTGTCACGAAGATCAAATATTCGTCGGGATTGGAGCGATGCTTATCGCGAATCGTCAGCATGACCTTCCGAAGCAGGTTAGCGTTGTAGCCGCCAGCCAATCCGCGATCGGACGTAATGACGATGTAGCCGGTGCGCCGGATCGGACGCCGTTCGAGCATCGGATGCTTCACGCCGCCGGAGGCGGCGATCTCACCGATGACCTCTCGCAGCTTCTCTGCGTACGGGCGCGCCGATTGAGCGGCTTCCTGCGCCCGACGCAATCGCGCCGAAGCGATCATCTCCATCGCCTTCGTAATTTGCTTCATGTTCTGTGTGCTTTTAATTTGGCGCTTAATATCGCGCATCCCTTTAGCCATGCTTAATCACGCTCCTTCCGCGCTTACGCCGAAACGGAGAAGCCCTTTTTGAACTTTTCCACCGCTTCCGTAATGAGTGCTTCGGTGTCTTTGCTCAAGTCTTTCGTTTCGCGAATCGCGCCGAAGATTTGCGGGTAGTTCGCATCGACATAGCCGTGGAAATCCTTCTCGAAGCGAAGCACGTCCACAACCGGAATATCGTCGAGGAAGCCCTTGGTCGCCAAGTAGATGCTGACGACTTGCTTTTCGACCGGCATCGGTTCATTCACGCCTTGCTTCAGAATTTCCATCGTACGCGCGCCGCGCGTCAAGCGGGCTTGCGTCGATTTATCGAGATCGGAGCCGAACTGCGAGAACGCCGCAAGCTCGCGGTATTGCGCAAGGTCGAGACGAAGCGTACCGGCGACTTTCTTCATCGCCTTGATTTGCGCCGAACCGCCTACGCGGGATACCGAAATACCGGTGTTGACCGCAGGACGCTGACCGGAGTAGAACAAGTCGGACTCCAAGAAGATCTGACCGTCCGTGATCGAGATGACGTTCGTCGGGATATACGCCGAGACGTCGGACGCTTGCGTCTCGATGAACGGCAGCGCCGTGATCGAGCCCGCGCCGAGCTCGTCGGACAGCTTCGCCGCGCGCTCGAGAAGACGGGAGTGCAAGTAGAATACGTCGCCCGGATACGCCTCGCGGCCCGGAGGACGACGGAGCAACAGCGACAATTCGCGGTATGCGGCCGCTTGCTTCGTCAAGTCGTCGTAGATGATAAGAACGTGCTGACCTTTGTACATGAAGTACTCGGCCATCGACACGCCGGCATACGGCGCGAGCCACAGAAGCGGAGCCGGCTCGGATGCGCCCGCGTTAACGATGATGGAGTAGTCCATCGCGCCGTGGCGGCGGAGCGTCTCGACGACTTGCGCGACCGTGGATTGCTTCTGGCCGATAGCGACATAAATACAAATGACGCCGTTGCCCTTCTGGTTCAAGATCGTATCGATCGCGATCGACGTCTTGCCGGTCTGACGATCGCCGATGATGAGCTCCCGTTGGCCGCGGCCGATCGGGATCATCGAATCGATCGCCTTGATGCCGGTTTGCATCGGCTCGTGAACGGACTTCCGGTCGATAACGCCCGGAGCCTGCGATTCGACGTTGCGGGTTTCCGTCGTCTCGATCGGGCCCTTGCCGTCGAGCGGCTGGCCGAGCGGGTTGACGACGCGGCCGAGCAGCGCTTCGCCGACGGGCACCTGCATGATGCGGCCCGTCCGCTTGACTTGCTGACCTTCTTTAATGTCGTGATATTGGCCTAAGATAACGATACCGACGTTATCTTCCTCCAGGTTCAGCGCATAACCTACGGAGCCGTTCTCGAATTCGAGCAGCTCGCCGGCCATAACGTTCGAAAGCCCGTGTGCGCGCGCGACCCCGTCCCCGATGTAGATGACAGTGCCGATTTCCGCTACGTGCGCTTCGGATTGATATTGTTCAATCTGCTGCTTAATGAGCGTGCTGATTTCTTCGGGTCTGATACTCAACGAACCTTCACCCCTATCGTGCGTGATTAAACGATTTCTCGATCTCGGCCAGCTTCGTCGCCAAGCTAGAGTCGTACAACGTATCGCCGATTCGAACGCGGATGCCGCCTAGCAGCGACGGGTCCACGGCTAGTTCGACGGTGACGGTCTTGCCCGTCAGCGCGCTGAATTTCCGCGCGATCTCTTCCTGCTGCTCCGGCGTCAGCGCGAAGGCCGACGTGACGTTCGCATGGGCGCGTCCCAACGATTCGTCGGAGATGCTCCTGAATGCGGCCGCGACGTCGGGAACCGTGTTGCCCCGGCCTCGAACGATGAGCAGCTTGAGCGTATTTATGACATGTTCGGCCAATTGTCCGCCTACGGCGTTCTCCAAAGCGCGAATCTTCACGTCCGTCTCAATGTTCGGATGGCCGAAGAAGGCGCGGATGTCCGCATGACCTTCGATCGAGGCCGCGACCGCGTCGAGCTGCTTGCCGGTTTCCTCGAGCGCGCCCTTCTCCTTGGCTACGGTGAACAGCGCCTTAGCATACCGCTTTGCCGCAACGGCGCTCATCGGCTTCCGACCTCTTTAAGGTACTTGTCGACCAACTGCTCTTGCGCGGAAGCGTCGACTTCCTTCTCGATAATCTTCGAAGCGATCTTGACGGACATCTCGCCGACCTGATTGCGAAGCTCGGCGATCGCTTTGTTCTTCTCGCTCGCAATGTCCTGCATTGCGGCTTCTTTCAATCGAGCCGCTTCGCTCTTGGCCGCTTCGACGATCTCTTCCGCGGACTTCGCGCTGACCTTCCTCGTCTGCTCGACAATGTCGTACGCTTCCTTGCGCGCGTCCTCGATCGCCTTGCGCTGCTCTTCCAATAACGCCGCAGCGGCTTTCCGATCGGCCTCGGCCTGTTGCAGCTCGCCGAGCACGAGCTCTTTCCGCTTATCCATAATGCCGAATAACGGTTTGAACGCGTAACGGCTCAACAGCCAGTATAGGATCCCGAAAGACAGAACGGTCCACAATATATTTTCCCAAAGAATTACCAACTGCTGCCACTCCCTTCCAGAAGGCTCAGTCTGCTAACGGTGCAAGAGAAAGCTGCCGTCGCCCCGCTTGCGGAACTGGCAAATCCCCTGACCTTCTTCAGATGCTCAACCACGATTTTCCTTGCGAATGCGGTGAACAAAACGAAGGCGCGGAGGCACAGGCCTTCCCCGCCAACCCTCGTTACTTGTCGTGTTACGCCATACCCATGAACAAGAACGCCAAGACGACCGTGATGATCGGGATGGCCTCGATGATACCTACGCCGATAAACATCGTGGTTTGGAGCGTGCCTTTCGCTTCCGGTTGACGAGCGATGCTCTCTACCGTTCTGGATACGACCAAACCGTTACCAAGCGCCGCGCCGAACGCGCCCAAGCCGATTGCGATTGCTGCTGCCAATAATGCCATTGCTCCCATTTGAAAACATCCTCCTTGGAATTATCATTAATTTGTATTGTATTGGATCCGTCGCTCAATTTCTAAATGAGGCGGATAAACACCTAGTTAATGCTCGTGATCGCCATCCGCATGCAATTCTTGCGAAATGTATACCATGGCCAACATCGTAAAGATGAACGCTTGCAGCCCCCCTACGAACAAGGAGAAGCCCTGCCATATGATCAAACCCGGAATGCTTGCGGCAGACAGGCCCAGCAATACGGAAATCAACACTTCCCCTGCGTAGATGTTTCCGTATAGACGAAGACCGAGCGTCAACGGCTTGGAGACGACCTCCATCAGGTTGATCGGCAGAAACACTGGGAAAGGCGTGACGAAGTGCTTGAAGTACTTCCTAGGATTGCTTCTCAAGCCAAGGAAGTGCGCCATCGCAATAATCATAATCGCGAGCCCTAACGTAATGGATGCGTCCGCCGTCGGCGACTTCCACCACAACACGTGAGGAATATGATCGTGATGAAGCTCCTCGGTAACCGCGGCGACCTCGTGGCCGAACACAATCAGCGGCTTCACGTGCTCCGTCACCACGGAGAAGGGCAACCCGAGCAAGTTCGCGACGAAGATAAACAGAATCAACGTCATGCCGAGAGAGAGAAAACGTCTTCCCCGCTTGTCATCCATTACGCTGCCGATAATGTTGCGCACGAAGTCGACGACCCACTCAATAAAATTCTGGAGCTTCCCTGGATTCGTGACGGATAGATTTCGTACCGCGAGTTTGGCGAAGACGAATACGATCGCACAAGTCACGAAGAGCATCAACAAGGCGGACAAATCGAGTTTGAACGGCAAGCCGAACAGCGAGAGCTCGATAATCGGTGATAAATGCATGTTTTGTTTTCACCCCTTTCCCGGCGAAAAAGTCAAAGATCCATATCCTAATCCTTGCGACTACTAAAAATGCCCAATAGGAGTGTTGCCAATTGAGAAAAAAATAATCCGGCTATTACCGCATACAAATTAATACCCGGAGCACGCGTCGCCGCCAAGATCGCCAGCAGCGCCACCGCGACCCTCGTCCAAAACCCGATCCCCATCCTGCGGCGCCCGCCGTCCGGCGGGAGATTCGTGATCCGCTTCACTTTGGCGGACAAGAACAGAGCGTTGGCAAGACTGGCGGTCGCTCCTAACGCCAACCCGGCGCAGACGTCCCGCCATTCCGGAACGATGGCCCAGGCCAGAAGGCAGAAGGATAAGAAAAACGAGGTCGCCCTGACAATCTTCCGGAGAAAACCGTTAATATCATCCATTCTTACGCTCCAGTAAACCGTTTAATTAGGATCGCAGCGCTCCATACGCCTGCGGCGATCCCGAGCGCCAATCCGCCCAAAATCCAAAACACGCCCCCGAAGCGGCTTTGCAAGAAGTCGCCCAGAAAATACCCCGCTACCACGCAGCCCGCGAAGTCGATGCCGATCGCATTGACCCATAATACCGTTTTCAACGGACTGTGTTCTCCGCTCGATTTCTTAGGCGTCTTCATACCAACCAACCTCATCCATTGTAGCGAAGTTTAAAAAGCATTGTCAATTCATAAAAATTCAAACATTCCGTGAACGGGTGCCGGGAAAACCTTGATAAATCAACGTTTTCCCGGTTCTAAAACCGTACAGTGCGACTGTACGCTGTCGGATGCCGCGGCGCGTTACGGCGCGAACGGCTCCGGACGCTCGGACGCGACGCCGAAATGATGCTTGATCGCCGCGACGATCCGCTCCGACGCCCGGCCGTCGCCGTACGGGTTGGCCGCGCGGCTCATCCGATCGTACAGCGCCCCGTCCGACAGCAGCGCCTTCGCCCGCTCGTACACCTTCGCCTCGTCGGTGCCGACGAGCTCGAGCGTGCCGGCGTCGACGCCTTCCGGACGTTCCGTCGTATCGCGCAGCACGAGCACCGGCACGCCGAACGACGGCGCTTCCTCTTGCAGTCCGCCGGAATCCGTCAAGATAAGGTGCGTATGCGGATACAAGTTGTACATTTCCACCAGATCGAGCGGCTCGGCCAGACGGATGCGCGGATGTCCGCCGAGCAGCTCGCGCGCCGGCTCCAGCACCGCCGGATTCGGATGGACGGGATACAATATCGCGATGTCTTCGAATTCGTCCGCGATGCGCCGAACCGCCCGGAAGATGTCGCGGTGCGGCTCGCCGAGGTTTTCGCGGCGGTGCGCCGTCATCAGCACCAACCGCTTGCCCGACGCCCAGTCGAGAATCGGGTGCGCATAAGACTCCTTAACGACATACCGGCCGACGTCGGTCACCGTGTTGCCCGTGACGTAGATCGCGTCTTCTCGCTTGTTCTCGCGACGCAGGTTGGCCGCGGACCAGTCGGTCGGCGCGAAGTGGAGATCCGCGAGCACGCCGGTCAGCTGGCGATTCATCTCTTCCGGATACGGCGACAGCTTGTTCCAGGTCCGCAATCCCGCTTCCACGTGCCCTACTTGGATCTGCTGCAAGAAGGCCGCATAGCTCGCGAGGAACGACGTAAGCGTATCGCCGTGCACGAGCACGATGTCCGGCTTCGCTTCCTGCAGCACCGGCTCGAGGCCCTGTAGCACGCGAATCGTCACTTCGTTCAGCGTCTGCCGCTCCTTCATAACGTTCAGATCGTAATTCGGACGGATGCCGAACGTATCGAGCACGCTGTCCAGCAACTCCCGATGCTGCGCCGTGACGCATACGATCGATTCGATCGATTCCGGATGTCGCTGGAGCTCGAGCACGAGCGGCGCCATCTTGACCGCCTCCGGCCTGACGCCGAACACGGTCATTACTTTAATCCGTTGAACCATCTTCCGAAATTTCCCCTCTCGTCCGTCTTTACTTCGTCCCGAACAGCCGGTCGCCGGCGTCGCCGAGCCCCGGAATGATATAACCGTGATCGTCCAGGTAATCGTCGATCGAAGCGGTATATATATCGACGTCGGGGTGCGCCTCCTGCATCGCCTTCACGCCTTCCGGCGCTGCGATGAGGCACATGAGCTTAATTTGGCGGCAGCCGCGGTTCTTCAGCATCTGGATCGCGGCGATCGCCGAGCCGCCCGTCGCGAGCATCGGGTCGATGACGATCAGTTCCCGCTCCAGCACGTCCGTCGGCAGCTTGGCGTAATATTCGACCGGCTGCAGCGTGTCCGGATCGCGGTACAGGCCGATATGGCCCACCTTCGCGGCCGGAAGCAGCTTCAAAATGCCGTCGACCATGCCGAGGCCCGCGCGCAGGATCGGAATAAGGCCGAGCATGCGGCCGGAGATGATCTTCGCCTCCGCCGTCGCCACCGGCGTCTTGACGGTCGTCTTCTCGAGCGGCACGTCCCTCGTGATTTCGTACGCCATCAGCGTCGCGACTTCGTCGACCAGCTCGCGGAAATCCTTCGTATTCGTACGCTCGTCGCGTATGTAAGTCAGCTTGTGTTGAATAAGCGGATGATCGCACAAAAACACTTTGCTCATGCGTCCCGGTCCCCCTTGCGTCAGGTGCGTTTTTCCTTTTTTGTCTGTAAATTTGCCTAAAACCTTACCCATTATAACATTGTCGCCTCGGCCATGCACTATGCCCGTTCTCGCATTCGAATCGAAGGCGATTCGGTTCTACTTGCTAGCATCCTTTCATAGAGATGAGAGAAGAGAGAGAGCAATGCGAATTCGTTAGAACCGAAGGAGTTATGATGCATGCGATGGAGACAAGCGTTGGCATGGACGAGAGAATCGCTGGGCGGCATCGCGAGAGCGCTCGGCACGACGGTCGCTTGGTGCGTGATCGGAAGCTTCGTCGCCGTGACCGCGATATCGATCTTATGGAAGCTCGACGCGCCGGCGGTCCGGGGACTGGACGCCGCCGCCGCCGCGCTGCCGAGCCGCTTCTACGCCGATCTGCTGAGCATCGAAATCCCGAAGCTGGCCCCCACGGAGGACGGTTCCTCCTTCTCGACGAAGAATGTCGCTTCGTTCCTTACGAAGCTGACGACGGGCATCGACCCGGCCGACCCGCGTACGTTGGCCGCGCAGCTGCTTCCGGGCGCGCAAGGCGAAGGCAGCATCATCCTCATCCAGGGCATCGGTACCGGTCCGGCGGATTACCCCGTCGAGGTGCCGCCGGCGCCCCACTTGCAGGAGCCGTCCGAGGCGCTGCCGGAGGGCCCGATCGGCGGCGAACCGCCGCAAGGGGAGGCTCCGTCCGATCCGGCGGAGGAGACGCCCGATCCGAACGCGCAGCCGGGCGAGTCTCCGGGCGAATCGCCGAGCGCTCCGCCCGACCCGGAATCGCCGCCGGAGCCCGCGCCGAACGTCGTGTTCATCTATCACTCGCACCCGACCGAGTCGTACTTGCCCGAGCTCGAAGGCATTACGAAGATCGACGAGGCGTACGACCAGAACGACAAGAGCAACACGGTCGCCGCCGTCGGCGCGAGGCTCTTGGAATCGCTGGAGAAGAAGGGCGTCGGCGCGATCCATTCCGACCTCTTGTACCCATGGCGCGGCGCCTACAATGAATCCCGCAAGACGATCAAGACCGCGATGGCCAAATACGAGGACTTGAACTATTTCATCGACATTCACCGGGACGCGGCGCGGGCGGATAAGACCCGGCTGACGGTCGACGGGGTTTCCTATGCGAAGCTGTATTTCGTCGTCGGGCAGAAAAACCCGAATTACGAGAAAAATCAAGCGCTCGCGGAAGAACTGCATTATCGAATCGAGGAAAAGGTGAAGGGCATCTCGCGCGGCGTCGTCGGCAAGAAGGCCGGCTCGAACGGCGAATTCAACCAAAGCTTGTCGCCGAACAGCATCTTAATCGAATTCGGCGGCGTCGACAATACGCTCGAGGAGTGCTACCGCACCGTCGAGGTGCTGGCGGAGGTGCTCGCGGAGATGCATTGGGAACGCGCCGAGGCCGTCAAGGCGGACGCTCCCGCCGCCTCTGACCCTCTCTCCGGCGGCGACGCGGCGAAGCCGGACGCGACGGACGCGCAAGCGACGCCGCGTCGTCATGCATGACGGAAGCCTTCCCTGGACATGGTAATGGACGACAATTCACTACCGCGTTCGAACGGAGGGCGACGTTAACGATGGATCACCGCGTGGCGGAAATCGCAGATTGGTTCATGGGACAAATCAACACCCCGCTCGTCATTCGCAAGGAGGAGCAAGGCGACGTCGATCAAGTGATGATGACGGTGCAGAAGGTCTCGTTCCTGACCGGCAGTCCGGACCGAGACGATTACGTAGAAGAAGATCGCCTCGTCTTGCTCGGCGACGGGCGCATCTCTACGGAAGACGGCGGCGGCGCCGCGGAGCTTCCGAGGCATTCGTACGAAATCCCGCTCGGCCCGTCGTTCCGGAGCGAGATCGACGAACGCGAGCTGCAGGTCGCCACGGACCGCGCGTACTATCGCATTGTGCCTCAATAGACCCGCCGCGGTCGGCGCCTTCTTCGCCGCAGCACCGCTTCGAGCGAGGCTGGCAGGCGGTTCGGCGACGGGGAGATGGGAAAGAGCCCGAGGAGGTCCGTCCTCCGGGCTCTTTCCCCATGCATCGATCACCGGAGCCGTCCGACCTATGGCCAACGAAGCCTCGCGGCCACCGGGTAATGATCCGACGGATATTGTCCGCGGTAGACGGCGCGGTCGACGAACGCCTCGACTTCCTCCGCGAACGCCTTGTAATAGATGTAGTCGATCGGCCTTCCCCGCTCGCCGCCGCCCCGGAAGGCGTGGTACGTCGCGCCGGCTTCGGCCGCGCCACCCGGCATCGCGTCGAAGGCGTTCCGCCAGCCCGCCTCCCGCAGCGTCTCCGCGACCTCGCCGCCCGGCTTCGCGTTGAAGTCTCCCGTCAACGCGAGCGGCACGCCTTCGGCGACGTCCGGCGCGCGCGCCGCGACGAGCTCGATGCCCCGTCGCCTCGCCGAAGCGCTGATATGATCGAGGTGCGTATTGAAGACGGCCCATCGCAGACCGTCCCGGCACCGCGAACGAAACAGCGCCCACGTGCAGATGCGCGGGAAGGCGGCGCCCCAAGCGCGGCTTCCGGGACGCTCCGGCGTCTCCGACAGCCAGAACGTGCCGGACCGCTCGGGCTCCCAGCGGTCCGCGCGATACAGGATGGCGTTCGTCTCGTCGCGCGCGCCGCCTCTTCGGCCTTCGCCGACCCACGCGTACCCCGGGAGCAGGGCATTCAGCTCCAGCAGCATCGCGTGCGAGCCCTCCTGCGTGCCCACGACGTCGGCGCCGGCCGCTCGTATGGCTTCCGCCGCGCTCCCCTTCCGGTGCCGCCACGCGTTGCGGCCGTCCATCCACGTCGCGCGGCGCAGGTTGAACGTCATGACGACGGCGGTGCGGGCGTCATCGTTCGTCATTGCTGTCGGTTCCATGCGGCGCCCCCTCTTTATTCCCCGGGCAATGGTCCCGTTAGGGAAAAGAAGACCCTTCCCGCGCAGCGGAAAAGGTCCCTTCAACTTATTAATACGTCATGTTCGTGTAGAGCGGGTATTGCGCCGTCAGATCGCGAACCATGCCGCGCGCTTTCTCGAGCGTCGCCGCGTCGTTCGGGTTCTTGAGCGTCATGGCGATGATCGTGGCGATCGTCTTCATGGCGTCGACGCCCATGCCGCGCGTCGTGACCGCCGGCGTGCCGATCCGGATGCCGGACGTGACCATCGGGCCGGCCGGGTCGTTCGGGATCGCGTTTTTATTGACCGTAATGCCGATCTCG